>JANOBH010000060.1:0-19729 GCA_031411535.1 Chthoniobacter sp. | reverse complement strand
CCGCTTCCCAGCGGAATATTTCATTTACAAGCGGTCCTCCATCCATAGCTTCTGCCCTCCCATTTTGCCTTATGGTGTAACGGTAGCACAAACGACTCTGAATCGTTTTGTCTAGGTTCAAATCCTAGTAAGGCAGCCATTCCGCGGGGCGGAGAAAAAGGCGGCGAACCAGCCCGTTTTTCGCTGTTTTCGCCGGCATCAGCCTGGCTTCCCCGCCTCCCCCTCCGGCACCTTTCAACTTGTCGTTCATCGTTAGTGAGCGATATAGAGCCCGCTGATTTATGGCCAAACAGAACCGCGCCGCCCTCGAGAAAATCGCCTCCAATTTCCGTGCGCTCTCCGAGCCGACTCGCCTCGCGATCCTGCAGGAACTCAAGGCCGGGCCGAAGACCGTCAACGAACTCGTCGAGGCCGTCGGGCTTTCCCAGGCAAATATCTCCAAACAACTCGGCATCCTGCGCGACGCCGGATTTCTCGGCCGCGAACAGCGGGGCACCAGCGCGCACTACTCGATCAGTGACAAGATGGTGATGCAGCTCTGCACGCTCGTCTGCGACCGCCTCAACAAGCAGGCGCTCGTCAAAGTCGGAAAATTCAGCATTTAGCCCCGGCGCCGCGGGCAGCGAGGGCGCCAGTCGTGCGGATGCCCTGACTGCCAGCGATCACCGGCCGGGCTTCCGCGTTCACTTTCACGACCAGCAAACGCGCGGCGCCGACGATGAGGCTGGAGTGATGCGAGGCCTTTTTCATGGCGGTCAGCGGGATGTGAGTTGTGAAACATTTCGCGCCAGCATGTAGGCGCCGACGATCCACATGGCGGCGGCGAAGACTTTGCGCAGCGCGGGGCCGCTGAGGCGCGAGCGCCAGCGGCTGCCGAGGAGCATTCCGGCAAAGCCGCCTCCGACAAAGATCGCGGAGACAGGCATCGGAAACGCCTGCCCGTGCAGCAGGCTCGCGGCGACGCCGGAGAGCGAGATGAGAAAGATGACGAGCAGCGACGTGGCGACCGCGCGGTGAATGCCCGTGCCCGTGACGTAGAGCAGCGCGGGTACAATGATGAAGCCACCTCCGATGCCGAACAGCCCGGAGAGCACGCCAGCGGCGGCACCCGCGCCGATAAGCCGCGAGTAGCAGCCGGGGCCGAGCCTGCCGCCGCCGCGCGAAACGCACGGGCCGGGTGTGCCGCCGGTCTCTGCCTTGCCACGCCACATGCGCCAGCCTACAAAGCTCATCAGCAAGGCAAAGATGGAGAGCAGCACCGCAGGGGGAATGAAGTGCCCGAGCCACACGCCGACCGGCGCGAAGACCATGCCGCCGCCAGCGAAGATGAGTCCCGGCAACACTTCGACTTCGCGCGCTTTCAACCGCAGCGCCGCGCCGAATCCCGCAGTGACGCCGACCGCCGCGAGGCTGAGGCCGATGGCCGTCCGCACCGGCACGCCGAGGACGTAGATAAGCAGCGGCACGGCGAAGATGGAGCCGCCGCCGCCGGTCAAGCCGAGCGAGATGCCGACCACGAGGCCGCACGCGAGCCCGGGCAATTCGTGCGTCCACGCTCCCATCCGTCAGGCGAGCAGGGCTTTTGGCACGTTCTCGAATTTGTCCGCGACGCAGACGGCTTCGCGGCCAGCGCGTTCGAGGAAGGCGCACGCTCCCGCCGCGCGCAGGCCGCTGGCGCAATGGACAACAAGCGGAACATCCGCCGCCACCTCTCCGAGGCGCGGACGAAGCCGGCTGTGGGCGATGTTTTGCGCATCGCGCAAATGGGCGGCGGCAAACTCCGTCGCCTTGCGCACGTCGAGCACCCGGACATCCGAGCCATCGGCCATGAGCGCCGGCACGTCGCGGAACGTCACGGCGCGGGTCACCGCTTTCAGCGCACCGGGCGCGGACTCCACGGCTCTCGCGGGCAGCACCCCGCAGATATTGTCGAAGCCCATGCGCACGAGCTGACGCACGAAATCCTCCGTCTCGGCCGCGTCTTCCACCACAAGCACGATTTCACTCCCCGGCACGAGGTAGCTGCCGGCGAAGTCGGAGAATTTTTCCGGCGGTACGAAAAGGCTGCGGGAAAGATGGCCGGCGAAATAGGCATCGCGTTCGCGCGTGTCCAGCACCACGAATCCCGGCTCGGCGATTCGTGCGAGCACCTCGTCGAGATGCAGGCGGCGCGGCTGCGGCAAGGAGCCCAGCAAGGCGGGGCCAACCTTGTTCACGTGCTTCATGTCCGCGAAATACGCGGGCGGCTCGGGCTGGCCGCTGAGGATGAAATCCACAAACGCCTGTTCGTCCCCGCCAGCCGCGAGCTTGAGTGCGGGGTTGAATTTTCCCTCGTAGCCGAAGGTCGAATTCGGCACCGAGCCGAGCGCCTTGCCGCACGCGCTGCCCGCGCCATGCGCCGGGAGCACCTGCAAGTGGCACGGCAGGTCGGAAACTTTGCGCAGGCTCGCGAAAAGCTGCCGTGCGCCCTGCTCCTGCGTCCCCTCGTGACCAGCGGCCTGCTCAAGAAGATCGGGGCGTCCGGCATCGCCGACAAAGATGAAATCGCCACTGAGCATTGCGACCGGCTCATCCGCCCCACCCCCGATGTCAGTCACAAGATAGATCATATGCTCGGGGGTATGCCCGGGCGTGTGGACGGCTTTGAACTCGATGTTGCCGACCTTGAAAACATTGCCGTCCCGCAGCCGCGTGACGTTTGGCAGCCCCTCGGTCCACTCGCTCTGCCAGTCGGGCCCGCCCTCGGCGGAGACGTAGATTTTCACCGCCGGATCCGACACGGCGAACTCGCGTGCGCCGCTCACGAAGTCCGCGTGGATGTGCGTCTCGGCGACAGCGGTGATGCGCAAGCCCTCCTGCTCGGCGACTTCGCGGTAGCGGTCGATGTCGCGCTCGGCGTCGATGACGATGGCCTCGCCGGTGCGCTGGCAGCCGATGATATAGGCGTATTGGGCAAGATGCGGATCGGAGATTTGGCGGAGA
Source organism: Chthoniobacter sp. (assembly GCA_031411535.1). Classification (GTDB taxonomy): domain Bacteria; phylum Verrucomicrobiota; class Verrucomicrobiia; order Chthoniobacterales; family Chthoniobacteraceae; genus Chthoniobacter. Next base: position 16,747 of record JANOBH010000060.1, on the reverse strand, counting down.
AACATGGCAGGCAGGTCCGGCTATTTCGCGCAGCACGATCCCGCGCCGCGCTGGTTCCACGGCATCCGTGCGATGAGCAGGCCCATGCCGCACCAGTCCGTGATGCCGGCGAACGTTAGCCCGGCGCCGACGAAACCCGACAGCCAGATGAAGGCCGGATGGACGAACTGCGCGAGCAGCACGCCCGCCAGCACCATGAGGCCGGCGGCGATGCGAACCTGCCGCTCCAGCGGGATGACTCCGCTGGCGCCGCGATTCACGGGCAGACCCGCAGCGGCCCACGCCATCGTGCCTCCCTCGACGACGTGGCATTGCGTGAATCCTTCCTTTTCCAATTTCTCAGCCGCCTGCTTCGCGCGACTGCCTGAGCGGCACAAGACGTAGAGCGGCTGGTCCTTCGCGAAACCATTCGCGCTCTCGAGCTGCGTGGCATCGAGCCGGTCGAGCGGCATAAGCTGTACGCCGGGGATGTGAATTTCCGCGTGTTCCGCGGGCGTGCGGACGTCGAGGAGGTTAAGCGTATCGCCTCGCTGGCGGCGCCCGTGGAGCTGTCGGGGATCGATGGATGTCATAATTTGTTCGGCTGCGTAACAACCTTATATCGCCATATGGAGATTCTTCAAGCGCATTGTTGCGCCGTGCTTTCACGCTGAGAGCTGAGATGAAGCGCTCCTCAGATCTGGACGAGTCCATTTGTGGATGAGTGCATCAAGGACAGAAAGCCGGCGGCCTTTTCCACATCCTCTGGCATTACGAGCGTAGAGATCGGATGACTTGATGCGGCACTCATTCCATCCCACTGAATCTTGCATCGCGCCCGGCGCCTCGCGGATCGGATGGAAGCTGGCGAGCCAGCCCCATAACTCACGCTCGAGCTAATGAGCAGGGGCCGTTTCTGCCCGGAAAATCCCCCCGCATGCCTTGCAGACTTGCAGGCCCGCCGCGTTTGCCCCGCCGTGCCGGAATGGAATGCCGGCCTATTTTCCGATGTGCTCCTCGATGCAGCGGGTGATGGCCTCGAGGCTGACGGGCTTGGCAAGGAACGGGAATCCGCCGATCTCATGCTTGGTCTCGGTGCGCGAGACGATGGCCGTCAGGAAGATGATCGGCACATGCGCGAGGACGGGATCGGAGCGGATCTGCTGCGCCACGTCGCCGCCGTCGATCTTGGGCATGACGATATCGAGGAAAATGATGTGGGGCTTAAACTCGCGAGCCTTCAACCAAGCCTTGGAGCCGTCGTTTTCCTCGAGAACCTGATAGTTGCCGGTTTTTTCCAGGGTGAGCTTGAGGAGCCGGGTGAATCCGGATTCGTCATCAACGATGAAGAGGCGTTTCTTTTCCATATGGGTGTGTTGGCTGGGTGGTTGGGTGATGGTCAAACTTGAAACATGAGAGTCACGCGTGCCCCGCGCTCCGGGAGATTCTGGATATCGATGGTGCCGCCGTGGAGGTCGATGATGGTTCGGACAACTGAAAGCCCAAGGCCGGTGCCTTTTCCGGTTGGCTTCGTTGTATAGAAGGGCTCGAAGATCTTGCCGAGCTTTTCTTCCGGGATGCCAGACCCGGTGTCGTCGATCTCGGCGACGACGATGGTTTCGCCGACCCGGAAGGATTCGGAGCGTTTGTCGGAGATGTTGGCACCGACTCCGGTGAGCTGTTTGGAGTAGGTGCGGATCGTCAGGGTGCCGCCGCCTTCCATGGCGTGAAGGGCGTTTGTCAGGAGATTGACGAAGACCTGGCTGATCTTGCCGGTATCGAGGACGAGCGGCGGGAGGTCGGCCTGCAGTTCCCGCCGGATCTGGCAGCCTCCCTTCATTTCGCCGCGCACGAGCCGGAGGGCCTGATTGATGACCACATTGAGACTCGCACGGCTGGTTTCGAGCTGCTTGGGCGCCGAGAAATCGAGCAGGCCGCGGATGACGCCGTCAGCCCGACCCACGGCTTCCGACATCTCCCTGAGAATCTCCGGCACCGTCGCGTCGGCCGGCGGCTGGGAGGCGAGGAAATCGAGCCCGAGCTTGAGAATCGCGAGTGGGTTTTTGACTTCGTGCGCGACGCCCGCGGCGAGGCGTCCGATGGATTTCATCTTTTCCGCATCGATGAGCTGGAGCTGCACGGCGCGCAGCTCGCGATGGGCGTCCTGCAGATCGCTGACGGCGGCGATCAGGTCCTCGCGACGCGCCTTCAGATCGGCGTTGGCCTGTTTGAGGTGGGACTCGGCGAGCTTCTGCTCGGAGATGTCGCGGCTGATGCAGACGAGTCCGACCGCCTGTCCGCCGTCATTGAGCCAGGGAATTTTGGAGGTCAGCAGCCAGCGCAGGTTGCCGCGGGCGTCTGCGATCTCCTCCTCATGATTGACGATCGGCTGGGCGGATCTGATGACGGCCATGTCATCTTGGTGGAAGGCACGCGCGGCTTCGTCGGGGAAGAAATCGAAGACGGTACGCCCGCGCACCTCGGAGGACTCGCTCGCGCCGACGGAACGGCGATGCGCCACGTTATCGAGCAGATAGCGGCCTTCCGCATCCTTGAGGAAGATGTGGTCGGGCAGATTGTCGATCACCGCGCGGAGGAGATTCCGCTCGGTCGCGAGCTGGTCCTCCATTTCCTTGATCGCCGTGATTTCCCGCGAGATGCCGCAGGTGCCGATGATGCGACCCTGCCGGTCCCGCAGCGGCAGCTTCGTGGTCAGCGACCAGGACCTGCCGCCCCCGATGAGTGACTCAAACTCGACCTTCCCAAGGATCGGCTCACCCGTCTGCATGACGTGGATCTCATCCTCGCGCGCCGCCTGGGCGTGCGCGGCGCCGTAAAAGTCCGCGTCCGATTTCCCGTAGGCGTCCTCGGGTTTTTTCAGGCCGAGGAGGTCCGTGAGCGCGCGATTGATGCGGATGAAGCGGCTGCGCTTGTCCTTGAAATAAATCCGGTCGGGAATGTTTTCGAGGAGCGTATTGAGGAGGTCGCGCTCATGGGCGAGCTGCGCCTCGCTCCTCGCGCGCTCGACGGCGTAGCGCAGCGCGCGGTGGAGAAGGCGCGGATCGATGCGACCCTTGACGAGGTACTCATGCGCCCCGAGCTGGACGCTTTGGAGCGCGAGTTCCTCATCGTCTTCGCTGCTCAGGACGATGATGGGAACCTCCGGCGCGGCTTTGTGAACGGCGTTGAAGGCCTCCACCCCGCTGCATCCGGGGAGAGAAAGATCGAGCAGCACCACATCCGCCTCGCCCGATGTCATGCAGGCGATGGCTCCCGCGAGATCGCCTGTCTCCGCGACGACGCGCATGTGGGCGCCCGGCTCCTCGTTGACCATTTCCCGGAGCAGGAAAACGTCACCCGGATTGTCCTCGACGAGGAGAACGCGCAGTTTTTCCGGTTGGGCCGAGGACATCGTTCCGAAGGGTTACACGTAAATCCTGCGCGTCTCCGCGGCGGAAGGCGAGCTACTTCCCGGTTAACTTCGCAATTGCCGTGCGGAGCGCACTGAGGGTGAAAGGCTTGCTCACCACCAGGTCCACGCCGAGCGGCTGCTCGCCTGCGCCGGTCATCAGATCTCCGAATCCGGTCAGCAGCAGCACGGGTTGCGTGGGGTTGATTTTTTTGATCTCCGCGGCGAGGGCATCGCCATTCATCTCGGGCATGGAGCGGTCGGTCATCACGAGATCGAATTCGCCTGCGCGGAATTTCTCCAGCCCCTCGCGCCCGTTCTCCGCGGTGGTGATCTGGTGACTGTCCTCCGTGAGATAGACGCCGATGACTTCGCGGACGAGCGGCTCATCCTCCACCACGAGGATCCGCAGCGGACGCGCGGCGGACTGTATCTGCTTCGGGGCTTCGGGTGCCGCGCTGGTTTTGTCCAGCGGGAGGGAAACCGTGACGCTCGTTCCGCGGCCGAGTTCGCTCTGGATGTCGATCTCGGCGCCGTGCCGGCGTGCGATTCCATAGACGCTGCCGAGCCCGAGCCCGCTGCCCTGGTCCTCCTTGCTGGTGAAGAAGGGCTCCAGGCAGCGCGCTTTGATTTCGTCGGACATCCCGACTCCGTCGTCGCTCACGGTGAGGACGAGCCAGCGGCCCTGGACCGCGGTGCGGATCGTGATGGTGCCGCGCTTCGGAATGGCGTCAATCGCATTGAAGATCAGATTGACGAGAAGCTCGCGGAGCTCGTCCTCGTTCCCCGGGACGGTCGGCACGTCGCCCATCTCCGTACGGATGTCGATGTGGCAGCCGGCGGCGAGCGCCTGGCCTTTCCAGCGCGGCTGGGTGAGGGAGATGGCCTGGAGCACGACGTCATTGATGACCACGGGCGTGAAGACCTCGGAGTCATCCCGGTAGCGGTAAAATTCCCGCAGGCGGCTGACGACCTTTGCGCTGTCCTTGGCCGCCGAGTGGATCATCTCGACGTAGTTGCGGACCTTCTTTGTGTCGCTGAGCGACTCCGGCTTGAGCAGGAGCAGCTCGCTGAAGCCGAGGATCGGCGCGAGCGCGTTGTTAAAGTCGTGCGCGATGCCATTGGCCATCCGCCCGAGAGCGTGCATGCGCTCGCGCTGGATGATCTCCTGCTGCGTGGCGCGGAGCTGACCTAGCGCAGTGCTGAGCTGGCGGTTGCTTTCCAGCAGGGCCTCCTCGGCCTTGCGGCGCTCTGCGATTTCCTGCTGGAGCTTGGCATTCGTCTCGACCAGGGCGGCGGTGCGCTCGCGCACGCGGTAGTCGAGGTCGTCGCGCCCGCGCTTGAGCTCTGTCTGCACGCGCTTGCGCTCGATCGCATAGTGCATGGCGCGCAGGAGCAGGTGGTTGTCCACGCGGCCTTTGACCAGGTAGTCCTGCGCGCCGAGCTGCACGGTCTCGATCGCCAGCTCCACATCATTGACACCGCTGAGGACTACGAGCGCAGTCTCCGGGGCGGTCTCGGCGACGTGGATGAAAGTCTCCAGCCCGTTGCTGTCGGGCAGTGTCAGGTCGAGGAGAATGAGTTCGCATTTCCCTGTCTTCAGCCACGCGATCGCCTCCGCAAGCGTGCCCACCGCGGCGAGCTGAAAGTGGCTGAGATCGGGCGTGGCGAGGAGCTGCCGGATCAGCCCGACGTGCTCGGGATTGTCCTCGACGAGCAGGATGGGGACGGTCTCGCTAGACATGGTCTCCCGTTGCTGGCCGGCCCGTCACGATGGCGATTTGAAAATCCGGAATGGCGCGCACGACTTTCATAAACTGGGGGACATCGATCGGCTTGGTGATGTAGCAGTTCACGTCGAGATTGTATGCCTTTAATATCTCTCCCTCGAAAAGGCTGCCGGTGACGATGACGACCGGGATCCCGGCGAGCTGCGGATCGGCCTTCAGCTCGGCCAGCACTTCGCGCCCCCCCTTGCGCGGCATATTCAGGTCGAGGAGGATGATGTCCACCGCCGGCGCATTCGCAAAGCCGCCCTCACGCCGCAGGAAAGCGAGCGCCTTTTCCCCGTCCTCCGCGAAGTGCATGCGGTTCGCCATCTTCCCATCGGCAAACGCCTCGCACGCGAGCAGCACATCGCCGGGATCATCGTCCACGAGCAGTATCTCTACGGGCCGGAAATCGGGCGCGGGGCGGGAGGATGGTTCGGGCATGCGCGGGTGGAAAAGCAGGGGCTCAGCGCCAGTTGCGGTAATCATCACTGAACATGTGGTTCATGGCTGAATGGCCCTCAAAAACCCGGTTCGGTCCGGCGGAGTGGATGCGGGGGAGCTTCTGCGCATGGTCAAACTCGATGCGAAACGGCGTGCCCCACGGATCGAGAAACTCGCCGTCGTCACTCAGGGAATCGGGCGGGGATTCGAAAAACACGACTTCCTTCTTATTCTTTCCCTTCAGCTTTTTCAGGACCTCGCGGTGCTCGCCCTCGGGGAATTCATCGTAAACCCCGTGGTACTCGATCAGGGCCGCACCGAGCGCATTCGCGAGCGCCTCCACCTGGGCCTTGTCAGCAGCCAGCGCATCCGCAGGCGGCTTGATCAGCGCCGGGAGCATCAGGATCGCGAAAATGAGGAATCCGAAAGCGGTGAAAACGGTTTTCATGAATTGTGGGACGCGGACATTATAACTCTGCTCATGCGGGCGGGCCGTCGATGACTTCACGGACTTTCTTGGCCAGTTCGGCGGGCGTGAAAGGCTTTTGCAGGAATGCGGTGTCGCCGTCCAGCCCGTGCCGCTTGAGAATATTCTCATCCACGTATCCCGAGGTGAAAAGGATCCTGGTCTCCGCGTTCCGCGCGAGGATCCACTCGGCGAGATCCTGCCCTCCGGAATCCGGCAGCACGACATCTGAAAAGAGCAGGTCGATCTTCCGCCCGCCGTGCGTCGCGACCACGTCCCTCGCGCTCACGCCGTCGGCGGCCTCGAGCACGGTGTAGCCCAGGCGCAGGAGGACGTGCGTCGTGAGGCTGCGCACGGTGATCTCATCCTCGACGTAGAGCACGGTTTCATTGCCGCCCACCATCTGCCCGACCTCCTTCTTGCCGCTGGATTTCTCCCCGCTCTCATCGACCCGCGGCAGGTAGATGGCGAAGGTCGTCCCGCCGCCGACCGCGCTGTCCACGGTGATGTAGCCGCCGCTCTGCTTCACGATGCCGTAGCAGGTGGCCAGACCCAGCCCGGTCCCCTGCCCTTTCTCCTTCGTCGTGAAAAACGGCTCGAAGATGTGCTTCCGCACCTCCGGCGTCATGCCGTGCCCCGTGTCGGTGACCGTGAGCTTCACATAATCGCCCGCCGGCATCTCGTTCACCGAGTAGGTGTCGTCGAGAAAGTAGGTCACATCCGAAGTCTGGATGGTGATGGAACCGCCCTTCGGCATCGCGTCCCGCGCGTTGACGCAGAGATTGAGCAGCACCTGCTCAAGCTGGCCGGGGTCAGCCTTCAGCCGCCCGATCTCCGCCTTGAACTGCGTCCGGATCGCGATGTTTTCGCCGATCACGCGCTGGAGCATTTTCTGCATGCTGCGGACGTTGTCGTTGAGATTGAAGACGCGGGGCACCAGCGGTTGGTGGCGGCTGAAAGCGAGGAGCTGGTGCGTGAGCGACGCGGCGAAATCCGCCGCCTTGCGGATTTCGGCGAGGTGCTTGTACATCCACTGCCGCTCGTCGATCTGTCCGATGATGAGGTCGCTGTAGCCGAGGATCGCGGTGAGGATGTTATTGAAATCATGGGCGATGCCGCCAGCCAGCCTGCCCACGGCGTCCATCTTCTGCGCCTGGAGCAGCTCCTCCTCCAGCCGCTTCCGCTCGGTGATGTCGCGCGCGATGGACGACAGGCCGGTGACGCGCCCCCCTTCGCCGCGGATCGGCGAGTCGGTCAGCGAGACGCTGATCTTTTTCCCGTCCTTCCGCTGCCGGATGGTCTCGTAGTTCGCGAGGTTTTCGCCCCGCCGCACCATGTTCAGCGTCTGCGGAAACTCATCCAGCCGCTCCGGCGGAATGAGCATGTGGAGCGGTTGCCCCATGACCTCCTCGGACGAGTAGCCGTAGATGTGCTCCGCGCCGACATTCCAGCCCGTGATCGCCCCGTCGAGCGTGCAGGCCACCATCGCGTCATTCGAGTTCGCCACGACCGCCGCCAGCTCCGCGTTGATGCGCTCCGCCTTCTTCCGCTCCGTGATGTCGCGCAGGTAGGCGGTGAACATCGGCTTCGCATCGATGAGGATGCGGCTGATCGACAGCTCCACGGGAAACTCCGAGCCGTCGCTGCGCATCGCGGTCAGCTCCGTGCGCCGGCCCTGCGCGGGGCCTGCATTCGTGGCGTCGTAGAGCGCGAGCCCTCGCCGGTGGCTCTCGCGCAGCGTTTCAGGGATGATGAGCTCCGCCATTTCGCGCCCCAGCGCCTGCTCCTCAGTCCAGCCAAAGGCGCGCTCCGCAGCGGGATTGAATTCCGTGATCTCCCCCTCGACGCCGAAAGTGATGATGCAGTCGAGCGCCGAGCGCAGGATCGCGGCCTTGCGCATTTCGCTCCGGCGCAGCGCCTCCTCGGAGCGCTTCCCCTCGATGAGGTGGCTGAGCTGGCTGGCGATCCCGCCGAGCGTTTTCATCAGCTCGTCATCGGGCGGTGCTATTCTTGGGCTGAAAAACTCGAGCACATGGCGGACTTCGCCGCGCACCTCGATCGGGACGCAGAAGGCCGACGCCATGCCGCACTTCAAGGCAGGCTGCGCATTCGGATATCCGTCCGCACCCGCGAGATTCGCGACCCAGCTCGGCTCGCCGAGCTCCCACACCTCGCCCGCGAGCCGCTGTCCCCGCCGGCACTCCAGCTCAGCGTTCTCCCTTTCAAACTCTCCGATGTCGATCTCCGGCACACTCCACACCTCCACGCAGCGCATCACGCCGGCATCCGCATCCACGTCCCATACCGCGCCCATGTCCCACTCGAGCGTCTCGCAAACCGTCCGCAGGATTTTCGGCCGCGCCTCCTCCACGCTCGCCGCGTCCGCGAGCACCCGTGCCGCCGCGTACTGCAGGCGCCGCCGCTGCTCGCCCCACCACAGGTCCGACACATCCTCGACCGTGCCCTCCAGATAAAGCAGCGCGCCGGACTTGTCGCGGACGGCCCGCACATTCTCCCGCACCCACAGCGTCCGGCCGTCCGCGCGGATGATTTCAAACTCAAAATTCGCCACCGCCTCCTCCTCCTGCAGCGCCTGCAGCAGCGCCTCCCGCCGCGCGGGATCGACATAGAGCTGCGCCGAGACATCGGTCAGTTTCGCCATCAGATCCTCCGGCGAGTCGTAGCCGTACATCCGGGCGAGCGCGCGGTTGGCCGTGATGAAGCGCCCCTCAGGCGTCGTCTGAAAAATCCCCTCCATCGCGTTGTCGAAGATCGAGTGGTACTTCGTCTCCGCCTCCCGCAGTTTGCGGAGGATCCCCTCCCTTTCCGCCAGATCCGCATCGGTGCGCCGGGCTCCTTTTTGAAAAAGGTACAGCGTCGCCATGAGCACCGCCACCAGCAGCAGCGCCGCCGAGACGGCATACCCGCAGCCGATGAAATCGCGCGACAGCCTCGCCTGCTCCGCGAGCAGGGGTCCCAGCGTCCCTGCGTCCCCGGCCGCCTGCGCCCAGCCATTCACCGCCGCAGCCGCCCGCTCCCGCTCGGCACCGATCATGCGGGACTTCCACACACCGCCCGCGAGGATCAGGAGAAACATCAGCACCAGAACGGATCCGGCCACCTCGGATGAAAATCGGCGCGCGGCGGGTGGTGGGACTTGGGATTTTTGACTCACGAAATCGGACAGGGTCGGGAAAAAGGTCGCGCACACTAGCTGCCTGAAACTTCCCCTCCAACAGAAATTCCCGCCCGCGTGAAATGCGCCATTTTTCTTGGCGCACCGGGCGCTGTTTCTAGAGTCCCCGGCATGACGCCCGATGCCCAAGCCCTTCGCTCCCTCGAAATCCCCGACCTCGCCCGCTTCGAGCCCGGCGCCGGCGGACTGACCCGGCTCGCGATCACCTCGCCGCTCGCGGAGGCCCATATCTGCCTGCACGGCGCGCATGTCACCCACTTCCAGCCGGCCGGCGCAGCGCCCGTCCTCTTCGTCAGCGCCCGCAGCTTTTTTGAAAATGGAAAGCCGATCCGCGGCGGCGTGCCCGTCTGCTTTCCGTGGTTCTCCGCGCATTCGGAAAAGCCCGAGCTGCCCGCCCACGGCTTCGCGCGGACCATGCCGTGGGAGGTCGAGTCACTCTCGGTCGATGGCGACCAGACGGTCGCCACAGTCCTCCGCCTCACATCGAATGACGCGACCCGCGCGCTCTGGCCGCATGACTTTGTGCTGCGCCATCACATCACCGTCGGCCGGCAGCTTGCGATGATGCTCGAGGTCGAAAACGTGTCCGCCGCCCCGTTCCGGTTTGAGGAGGCGCTCCACACCTACCTGGCGGTCGGCGATGTCCGCGAAGCCGCCATCTCCGGCCTCGGAAATGCCTCCTACCTCGACAAGACCGACGCCCTGAAACCCAGGACCGAGGGCCCGCAGCCGCTTCGTTTCACCGGGGAGACAGACCGCATTTTCCCCGGCACCCGCGCCACCTGCGTGCTCGATGATCCCCGCGCCGCGCGCCGGATCACCATCGAGAAGAGTGGCTCCGAAACGACCGTCATTTGGAATCCGTGGATCGAGAAGGCCGCGGCCATGGAAGACTTCGGAGACGACGAGTGGCCCCGCATGGCCTGCATCGAAACCGCCAACACCGCCGGAAACGCCATCACCCTCGCCCCGACCGCGAAGCACTCCATGCGCGCCGTCATCTCCGTAGCGTAAACGGCGCCGGGGCGACCCGCCGGAGGCGGCCGCGCAGCCGGTGTCCTGCCGGCCCTTTCCCGAGGAAAAGAAAAGGGCGGCGCCCGGAGTGGACGCCGCCCTTTCAATGATTTTGCGAAGCGCGGTAGGACTACTCCCCGCTCTTCTCTTCGGACTTCTTGGCGTCCGTCTTTTTTGCACGCGGCTTTTTCGCGGGCTTTGCCTCGCCTTCTGCGGCGGGCTCGGCCTTTTTCGCGGCCTGCTTTTTCGCGGGCTTCGGCTCCGGCACGGCGGTCTCGACGACCACCGGAGAGTCCACCCACTCGATGAAGCACATCTCCGAGGCGTCGCTCTTGCGCTGGCCGAGCTTGATGATGCGCGTGTAGCCGCCTTTGCGGTCCGCGGCGCGCGGCGCGACATCGTCGAAAAGCATCTTTACGACGTCCGCCTGGCGCAGCACGGCGAGCGCGGTGCGGCGGGCGTGGAGCGTTTTCTTTTTGCCGAGGGTGACCATCTTCTCCGCGAGCGGCTTCACAGCCTTGGCTTTGGCGAGGGTGGTCTTGATCCGGGAATGCTCGATCAGGCTGCAGGCGAGATTCGAGAGCATCGATTTGCGATGCCCTTCCTTCCGGCCCAGTTTGACCGTCTTTTTTTGGTGACGCATGGGGTGTGGCTGGTGTGTGGGTTACTGGGCCGCCGCGAGGGCCGCTTCCGCGCTCTGCGGCTCGACGAGGCCTGCCTCGAATTTCATGCCGAGCGAGAGTCCGAGCTGCGTGAGCTTTTCCTTGATCTCATTGAGCGATTTCTTGCCGAAGTTGCGGTACTTCAGCATCTCGGCCTCGGACTTCTGCGCGAGCTGGCCGACGGTGGTGATGTTCGCGTTGTTCAGGCAGTTCGCGGCGCGGACGGAGAGTTCGATCTCGTTCACGCTCATGTTCAGAAGCTTCTTCATCTTCTGGTTCTCCTGGCTCTGCGCCTGAGGAGTCTCGTCGAACTGGACCGCGTTTTCGTCATACGCGTAGAAGGGCTCGAAGTGCTTCTTCAGGATGGACGAAGACTGCACGAGCGCCTCTTCCGGCGTGATGCGTCCATCGGTCCAGATCTCGATCTCGAGCTTGTCGTAATCGGTGCGCTGGCCGACGCGCGTGTTGCCCACGGCGTACTTCACGCGGGTGACCGGCGAGAAGATGGAGTCGATGGCGATGACGCCGATCGCCTGGTCGGCGTGCTTGTTTTCATCCCAGCGGGAGAAACCGCGGCCGACCTTCACTTCGAGTTCGGCTTCAAACTTGGTCTTCTTGTCGAGCGTGCAGATGATCTGGTCCTTGTTCAGCACTTCGCACTGCGCGCTGTCGGTGATGTCGCCGGCGGTGACGACGCCTTCCTTGTTCACGGACAGGGTCAGGTTGCGGACGTCGTGGTCGTGCGCCTTGAACTTGATCTTCTTGAGGTTGAGCACGATGTCGGTCACGTCTTCGACGACGTGCGGCAGGGTCTGGAACTCGTGGTTCGCACCTTCGATTTTCACCGAGGTGATGGCGGCGCCTTCCAGCGACGAGAGCAGCACGCGGCGGAGCGAGTTGCCGACGGTGTGGCCGTAGCCGGCCTCGAAGGGCTCGGCGACGAACTTTGCGTATGTATCTGAGCACGAGTCCTCGTCTTTAGTGAGGGACTTCGGCATTTCGAAACGACCTAAACGGACAGGCATGGTTTCAGTTTCTTTCTATAAAACACCGGGTTACCCCTGGCGCGACAGCCTCCGAGCATGAGACTCGGAGACCCAGGGACCAACGGTGCGATTTTTTGCAGGAACGCGCGTGGGGCGGTGAAGAGAGAGGAGAGGCGGCAGTTTGTAAACAGGAATTTTCCGCCCAATGGCGACGCTCTCTCCCCCGCTCCCGCACGTCTCACGAAAGCGCCGCAGGGCTTCTGCCGAAACCGATGCGGCCGTTCCCTGACATATCTCGGAGTCCCTAATTTCCCTTCGACTGCATGATTGAACCGGCTACACCAAACCCCCTGCCACGCAATCCCGCGTCCTTTTCCATTCTTATGAAACCCAACCCAAAGCATCTGCTCGCCGCCGCGCTCCTCGGCCTCTCCACGCTCTCCGCCTCGGCGGCGAACTGGTGGGAGGAAATGGACTACGGCCGCTTCCTCACCGCCACCTACCTGAATGCCGACGGCAAGAGCACGCTCGACGGAGCGAAGACTGCCGGTGCCGCGAACAAAGGCATCGCCGTCAAGCTCGGCAAGGAGGCGGATGCCGCGCAGATTTTCGACACCGATCTCCTCCGCATGGCGGGCGGCTGGACTGGCGGATGGCTCAAGCTCAAAGGCGTCGTCTTCGACGGCGGCCACGGCCCGAATCCCGGTCCGGCGCAGGGCGCGAGCATCTACTTCCAGACGAACCCCGGCCCAGGCTGGAGCAAGGGCGCCGAACTCGCGGACCCGCGGAAACTGCCGACCGGCCCCGGCGCGGCAAAGGTACCGTTCGGGCCGCTGCCAAAGGAGTGGGCGAAATATCGCGGCCTCTACCTGCACGGCGACAACGTCGTCTTCGCCTACACGGTGGGCGAGGCCACGCTGCTCGAAATGCCGGCCCAGGAAAAGGCGGGCGACAACGTGCTGCTCACGCGCACCTTCAATGTCATCACGCCCGGCGCGGCCTCCACGCTCGTCCTCGCGGACGGGCCGGAAGGCGCCGCGGCGGCGATCGAGGGCGACAAAGCGGTCGCGCCAAATGACGCGAAGAACCCGGACTCGCGCGTGGTCATCGGCCTGGTCGGCGCGCCCGGCGGCGCGAAGCTCGAGGCGAACGGCTCGCGCGTCACGCTCAAGCTCCCCGCTTTTGCGAAGGGGCAGGCGTTCAAGGTCGTCTATGCGAAAGGCAATGCCGCCGACGCGGCGAAGCTCGGCGAGGCGGTGAAAGGTGCGGCCAAGCCCGGCGACCTTATCGCGCTCACCCGCGGCGGAGCGCCGCACTGGCCGGAGACGGTGAAAGTGAAAGGCGAACTGGGCAAGGAGGACGGCGCGTTTCCCTACGTCGTCGATGACCTCCGCGCACCGCTCGACAATCCCTACAAATCGAAAATCCGCATCGCCGGCCTCGACTTTTTCAAGGACGGGCGCATCGCCTTCTCCACCTGGAGCGGCGACGTGTGGATCGGAAAGGGCATCGACGCCAAGCTCGAAAACATTGAGTGGAAGCGCTACGCGACCGGCCTCTTTCACGCGCTCGGCCTGCGCATCGTGGATGAAAAGATCTACGTCCTCGCCCGCGACCAGATCACGCGGCTCAACGACCTGAACAACGACGGCGAGGCGGACCTCTACGAAAACTTCAACAACGACATGCAGGTCACGCCGGGCTTCCACGAGTTCGCCTTCGGCCTCGATACCGACTCAAAGGGAAACTTCTACTTCTCCAAAGGCGGCCCGGTGAATCCCGGCGGCCGTGGCTGGGGTCCGCTGAGCGATCACAACGGCTGCATTTTCAAAGTCTCGAAGGACGGCTCGAAATTCGAGATTTTCTCCACCGGCATCCGCGCGCCCAATGGCATCGGCGTGGGCCCGAACGACGAAATCACCAGCGGCGACAACGAAGGCACGTGGGTGCCGGCCGACTACATCCACTATTCGAAGCCCGGCGAATTCGTCGGCGTCGTGGACCTTTCACACCGCGATCCGCTGCCCACCTCCTACCAGCCCCACCTCTGCTGGGTGCCAAAGGACATGGACAACTCCAACGGCTCGCAAGTCTGGGTCACCAGCGACAAATGGGGCCCGCTCACCGGCCAGCTCCTCTATCTCAGCTACGGCAAGTCCTCGCTCTTCAACGTGCTCCAGGAGCGCGTCGGCGACGTGCCGCAGGGCGGCGTCGTGAAGTTCCCGCTGAAGTTTACCACCGGCATCTGCCGCGCGCGCTTCAGCCCGGTGGACGGCCAGCTTTACGTCGCCGGCCTCAAAGGCTGGCAGACCGACGGCGCGAAAGACGGCGCCGTCCAGCGCGTCCGCTACACCGGCAAGCCCGTGACGATGCAGAACGGCCTGCACATCACCGACAAGGGAATCCGCATCGAGTTCACCAATGCGCTCGACGCCGCCAGCGCCGCTGATGCCGCGAACTATTCCGTCATCCAGTACAACTACCGCTGGACCCAGAACTACGGCTCCGAGAAATGGAAGGTCAGCGACCCGGAGCAGAAAGGGAACGACCCGGTCGATGTGAAATCGGCGGTTCTTTCTCCCGACAAAAAGTCCGTCTTCCTCGAAATCGACGGCCTCAAGCCGGTGATGCAGATGGAGATCAAGATGAACATCAAGGGCGCCGACGGAAACCCCGTGCCCGATCGCATCGGCAACACGATCAACGTCGTCGCCCCGAACGGCAAACCCGGCGTGACCTACACCTCGAAGCGCTGAACGGCAGGCGCACCATTGACGGGCCATCCGTCGGAAAGCTAAACCCGGAGGGCTGCGAGCAATCGCAGCCCTCCGTTTTTTTCCGCCGCATCGCCTACTTTGAAACCATGAAGACTCCCGCCCGTCTCCTCGCTCCCCTCGCCTACCTCGCATTGTTTTCGCCGCTCGTCCGCGCTCAGGAAAACGCGGTGAAAGCGCCCGCACTCGCCGAAGCCCCGGCGGCTCCCGCGCAAGGTGTGACGCTGACCTTCACGGCGGGCGGCAAGACCGACACCCGCTCCGCGAGGCTCGTCGCGCTCGCGCTCCCCGCCGGCCAGCCGTCCACGCCGTTCCTGCCCGCAGGACCTTTCACCGCAAAGTGGGAGGCCGAGATCATGTCCGACATGCGCGGCGAGTACGCATTCGCGGTCGAGGTGCAGGGCACGGTGAAGGTGACTCTCAACGGCGAGGCGATCCTCGAAGGCAGCGCGCGCACCGAGGGCAAGCCGGTCAAGCTCCAGAAAGGCGCGAACAAGCTGGCCGTCGAATTCACCAGCCCGGCGAAAGGCGACGCGCTCCTGCGGCTGCTGTGGTCGTCGAAGGAATTCGCGTGGGAGCCGGTGCCGCCGACCGC
The DNA here is from genome assembly GCA_031411535.1 of Chthoniobacter sp. Lineage (GTDB taxonomy): Bacteria > Verrucomicrobiota > Verrucomicrobiia > Chthoniobacterales > Chthoniobacteraceae > Chthoniobacter. The sequence continues at coordinate 1,453 of JANOBH010000060.1, read as the reverse complement.
CTTCCGGCACAATGCCGCAGCAGCCGCGCTCCGCACCGGCGAGCGGCTCCGGGAAGGGCGGCTGCTTTTCGCCGAGCTGCGCTGCACTGCGTGCCATGCGGGCGCGGACATCGTGCCTGCGAAGGGCGAGGGCATGCCTGAACTGGCGCACGACGCGCCGCAGTTCGGCGAATTCGGCGCGCGATTCTATGAGCCGTGGCTGGCCGCGTGGATCAATGACCCGCACGCCATCCGCCCGCACTCGCTGATGCCGCGCGTCTTCGCGGACGGCAAGCCGGGCGAGACCGACCAGCGCGCGGCCAATCTTGCCGCGTATCTTGTCACGCTCGGCGCGCGCGCCGAGGGCAAGCCGCTCGACGAGGCGCTCGTACCGCAGGGAGGAGCGCTCTTTGCCAATCTCGGCTGCATCGCCTGCCACACGCGTCCCGACGCCGACGGCAAGGACGAGCATGCACGCACGCCGCTCGCGCACGTCCGCGCAAAATGGCAGGCGCCGGCGCTCGCCGAATACCTCAAGGACCCGCAGAAAAACTACGCGTGGAGCCGCATGCCGCACTTCCGCCTCACCGACGACGAAGCTGCGAAACTCACCGCGTATCTCTTGCTCTCCGCGAAGCAGGAATTCCCCGCCGGGCCGAAAGGCGACGCCGCGCGCGGCGCGCAGCTTCTCGCCAGCACCGGCTGCCTGAATTGTCACGCCGGCATGCCGCCCACGACCACGCCCGCTCTCGCCGTCACGCTCAAGACGGCGTGGACAAAAGGCTGCCTCGCGCCCGATGCCGCCGCGCGCGGAAAAGCGCCCGACTTCGCACTCAAGCCCGCGCAGCGCGATGCGCTCACCGCTTTCGCCGCGACCGGTCTGCCGTCGCTGAAGCAGGACTCGCACGCCGAATTCGCCGAGCGCCAGATCACCCAGCTCCGCTGCACCACCTGTCACGCGCGCGACGGCCGCCAGAGCGTGTGGTCGCAGCTCGATGACGAAACCGCACCGCTCGCCGCCGCCGCGCCGCAGGAAGAGGGCGAAGGCCATCCCGTCGCCACCACCGCGCTCCCCGCATTCACCTGGCTCGGGGAGAAACTTCAGCCCGCGTGGATGGCGGAGTTCATCGCCGGCCACGGCAAGGTCAAGCCGCGCCCGTGGATGATCGCCCGCATGCCCGGCTTCCCGGCGGTTGCGGAAGGCATTGCGAACGGCCTCGCGCTCGAGCACGGCTTTCCGCTCACACCCGCAGCGGCACCGGCGCGCGCGCCGGAGAAGGTGAAAGCCGGCGAGACGCTCCTCGGCGAAAACGGCGGCTTCAACTGCCTCCAGTGCCACGCCCTCGGCGACCGCGCCGCGACCGCCGTCTTCGAAGCGCCCGGCCCGAACCTCGCCACCGCCGCCGCGCGCCTGCGCCAGGAGTACTACCACCGCTGGCTGCTCGCCCCGCTCCGCATCGACCCGGAAACGAAG
>JANOBH010000059.1:0-3991 GCA_031411535.1 Chthoniobacter sp. | reverse complement strand
CGCATTCGCGAAACTCGGTGCGCAGGACGTCGGACTGCCTCGCGAAAAGGGCCACCTGCTCCGCCTGCGAAGCGCCCACCTGCGGCAGCCACTCGCGGAATGGCGCGGTGACGGTGTGCGTGGCGGGCTTCGATTGCTTTTCGTGATGCCGCGGTGCCGGCACGCGGAGCGCCTCGGTCACGCGCGCGAGGATTTGTTCGCGGTCGCCGTTCATTCGCGCACCTCCGATTGGGTTTCACGCAAAGGCGCAAAGGCGCAAAGGGAGTTCGTTCGCTGAGAGTGAAATCCGCAGCGCAGTGAATACTGCCGCACCGTGGCCTTCGCGCCTTTGCGTCTTTGCGTGAGTTTCATTTGCGCGCCGCCTTTCGCTCCTGCCAGTAGTCGTGAAAGGACTGCGGCGCGGCCTCGGGAAATTCGCGCGTCTTCGTCCACGCGCCCACGGGATCGAGCGGCGTGCCGAGCACCAGCGCGTGCAGTTTCTGCCCGAGCGGCGCGAGGCGCATGGCGATCTTGAAGGCCCACGGGCGCTTCATCAGCTCCACGTAGCCGAACCAGATCAGCCGCTCCCACCACACCTTCTTTTCCTGCACGGCGTTGCGCCGGTTGTGCAGGAGGTGGTGGTGGATGTCGATTTTCACCGGGCACGCCTCGGTGCAGGCACCACAGAGCGACGACGCGCCGCTGAGGTGCTTCCAGTCCTGCAAGCCGCGAAAGTGCGGTGTGATGACCGAGCCGATGGGCCCCTGATACGTGGTGCCGTAGGCGTGGCCGCCGATGTTTTTGAAAATGGGGCACACGTTCAGGCACGCGCCGCAGCGGATGCAGTGGAGCGCGTCGCGCTGCTCGGCGTCGGCGAGCAGGCGGGTCCGGTGGTTGTCGAGCAGGACGACGTGAAACTCCTCCGGGCCGTCGATTTCGCCGGGCAGGCGCGGGCCGCCGTACATCGAGTTGTAGCAGGTGAGATGCTGTCCAGTGCCGGCGGTCGCGAGCATCGGCAGGAGCAGCGCGAGGTCGGCGAGCTTGGGCACCATTTTCTCGATACCGATGAGCGCGACGTGGATCTTAGGCATCGCCGTGGTCAGGCGCGCGTTGCCTTCGTTTTCGGTGATCGAAATCATCCCCGTCTCCGCGACGATGAAATTCCCGCCCGAGATGCCCATGTCCGCTTCGAGGTAGTGCCGGCGCATGAAGCGCCGCGCGATCATCGTCAGCTCCTCGGGAGAATCCGTCTTCGCGCTGCCGAGTTCGCGCTCGAACAGGGCGCTGATTTCCTCGCGCTTCAGGTGCATGCACGGGAAGACGAAATGATACGGCGGCTCGTGCATGAGCTGCTGGATGAACTCCCCAAGATCGCTCTCCACGACCGCGTAGCCTTCCTTCTCCAGCGCGGCGTTCAGGTGGATCTCCTCGCTCGTCATCGCCTTGGATTTGACGATGGATTTCACCCCGCGCTCCCGCGCGAGACTGAGGATGTATTCCCGCGCCTGCGCGCTGTTGCTCGCCCAGAAAACCTTCCCGCCCCGCGCCGTGAATTTCTGCTCAAACTCGCGCAGGTACACGTCGAGATGATTCACGCCCTCATACTTGATCGCCGCCGCCGCATCCCGCGCATGCTGCCAGCTCGCAAAGGCATTTTCCGTCTTCCCGCGCGCCGTCTTGTAATTCCCCAGCGCCTTCCGCACCGCCGCCCGCCGCGGATCATCCGCCGTCGTGCGGTCGGCGTCGGTGTGAAACTGCTCGCTGGGTTCGGGTGCGGAGATCATCGGTAGTGGCTGGCTTTTGACCGGGCAAAGCTAACAGCCGGGCACGAGTCGAGGCAAGGAACGCAGGGTAAAGATTAGGATGTCGGCGCGGCGGCGGGATCGAATGACTTGTTTCGCCAACTGGATCATGGCAGGCATCGGCGGATGGCCACGCATTTCGATTGCATCGGGTTTCGCGTCAACGATCTCGACGATTTCGATACGCTGGTTGGGCTGACAGCGCCGATGAGCAAGCCGGTTCCAACTTTTGCGGGCGGGACTTATCTGCACTTTGCCACGCCGGAAGGCTGCGAGTTTTGGATGCAGATGTCGCCGGAAGGGGAAATCATCGGCGGGCACCCCCATTTCGCGGGAACCAACGGCCCGGCAGCAGCGGGCTTTGCGCTCGATCTCGGGCAGACGACGCCGGGAGCGAGTACGCCGCTGGACGGCGGATTGCACGGAACGATGGCGGAGGAGGAAGGATGCGGATGTCCCGTCCTCTTTGAGGTGCCGGATTTCCGGCAGTATGCGGCGCGTCTGACTCTGCCCGTTCGCGCTCGGGTGCAGTTGGTCGGGTTTGCGGAGGAATTAAACATCTCGGCCAGCGAGGAGGAGTTTGTTCAAGCTCAGCGCGCGGAGTCTGAGGCGCGGACCGGCGATAATTCCGGGATGAGGATGGCGGTCGAGTCGTTCATTCCGAGCGGCCTTTTCAACACCGGACGCAAGACCGATTCGCCGCCCGGGGCGCGGGCCGTTTTGGCCGGGCGCATCCTTGCCTGGGAACGCCGGAAGAACCTGCTGAGCGAGCGCCCATTTTACGTCCTGACGATCCGCACGCTCGGCGGGTGCATGGACATCGTCGCGAGCGCCGAGATGGTGCCGCGTGAACCGCAGGTGGGCGGAGTCGTCTTCGGACGCTTTTGGTTGAGCGGACGCTTGCTGGATCCTCTGCCTCCGGTGCCGGTGGCCGCCGAGACCAAACCGGACGGCAAGGAGCCGGAGGACTGGGATGACGCGGGGGAAAGTATGCACGGAACAGTCGCGAGACGGGCGGCGAAGGTGCCGCTGAATTTCCTGCGTTATTGCCGGTATGCGTCGGTGCATCGTTTTCTCGCGCAGTGTTTCCTGGTGTTTGCTCCGCTGGCGGGGCTGCTGTTTCTTTTGCATTGGTGGGTCACCGGAACGCTTTTGGCGCTGCCCGCTCTGATCGCCGCGGCGTTGCTGGCTCGCTTGAGAGCGCTCGCGTCAATGATTTTCAAGAATGCCGCTCTTACGCCGGGGGTGGTGGTTTCGACCGACCCGCTGGAGTTCGTGTCGATTGCGGACATGGATACTGGTGCCGGACCCACGTCGATTGCGGTGAAGCGTGAAGCGCTTCGCGTGCTCCCCGGTCACTCGACGGCACTGGGGACGCGGTTCCCATGTGTGTCCAGCTTTCGGGACGGTCCGTCGGGGAAACGATGGGAAAACTTTTACCCGATCCCTCTCTCGCTCGGCACTGGTGACCTCCGTCTCGTGGAGGCTCGCGGGAGTCGGTTGAAGGCGGATGAGTTTGCCGAATTGGATGGATTGATTGCCGAAGGGCGGATTCCCGCGAAGTCTGGCGAAGTGCTCTTCATCAACGATCCGCCACCTGCGACGCCACCGCCGTTGCCAAAGCAACCGCCGCCTTTGCCAAAGAGTTGAGAAGCTACGGCACCGCCAGCGGAACCCGGCCGGCAGGGCAACCGTCAGACCGCGAAGAGGTCCGCGACTTTCAACGTGAGCGCTACTGAGCGGAGGCTGAACTCGGCGGTCATGCCTTGCACGATTTCCGGCGGTTCCCAGCCGTCGGCGCGGCGGTGAATGAAGACCTCCGGCACGTCGCGCCGGGGATCGACGACGACGTATTCCTCAAGCGTCGGGAGGTGCCGGTACATCTGCGCCTTCTCCGCCAAGTCCCGCTTCCAGTCCGCGGAGAGCACTTCCACGATGAGCTTGGGCTTGTCGAGGTGGGTGTCTTTCGGGTCGGTGGGATCGCAGGCCACGAGCACGTCGGGGTAGTAGAAAAGCACCGCGTCGCGGAAGAGCACGCGCACCTTCATATCGGATTTGTAAACCCGGCCGCCTTTGCCGCGGAGGTGGGCGTGCAGCGCGGCAAAAAAGTTGCCGGAAACGAGTTCATGCCCATCGGTCGCGCCAGCCATGGCGTAAACCCGGCCATCGCAGTATTCGTGCTTTTCCTCGGCGAGTTCCTCCCCGGCGAG
>JANOBH010000058.1:0-4109 GCA_031411535.1 Chthoniobacter sp. | reverse complement strand
AGCCCCGCGCGGCGCGGGCGAAGGCGGCGGGGAGGCAGGAGCAGGCCGCCTCGCTGCGCTCGCCTGCGCGGAGCTGGGAAGCCCCGCCTACAAATACCCCCGCACTTTCCGCAGAAACGCCGCCCACCGCGGCCCCGGCCTGCCGCGATCGAGCAGGATGCGCGGGCAGTTTTTCTGATGGTTCTTAAAATGACGCTGCGGCCAGTGGTAGTGCGGCACCACGCGGTCGAGCGGGATGCCCCGGTCGCGCATCACCCACGCCGTGAGCCGCGCCGCGCGGTCGATCGCCGCCGCCTGCTGCCGCGCGCTGCGAAACTCGCAGATCTCGATCCCGATGCTCCGGTTGTTCCCCGGCCCGTCGTGGTCCGCGTGCTCGCCCTGGATCGTCATCGGCAGCGACTGGATCGCCACCCGGTCATCCACCGTGAAGTGCCACGTCATGTATCCCGTGCGGTTCCATTTCGTCCGCCCGCGAAACGTGCCCGCCGCCATCCCGCGCGCATGCTGGAGCGCCGTCGCACCGCGGTTGCCCGTGCTGTGGACGGTGATGTAGCTCGCATTCAGCGGAAACTCGATGCGCCGCCCGACGCGCCCTTTCGGCACGATCATCGGCCGCAGATTCACCGCCCTCGGCGCCGCGCTCTGTCGCAGTGTGCCGCCGCCGGAGTAGCGCGTCGCGGAGTCGGAAGTCGCGCAGCCGCCGAGCGCGAGCGCGGCCAGCAGCATGACGTGGAAAAGGATTCGTTTCACGCGGCGGAGTGTAGGGAGACAGCCGGGGCCGTCCATTCCGCTGCTGGATTTTACCGTTGCTTTACAAATTCCCGTCCCAGTCCACATACGGCGCTTACACAGGCGCTGGAGAGTCACGCTGTTATGAATCCCACCACCCCCTTCAACCTCTCCAAACTGACAGTCCTCGCCGCGATGCTGGCGGCCGCGGCCCCATTCGCTGCAGCGCAGCTCCCTGCCGGCAGTTCCTCGATCATCTCGCCGGGCGCCGCGCCAAACTCCGCCCGCGTGGGAGTGACCGACCCCGGCGGCCACGTCTGGGTCCTGCAAAGCTCCCCCGATTTCGTGAACTGGACGAACCTGGAGACGTGGAAAGTCCACAACGGGAGCTTTCGCCGGTCGGTCAGCTTCACCCCCGCGCCGGGAGCCCGCCTTTTTTTCCGCACCCAATACGATCCCGCGCGCGCCGACATCCCCAGCACCACGGCGAATGCGCTGCTGCTCCCGACGCCGCTCGCGAACTACGCCGCGCCCGTGCTCCCGCCGAGCTTTCTCGTCCAGCCCATCCTCGGCCAGGACAGCACCCCCGCGAACAACCCGGTGACCAACGCCGCCGCCACGCTTGGCCGCGCGCTTTTTTACGACAAGCGCCTTTCGCAAAACCGGACGATCTCCTGCTCGTCCTGCCATCAGCGCGAGCACGGCTTCTCCGACCCGCGGAAATTCAGCGTCGGATTCGAGGGCGGGCTCACGCCGCGAAACTCGATGGGCCTGACGAATGCGCGCTGGTATCAGCGGCGCAGCTTCTTCTGGGACGAGCGCGCCGTGAGTCTGGAAGCCCAGGTGCTCGAGCCGATCCAGAATGCCGTCGAGATGGGCATGACCCTGCCCGACCTCGTCGCGCGCCTCAGCGCCGAGCCCTACTACGCCACGCTTTTCACAGCCGCCTTCGGCACCCCGACCGTCACGACCGACCGCATCTCCCGCGCGCTCGCGCAGTTCGTCCGCTCGATCATTTCCACGCAGTCGCGCTTTGACGCCGGAGTGGCGTCCGGCTTCGCAAACTTCACGCAGCAGGAAAACCGGGGCCGCCAGATATTTCAGACTCCGACCCTTGGAAACTGCGCGGCCTGCCACGGCACGGACAATTTCGTCCCCGGGCCGAACATCAACAACAACGGCCTCGAAAACCCCTACGTGGACAACGGCGTGGGCGCGCTGAGCGGACGGCCGCAGGATGAGGGGCTTTTCAAGGTGCCCTCGCTCCGCAACGTCGAACTCACCGCGCCTTACATGCACGACGGCCGCTTCTCCACGCTCGAGGCCGTGGTCGATTTTTACGACCAGAACGTCGTGAACCATCCGAACCTCTCGCCGCCGCTGAGGAATCCGCCCGGCACACCCGGCGCGGGACAGCCCCGCCGGCTCAATCTCAGCGCGGAGGACAAGGCGGCGCTCGTCGCATTCCTCAAAACGCTCACGGATACCAGCGTGACGGCCGACGGGAAATTCGCGGACCCTTTCAACTACGGCGACTAGCCGCCGGTGAAACGCGCATAGCCGAGGACGCCCGCCTCCAGCCGCGCGCGCAAGGCGGCATGCGGCTCCGCGGCGGGCGGCGCAGTCGTCGCCGCGACCATGAGGCGCACCATCCCCGCCACGTCATCCACGGACACAAACTCGCTCGCGATCTGAAGATCGGGGCCGCAGTTGTGGTAGTTCCCCAGCGCCACGCACAGCCCGGCGCTGCGGTAGCCGTAGAGCTGGTACGCGGTGGCCTCGCAGGTGCCGCCGCTCATCAGGAGGCGCTGGACCGGGATGCCTGCGCGCTTCGCCGCGTCCATCAGCGAGGCCGTGGCCGCGTCGTCGAAAATGGACGTGCGATCTCCCACGCGCACGATCACGCCCGCGCCCATCGTCGCCGGTCCGCCTTTCTCCGAACTCGTCTCCAGCGACACCACGGTCAGCGCCGTCGGCACGCGGCCCGACTGCGCCAGCCGGATCGCGCCGACGAAGCCGACCTCCTCCGCGCGCGTGAAAAGCCCGTGGACACAGGCTTCCGCGCCCGCTTTCTCCAGCTCGTGAAAGAGCGCGACGATGGCCGTGCAGCCGATCAGGTCATCGCACGCGCGTGAAAAAATGCGCCCGTCGCGCAGCTCGAAGGGCGGCAGATCCCACATCGCAAACGCGCCGAAATCGCGCACCGGCGGATTCCTCTCGCGATACTCGACGGGCACTCCACCGAGGAACTCGCCGCCCACGTAGCCGGGATGATCCATGTGCGCGGCGAAGGCGTAACGCGCCTCGGTCGCGCCCCGCCGGTAGCACGCGAGCACGTTTCCAAAGTCATCCAGCTCCGCCGTGACGTGCGGGCACTGCGCGAGCTGCATGAGAATCTCCGCGCGCACCGCGTCCTCGTGAAAGGGCGCGGTCGGCCGGGCGAGGATTGAGCGGGCGATGTCGAGGAGCATGTGGAAAGGATGAAGACGAAAGTCGGATGGATGAAGAAGAACCTCTTCATTCTTCATTCTTCCCTCTTCATTCTTCCCCTCCATGTCCCGCTGGAAAGAATTCCGCCACCGCATCGAGGAAGCCGGCTGCCGCCTGCTCATGCGGGCCGTGCCGCGGCTCTCGCGCCGCGCGTGCATGCGGCTGGCGAATGGCCTGGGCTCGCTCGCCTATCTGCTTGATGCGCGCGGGCGCGGCGTGGCGCTTTCAAACATCGAATGCGTCTTCGGCGGCCGCTACACGCCTGCGCAGCGCCGGGGCATCGCGCGCGCGTCGTATCAGAACTTCCTGCGCACGATGCTCGATCTTTTCTGGATGCACCGCCCGTGGCCGGCGGACGGGCCGCACTTCGCGCAGCTCGAAGGTTTCGAGGCGATCCGTGAGCAACTCGCCCGGGAGAAGCGCGGCACCGTCTTCATGTGCGTGCATCAGGGGAACTGGGAATGGGCGAGCATCGCGTGCGGCCTGCTCGGTTTTGGAAACGTCGTGGTGGCCGAAAACTTCAAGAACCCGCGCCTGACCGCGGTTTTCCAGACGCTGCGGCAGGTCTCCGGCCAGACGATCATCGCGCAGGAAAACTCCATCCTCCGCATGCTCAAGACCGTGAAACGCGGCGGCGCGACCGGGATGCTCATCGACCTGAATCTCCGCCCCAGCCAGGCCGCGACGGTCATCGAGGGCTTCGGGATGAAAATGTGCGTGCCGCTGATCCACGCCGTCCTCGCCGAGCGGGCGAATGCGCTGCTCGTGCCAGTCGAGACCCGCCCGCAGCCCGACGGCTCCTGCCGCGTCATCGCGCACCCCGGCGTCGCATGGCCCGAAGGCGCGAGCGTGCAGCAGATCGCGCAGTGCTGCTGGGACGCGATGGAGCC
>JANOBH010000057.1:0-13687 GCA_031411535.1 Chthoniobacter sp. | reverse complement strand
CGGCCCATTTTCACCTGGATGCGCCCGTCCTGCGGAAGCCGCTTCTCAGCGATGGACATGGAGCCGGTCATGATCTTCAGCCGCGAGATGATCGCGGTCTGGAGTTTCTTCGGCGGGTTCTGCATCTCGTGCAGCACGCCGTCGATGCGGAAGCGGACGCGGAAGCGCTTTTCCAGCGGCTCCAGATGGATGTCGGAGGCCCGCATGTTGTAGGCCTCGATCAGCATCATCGACACCATCTTGATGATCGGCGCGTCCTGCGTGTCGCCCTCGGCTCCCACGGACCCGCCCTCGCCCGAGATCTCGATATCGCCGCCGAGCCCCGCAGCCAGACTGTCCGCCGCCTCGTCGGCAGTGCCGTAGTACTTGCGGTAGGCCGTCGTGATCGCGTCCGGCGTGGCGCAGACAAACTCGAGATCGCGCTGAAGCAGGTGATGCAACGAATCGAAGGTGTCGAAATTCAGCGGGTCTGCCGTCGCGAGCGTCAGGCCGGTGTCCGAGATGGCGAGCGGGATCACCTTGAAGCGCCTCGCCAGATCGCGCGGCAGCATCTGCACGATGTCCTCCGGCACCGCAAACGCGCTGATGTCCACGAAGTCCATCGCCGCATGCGAAGCCAGCGCCTTTGTCACGTCCTCCTGCGACACCACGCCCTGCGAGATGAGCACATCCGCCACCGCTTCGTCCTCCTTCTTTTCCGCCCGCGCCCGCTCGACCTGGGATTTCGTCGCGAGACCAGTTTCGAGGAGGATTTCGAGGATGTATTCGTCGTTCTGGGCCACGGGAGGGAGAGGTAAAAATGGAGGGGGCGCGCGGAGGGCGGCCCGGCGGCGCAAGTCAGCGCCCGTCCTGCTTCCCCGATGAGGCGAGGAAATAACGGAGCACGCTCGGCGATGTCAAAGCTCATCGCGGATATTTCCGCGTCCGCGGCGGGGAGCGGCGCGCCGCGGGGGAAATGCCGGCGACGAAAAACGCCGCGCTGGATCGCAGCGCGGCGTTTTAGACCCGGCGATGGGCAGGGTTTACTTCAACGCAGCCTGGTAGTTTTCCTCGGCCTGCGCCCAGTTGATGACGCTCCAGATGGCCTTGAGGTAGTCGGGGCGGCGGTTCTGGTAGTGGAGGTAGTAGGCGTGCTCCCAGACATCGATGCCGAGGACGGGCGTGCCGCCGCAACCGGCGATTGCCGCGCCCATGATGGGGTTGTCCTGGTTCGCGGTGGAGCAGATTTCGAGTTTGCCGTCCTTCACGCAGAGCCAGGCCCAGCCGGAGCCGAAGCGGCCGACGCCGGCGGCATTCACCTTTTCCTTGAGTTGCTCGACATCGCCAAACGTCGCGGTGATCGCCTCGGCGAGTTTGCCCACGGGCTGGCCGTCGGAGCCGGGCTTGAGGAGCTTCCAAAAGAAGGAGTGGTTGACGTGGCCGCCACCGTTGTTGCGGACGGGGCCGCGGATGGCGTCGGGCACGCTGGCGAGATCGCGGATCAGGTCTTCGGCGCTCTTGCCGGCGAGGGCTGGCGCGCTTTCGAGCGCCTTGTTGAGGTTCGTGACGTAGGCGGCGTGGTGCTTGTCGTGGTGGATCTCCATCGTCTTCGCGTCGATGGAGGGTTCGAGGGCGGCGAAGGGATACGGGAGTGCGGGCAATTCGTGAGCCATGGTTTTTTTTGTCAGGATGTGGTCCCGCGATGCGGGGACCGGTGTTGTTGATTTCGTGGCGATGATGGAAAGCGGATGGCCGCTTGGCAAGCGGGGCGTTTTCCCGGTCCTCCGTCAGCCGGCATTCTTCATTTCCGCCCCGCGGCCTCAGTTTCGACCTTGAGCTTGCGTGCCCGGCCCGCCATTCATCTGCGCCTTTATGGACACGACGATCAAATCACTCGGACCGTGCGAGTTCATTTCCCCTTTGCGTCATCGCGGCGGAGTGGAGGTGAGTTTCAAGACCGACGCGGAGCGCGTCCTTTTCGACCACCGCATGTCGCCGGGCGAGGTGCCGCAGCCGCAGCTCAGCTTTGAGGTGGCCGGAGCTCGCGAGAAGCTCTTCTTCCAGCCGGGCAGGACCACCGCGGGCATCGTGACCTGCGGCGGGCTGTGCCCGGGGCTGAACGACATCATCCGCGGCATCGTGACACAGCTCCACCTGCGGTACGGGGTGACGAAAACCTACGGCTTCCGCTATGGCTACGAGGGGCTCATCCCGCAGTACGGGCACACGCCGATGGTGCTGAAGCCGGAGTCCGTTTCGCAAATCCACAGCTTCGGCGGGAGCATCCTCGGCACATCGCGCGGCCCGCAGGACATTGGCGGAATGGTCGATTTCCTCGATGAGATGAGCTGCGACATTCTCTTCGTGGTCGGCGGCGACGGCACGCTGCGCGGAGCCTTTGAGCTGACAAAGGAGATCGAGCGGCGCGGCCTGAAAAAGGCGGTCGTCGGCATCCCGAAGACCATCGACAACGACATCATGTTTCTCGACAAGTCGTTTGGCTTCGAGACGGCATTCGGCGTGGCCGTGCAGGCGCTGAAATGCGCCTACACCGAGTCGCTCGGCTCGATGAATGGCGTGGGTGTGGTGAAGCTCATGGGCCGCGACTCCGGCTTCATCGCGTGTTACGCCTCGCTCGCGGGGAGCAATGTGGATTTCGTCCTCATCCCGGAGGTCCCCTTTGAGCTCGATGGCGCGGGCGGCCTCCTCGAAATGCTCCGCTACCGGCTCGCGAAGCAAAAGGGCGCGGTCATCGTCGTCTCGGAGGGTGCCGGGCAGCAGTTGCTCGAAGCCGAAGACGCGACCGACGCGAGCGGCAACAAGAAATTCGGCGACATCGGCCTCTACCTCAAAGACCGGATCAACGCCTTTTTCAAAGAGCGCAGGATCGAGTGCAATCTGAAGTACATCGACCCGAGCTACATGATCCGCAGCGTCCCGGCGAATGCCGCGGACAATTTCTACTGCTCGCAGCTCGCGCAGCACGCCGTCCACGCGGCGATGGCCGGCAAGACGGGCATGCTCGCCGGCCGCTGGCACGGGGCGTTCGTGCATCTCCCCATCCCGCTCGCCACGCAGGGTCGCCGCAAGGTCGATCCGCAAAGCGAGCTCTGGCACTCCGTCCTCGAAAGCACCGGCCAGCCCTCGCGGCTGCTATAACAAGCGCGCGTCCGCCCCGATTGGCGCGGCATCCGCCGGGTTCACTCGTCCTCGCTGATCGTGAAAGTGACGTTCGAGATCCCGGCGACGGACAGCGCATTGAGGACGTCCACCGTCCGGCTGTACTTCGCCAGCGGCTCGCTCACGACGGTGACCATCGTCGGCGTCTTCGACTGATCACCCGCCTGCTTCAGCCGCGTGAGGGTGACCTTGAGCGCGGACATGTCCTTGCTCGTCGGCGTGTCCATTGGCTCGTCGTTGAGCGTCACCTCGCCCGCCTCACTGATCGCGATCACCATTTCATCCACCATCTCCACCGGCCCGGCCGTCTCGGCGTTGCCGGGAAGCTGGGTGTTCAGTTCCTTCTCCACCTTCACGGCGCCGGCCATGACCATGAAAAAGAGCATGATCACGAATACCACGTCGATCATCGGGGCGATCTGGAATCCGACCATCCCTTCATTTGCGTTCGTCGGCAGGCGTTTCATCGGCTCAGTCCTTGTTGGTGGCGGAGAAAGAGATGTCGCCGATTCCGGCCTCGGCCGCGGCATTCATGGCGCGCGAGACGCTGATCGCCGACGCATCGCGGTCGCCGCGGATCACCACGCGAAACGCCGGATTCGCACCGCTGGTGACTTTCAGTTCACCCACCTTTTTCGCGTCCTTGATCGCTGTTACAAGGTCCGGAAGGTCCGGGTACACCCGGTCGTTCATCACGTAGGCCGCCTTCTTCTTCGCGTGATCCCAGCGCACATTGACGATCGCCTCGCTGCGCGTGCTGTCCTTTTTCAAGGCATCCGGAGCCAGCGGGAGGTTGATCGACTTGTCCACCTTCAGGACCTGCGTGGTGGTGATGCTCATGAAAAAGATCAGCAGCACCAGAAGCACGTCGATCATCGGCGCGATCTGGAACTCGGGCTCGCCCTCCCCTCCGCCTCCGCCGCCAGCCATGTCAGCAAATTCTCCGGTTCATTGTTTCCGTGCCTCGGTTTAGACGTGGGCCTCCGGTCCGTGCGATTCATGGCCGATCCAGTTCGGCGTCGCCGCGTAAAGCTCATCGTCGCCGATGTGCGCACCCTCGAGCTGATGGTACGGCATCTTGCGCAGGAGATTCGCCATGGTGTCCTGGATGTCGTGGAGCGCCTTCACGGCGCGGTTGCGCAGCACGTAGTAGCCGATGAAGGCGGGGATCGCGATGAGCAGACCGCTCGCCGTCGCCACCAGCACCTCGCCGATCGCCTCGGACAGTTTTGACGGGTCGCCGATGCCCGAGCTGCCCAGCGTCGCAAACGCCTTGATCATGCCCGTGACCGTTCCCAGCAGACCGATCATCGGCGTACAGACACCGATGACCGACAGATAGCTGATCCAGCTATTCATCTGCGAACTCTCCTTCGCCAGCTCCCCGATCAGCCCTTCCTCGACGACCTGCTTTCCCTCACCGAGCAGACTCACCGCGACACCGCAGACATTCGTAAAGGGCGAGGGATTCGCGCGGCAGTAGGTATGGGCTCCCACGTAATCCCCCTGCCGGAAGCTGCTCTTCACAGCATCCACATGCGCCTGCGGCATGACCCGCTTCAGACCCGTGCGGATGACGCCGTCGCCGATGAGATACAGCGTCGCCACGGAGCAAAGCGCGATCGGCACCATGACCCATCCGCCTTCCTTGATCTGCTCCCAAAGGGTCTTCGTGTGGACCGCCGCAGCGGCTTCGGGCTTTGCCCCCTCGCCGGCGGGAGCCTGCGCGTGGATGCTGGAAACGACGCAAAAAAGCGCCGCGGCGAGAAGTGAAAGGAGGTAGGCGTACTTGAGTTTCATAGGCTGGGATTTTGGGGGTGAAAGGGTGGCGTCATTTGGGCGGGGCGAGCGCCTTCTCGCGCTTGGCGACTTTTTCCAGCTCGACTTTGGCCTCCGCCGCCTGCGGTGACGAGCCAAAGTCCTTCAGCAGCTCATCCAGCGTGGACTTGGCGCGCGCCAGGTCTTCGAGACCGAAATAGGCTTTTGCGCTCCCCAGCATGGCCTGCGGGACGAGCGTTTTCTGATTCGGGTAAAACACGGGAACCTGAAGGAAGGAGATCAGCGCCGGCTCATACTGCTTCAGCGCGAGATGGCTCTGACCCTTGTTCACCGAGGCCGTCGCCAGCGTCGTCGGCTTGGTCGCATCCTTGATCACCTGCTCGAACATCTCCACCGCCTTCCCATGCTCGCCACGCCGGGTCAGCCCCGCGGCGATGAAAGCCCTCGCCGCCCGCGTGGTCTCCGGGTCCGAGGCGAGCACCGAGAGGCTCCCGATCAGCGTCTCGGCATCCTTGAAATTCCCCACCGCCTGCAGTGCCTCGATCTTGAGCAGCGCCGCATCGGCCCACCAGCTCCCGGGCGCATCCCGGAAGGACTCGTAGTACCGCACCACCGGCTCGATCTGCGCCAGCGCTTCCGCCGACTTTCCCGCCACGATCAGATCCGGCACCGTGCTGAGCTGCGTCGGCTCGGGAAAGTCCAGCCGGGCGATCTGCGAAAGCGGGTAGCCGATCTGACCCGTCTGCACCTTGGCCGGCTGGTCCCCGCTTCCGGGGATGGAAATCTCCACCGTAGCCATGATCATGTCGCCCTGCCGCCGGATCCCCTTCGTCGGGACCGTCTTGCCGTCCTTCATCAGGATGTTCTGCGCCGGAGCGGACGCCACCGCAGCCACGGCAAAAATCAGAGCGCAGAGCGCCCGCGCCAGCCGCCTTTTCCCCGCCGTCCTCATGCCGCCCCTCCCCACTCTTGCAGCCGCTTCCGCGCGGCCTCGGTTTCAGGAAACTTCGCCAGCCTCTCATTGCGCAGCATCTCCTTCAGATTCTCGATCGCGTCCTGCCGCTTGCCCATCTTGTCGAACGTCTCCGCCACGCGGAGATAGGACTTCGCCACCCACGGCAGATACTTCTGATACGCCACAAAGACCCGCCGGTACAGCGCGATCGCCTCCGCATACCTGCCCTGCGCCGCCTCGATCTCCGCCAGCGAAAAGATCGCGAACGCCGTCGATTCCCCGCGCCACTC
This sequence comes from Chthoniobacter sp., assembly GCA_031411535.1. Taxonomy (GTDB): domain Bacteria; phylum Verrucomicrobiota; class Verrucomicrobiia; order Chthoniobacterales; family Chthoniobacteraceae; genus Chthoniobacter. Next base: position 7,504 of record JANOBH010000057.1, on the reverse strand, counting down.
CCGCACCGACGCCGCCTGCTCAAAGAGCTTCTTTGACTCGGGATATTGCTTCAGCTCGAAGAGCGTCTTGGCCTTTCCGAGCGTCGCCTCCTTCATCTTTGAGCTGGCCCCGATCTTGTCCAGCGCGTCGGTGAAAAGCTCGAGCGCCTTTTCGTTCTGCTTCTTGCTCAGCGCCACCTCACCGAGCCCCACATACGCATAGTCCAGATAGTCGCTCTTCGGAAAATCCTCCTTCAGCCTTTCATAAAGCCCCGCCGCCTTCTCGATACTCCCGCGCTCAAAAAGAAAGTCGCCGAGCTGCGCCAGCAGGAACGGGCTGAGATCCTCAGGTTTGAAACGCTCGCTCATCTCCAAGTAGATCTTGTCCGCATCGTCCGGCTTCTTGATGAGCCTCGCGAGCTCCGCCTTCGCGTAAAGCAGCCGCGCCTTCGTGGTCACATTCGTACTCGAGTCCAGCGGCGCCACCTGCTTCGCGAGTTCCGCGTAGGCGTCGTACGGCGGCGGAGTCGCAGGCGCCGGCTCCGGCGCGGCCACGGCCGCAGAGCCATCGGCAGCCACGGCCGCCGGCGGCGCGACCGCGCGCGGCCGCCTCGCGCAGAGCTGGGCGAGCTGCTGGAGCAGCAGCTCCACCGCCTCGCGTTTCGGATCCTCGATGTACTTCTTCAGGTTCGCGACCATGAAGGACTTCGCCTCCTCCACCTTCCCCTCCTTCGCCCGCGCCTTGCCGATCCAGAACATCGCCGACACCACCGCGATGTGGTCCGGCTTCGACCGCACAAACTCCTCGAACATCTTCGCGACCTCCGGCCATTTCCCGAGCTTCTGCAAATGCTTGCTCGCCTCGAAAAGCGAGTAATTCAGCACCTCATCGGTCGTCGCCGCCTGATAGGACCGCTGATAGGCTCCGATCGCCTCCTCCAGCTTGTTCTCCGCGGCATAGCAGTCACCGATCAGCGCCTCCACCTCCCCCTCCTGCTGGTTCTTCGGGTAGTCCCGCAGCCACTGCTGGCCGTCCTTTATCACCTCGTCGTAGAGCGACGCCGCATACTTGCACACCATCAGCCGGTAGCGCCCGTCCGCCGCCAGGATGCCCTGCGGATACTTATCCAGATAGGCCGTCAGCAGACCCATCGCCTTCTCATACTGGCCGGTGAAAATCGCGCATAGCGCGATGCGGTACGTCGCCTCCTCAAAGTCCTTCCCGTTCGGATAATCCGAGATGTACTTCGTATAGTCCTTCAGCGCCTCGTCGATCTTCCCCTGCATGAATTTCGCATTCCCCAGCAGGAACCTCATATCCTCCTTGTACTCGCTGTTCCCCACCTTATCGATCATCACCCCGAAGTAATTCTCCGCGCTCGCGAAATCCTGCGCCTGCAGCGCCACCGCCCCGCTCAGATAGCCCACCGTCCCCGCGTTCGGCCCGTCCTTGAATTCCTTGATGTACTGCTCGCACAGCTTCTGGCAGAGCGCCGGCTGATTCACCTCCGCGTACGACACGATCTTCCCAAACAGCGCCGGCTCCCGCTCCTTCGAATCCCGATACTGCGAGAGCAGACGGTCATACACCACGATCGACTCCCACTTCTTGTCCCAGTCGTAAAACGCCCGCGCCATCCGCACCAGCAGCGCCGGGCCAAAGTCCGGCAGCTTCTCAAACTCCCCCAGCAGCCGCCTCGCCTCCTCCACCGTCTCCTTGAGCTGCGTATTCATCATCTGCACCTGCGCCATCAGCTGCGGATTGCCCACCGTCGCCTTCAGATTCGCGTCGATCCGCGACTCCAGCGCCGCCACCCGGTTCCTCTGGAAAGCCAGCACCCCGGCATGCGGCTGCACCACCCGGTAGGCCGCGAGCGCCTCCTTGTACTGCTTCCCCTCCAGCATCTCGTCTCCCACCTTCACCGCCACCGCATTCAGCGCCACCAGGTTTTCGATGATCGCCGTCTTCGTCTCCAGCTTCTGCAGCAGCCCCACCGCCTTGGCCGAATCCTTTTTCTCCGCGTACAGCTCCACCAGCGTGATCGCCCCGCTCGTCTGCGACGGCGTCCGGATCTCCGGCGCGATCAGCCGCTCCAGCACCCCGATCGCCAGATCCGGCTTGCCTCCCTCCTTGTAAGCCTGCACCTGCGAAGACATCGCCTCCTCCCGCAGCGCCGGGAATGACTCAAACTCCGCGAACAGCTTCGCCGCCTCGTCGAAATTCTTTCCACGCAACTGCGCCCGCGCCAGCCCCAGCTTCACCTCCAGCGCCTTCTCCGCATTCGGAAACCTCGCCAGGTACTTTTTGAAAGTCTCCGCCGCCTTCACATTGTCCCCCGCATTGAAATACGCCGCGCCCGTCATGTAGAGCAGCGGCGGAAGCTGCGGCGCCTTCTGATCGGTGATCATCTTGATCGCCGCCTCGAATCCACTCGCCGCCTCCCCCCACTTCGCCGCCGAGAACGCCTGCATCGCCGCATTGTAAGCCGCCACGAACTGATCCACATCCGTCACCACCCCCTGCGCCCGCCCCGTCCCCGGCACCGCCATCCCCAGCCCGGCAGCCAGCGCAGCGATCAGGCACGCCCGTCCGAAGCCTGCGGCGGCAGCAGCCCATATTGGCAGCAATTGCGATTTCCGGGGGGGCATCGTGAAACGGTCCCTTACGTTTCTACGCGCATGGAAATTCTGACAAATCATTTCGCCACATTTCGCGCAACTTTCCCAAATCCGCCTTCCCCCGACGTCACCCACCACGTGCCGAAGCCGCCAGCACCGATGCCCACACCCCACCCGGTAATGACATCAACGAGGTGATGCTGGTGCGTGAGTAGCGTCGAGAGCGCGATGGCGACGGCCCACATCCAGAGCAGCGCCCGCCCACCCCGCGACGCGTGCCGGGAGAACGCCGCGACACAACACACCGAGAGCGCCACATGCAGCGACGGCACCATGTTGTAGTCGAGATTCAGCCTGTCGGCGAAATGGAAGAGCCCGCTCCAACTGCCAAGATCACCCGGCGGGCCAAACGCCGCGCGCGACGGCAGCAGCAAAAATCCGATCCCGCCGATGAGCGTCGCCAGCGCGAGGGCGCGGATGAGCGCGGTGAATTCCCGCCGCTCCCGCACGATGAACGGCCCTGCGAGAAAGAGCAGATAGATGCTCATGTAAACGACCACTGCACCGGGGATGAGGGGGATGGAAAGCTCGATCGGGAGATGAATCGGCACGCGCAGACTCCGGTGCGCCGTGACCCAGTCGCACCCGCCATAGGCGACCGTGAACCACACCGCGTTCAACGCCGAGAGCAGCCACGCGAAACGCAGGTGCGGCCAGCCGGGCCAGGCGAGGAATGGCATCTGCGCATTCCCCGCGGGCGGAGCATGAGGACGATCCTTGCTGAAATCTGACGCTGTTGGTTGCATCGCGGCCTTGAAAGCTTTCTCCGATCCTTCGGACAGCGACGCAAGCCCACAGGCTTTTGCCCCGGCGCCCGCGTCCTGGTACTACCTCGGCAGCGTCTCAGAAATCGCCGCCGCACCGCGCCGTTTCGAGCTGCCGGACGGACACAGCTACGTCGCATTTCGTGCGCCGGGGCAGCCGGTGGCGGTGCTCGGCGGACGTTGCAGCCACATGGGCGCCGATCTTTCGCTGGGCTGCGTTAAGAGTGGGCGCATCGTCTGTCCGCTGCACGGCTGGGAGTATGGGAGCAATGGGGACTGCGAGCACATTCCAGCCGCGCCGGAGATTCCGCCGTTCGCCCGGCAGCCGAGCTTTCCTGTCGAGGAGCGCTGCGGACACGTCTTCTTTTTCAATCGCCTAGAGGCCCGGTTCCCGTTCCCGTTTTTCACCGGCTTACGCGAAACCGACCTGCTCGCGGCGCGGCCCTTCGAGTTCACGGTGGATTCGCCCTGGCATCTCGTGAGCGCGAATGGTTTCGACGTGCAGCATTTCCGTTGCGCACACGACCGCACCTTGCTCGGCGAGCCGGCCGTCGATTCTCCACATCCTTTCGCGTGGCGCTTGCGGGCAAAGTTTCGCGTCACGGGCACATCGCTCCGTGACCGGATCACACGCTTGTTTTCCGGCTCTGAGTTGGAAATGACCGTCGAGAATTGGTGCGGAAATCTTGTGTTGGTCACCGCGAAGTTTCGGCGCACGACCAGCTATGGACTCGTGAGCTTCGCCCCGCTGGACATAAATCGAACGACGGTGCGGAACATCGTGTTCGTGCCGCGCAGCAGAAATCGGGTGGTGCGATGGCTTATCGATCCGCTGGACGCGATCATCCGGCGATCTTTCATCCGCGAGTTCGTGCGCTCCGACGTAAATCGCTCCGCCGGCATTCGCTTTCATCCCGACCGCATGGTCGCGGCGGACAAAGTGCTCGCAGAATATCTCGGCTGGCTGCAAAACATCCATCGTTAGTCAAACTCCGCACCTCCATGCACAAGCTCATCGTTTGCCTTCTGTTCGCGCTCGCCGTTCCCGGCTTCTGCCAGTCGCCAACGCCCGCAAATACGGACGAAGCGACGGCCGCCATCACCCAGCTGCGCGAGGCCTTGGTGACCAGTTTCACCAAGGGCGACATCGACGGTCTCCTGGCCCATCTCGATCCCGATGTCGTGGCGACCTGGCAGAATGGCGAAATCTGCCGCGGCCCGGAGGCGATCCGCGCTTTCTACGCGCGCATGATGACCGGCGATAAACGCGTGGTGCGCGAGATCAAATCCGAACCGGAGGTGCTGGGGCGGCATGTCTATGGCGACTGGGCGGTGTCGTGGGGAAACCTGCACGATCACTTCGTGCTGACTGACGGCTCTGACCTGCCGTTCAACAGCGTCTTCACCGCGACCATCGCGAAGCGCGGTGACCGCTGGCTCGTCACCGCTTTTCACACCTCGGTCAGCGCGTTTGAAAATCCCGTGCTCGCGCTCGCCACTCGTAAGACCGCGCTGTGGCTGGGCCTCGGCGGTGGGTCGGCGGGCCTGCTGCTCGGCGTCGTGGGCGCGCGCTTGCTCTCGTGCAAAAAGAGCGCGGCGTGATCCTCGCGGACGAGGACGCCCGCTTGTTCGCACGAGCGACGGCGTGGACGGGAACGGAGAGAAACCTCGCAGAACTCGCGCGGAGCGAGGGACTGGATTTTGCCACCGCGCTGCTTCACGACCGACTCTTGCGGGTTCCGGCAAATGCGGAGTTCCTTCGTTCGGCTCACGAGGCGCAGCACCCGGAAAAAAACGACCGTGATCTCATCGGGATCGTGCCGGGCGCTTTTCACCGCGAACACCGCCACACCAGCGCGGACGGGGCGTCCGTGCTCGCCATCGCGCGGGAGCTAGGCTGCGCCGCTGAGGTGATTCCGACCGCGAGCCTCGGCACGCTGGACGAAAACGCGGGCACGATTCTCGACTGGCTCGCCGCGCATCGCGGTCGGCGGGTCGTCCTCGTGAGCCTCAGCAAAGGCGGAGCCGATGTGAAGCGCGCGCTGTCCCATCGGGCCGCCGCGTTCGAGGATGTTTCGGCGTGGGTGAGTTTCAGCGGCATTGTGCAAGGCACACCGTTGATCGAATGGCTGCGTCGCCGGCCACTGCGCTGGTGGGGCGTGCAGTTGTGGTTGTGGTGGCGCGGATACCGCGCACAGGCATTGAATGAACTGCGCCACGACGCGAACTCGGTGTGGCCCCCGCTCCCGGCACATATACATGTCGTCCATGTCTGCGGGTTTCCGCTCCGGCGGCATCTCGCGCACCCGTGGGCGGCTCGCGGCTACGCGCGGCTTTCACCCCTCGGCCCGAATGACGGCGGCGGGATACTGCTCGCCGACTGCACGCAATTGCCGGGCATCGTCTGCCCGATTTGGGGCGCGGATCACTACCTCACGCCGACATGGGATGCGCTTCCGGTTTTGACCGGCATCGTCGCCGCCGCGCTCAGGAAATGAGTTTGCCCGCGTGCGGATTCGGCACGCGGTCTGGAGCCGGTTTCGGCCCGCGCCACATTTTCAAATAGGCCGTGAGCAGAAAACCGCGCTCCGCGTTTCCCTCCACGCCCGTCTGCGGCAGATACACCCACGGCACGGACGGATGCGTGTGATGCGTGAGGTGCCAGTTGTGATTCAGCCACGCGAGATCGAGCGGTTTCCAAATCCACAGATTCCTCGCACCGCGCGTGACATGCCGCTCCGTGCCGTAGTGATGCACGTATTGCATCGCCGACCACATCAGCCCGAAGCCCGCATACATCGCCGCGTAGTGCCAGACCGGGATCGCGAGCCACCACACGAGCCCCGCGTGCAGTGCGACCGCCGCCGCACATTCCAGCCGGATGAGCAGCCGGTAGCGAGGGTTGAGCGACTCCATGAAAGCAGTCGAAGCCTGATCGACGTGCCAGTATTTTTTTTCCTCCCGAAAAGGCAGCACCAGGAAGACGACATTACTCAGCACCACGACGACGTAATACAGGCCGGTGAGAATGCCGTAGAGCACGAGGATTTTCCACAGCTTGTGATCCCCCTCGAAATAGAAATCGAACGCCTCATCGTCCGAACGATTGCGCAAGTGATGCCCGAGATGGCCCTGCCGGATGAGATGGAAAGGTGCCGGGAAAAACAGCGCCGTGAAACTTCCGGCGATGTCGTTCCACAGGCGATTGGAATAGAGCATCCCGTGCTCCGCCTCATGGATGGTGGAATAGACGGAGTTCATCACGATGCCAAAGACCAGCGCGAGCAGAGCCAGCGCCCATCCACCGCCGATCCGCGCGACCGCACCGATGCACGCCGCGATGGCGACAAACTGAGCCACGACGATGACGAGGTTCAGCCCATTCGGGATTTCGCCGGGTGGTTTGTCGGTGTGAGCATTCATCGTGATCGGGACTGCGCCGCATTGCTTACCCGAACCCTCGCGGAATCGCCGCATTGAAATTGTCGATGTCGTCATCCCGCATTTCAGTTTTGCCGGCGCGCTCCAGCCCGTTAGCTTGGCGCTCGTGATCCGCATCGCCCTCATCTCCCCGAAAGGCCCGCTCTACCGGGATCGCGGGGGCATTTGGAAGAAGTCGCTGCGCTATCAGCCGCTCACGCTGACCACGCTCGCGGCGCTCGTGCCGCCGGAGTTGGATGCCGAGTTGGAATTGATCGACGAAGGGATCGCGGACGTGCCGCTGGATTTGGAGGCGGACTTGATCGGGCTCACGGTCATCACCGGCACGGCGCGGCGGGCTTATGAACTGGCGGATCATTTCCGCGCACGTGGGATCGCGGTCGTGCTCGGCGGGCCGCACGTCACGCTCATCCCGGAGGACGCGGAGCCACACGCGGATGCAATCGTGGTCGGCTATGCGGAGGATACTTGGCCGGAGTTGCTGCGCGATTTTGCCGCGGGCGAAATGAGGAAGCGCTATCAGCAGGCACCGGGGCTCGACATCGGCGGGCGGCCGTTCGCGCGGCGCGATTTGCTGCCGGCGCGGCATTTCCTCACGAGCAATGTATTCGAGGCGACGCGCGGCTGCGTGCATTCGTGCG
>JANOBH010000056.1:0-4302 GCA_031411535.1 Chthoniobacter sp. | reverse complement strand
AGTGCCGCACGCTATGGCATCGGACAGCGGTCGCGCAAGGAGCGCCGAGCCAGCGGACAATCAGCGCGCTAGCTCCGAAGCATCGCCCAGGCACCGCGCATAGACCGCTTCCACCGCCCGCGTCATCGCCTCGGCGGAATGCTGCGCCCGCACTTTCGCCAGCGCCACGTCCGCATAGCGGCGGGCGAGCGCGGGCTGCGCGATCAGCTCGTCCACGCGCGCGACGAAGCCGTCCCTCTCGCCTTCCGCCACGAGCGCGCTGTCCTCGCCGTCGCGCAGCACCTCCTGCACTCCGTCGAGCCGCGATGCGACGATCGGGATGCCCACGGCCATCGCTTCGAGGATCGTGATCGGCAGCCCTTCGTAGCGCGAGCTCAGCAGCAGCAGATCGAGCGCGGGATACAGCGCCGTCATCTCGCCGACGTAGCCGAGAAAGCGGACGCGCTCCGCGATCCCGAGCTGCGCCACCTGCGCTCGGAGCGCCGCCTCATCCGGCCCCGTGCCCGCCAGCACAAAGAAAGCGCGCGGCTGCCGCTTCAGCACACCGGCGGCGACATCGAGAAAGAGCGCAAAGTTTTTCTGGTAAATGAGCCGCCCGATCCCCGCGATCACGAACGCATCGTCGGGAAGCGCCCACCGCTTTCGCGCATCCGCGCGCGCATCGGGCCGCGGCTGAAAGAGCGCGAGGTCGATGCCGTTCGGAATCGTGGTCGCGCGCGCCTCGGGCACGCCCTCGTGCGTCACGAGAAAGCGCCGCGTCGATTCCGAGACGGCGCAGATGTGCGTGGAAAGGCGGTTCGTCCACGCGTCCGCCGCCGCGACCCAGCCGCGCGGATCGGCGAGCTTGTCGTTGCAGTGGTCGTGATTGATTCGCACCCGCACGCCGAGCAGCGCTGCGAGCGGCTTCGCGATGAGATTCGCGCCGAGCAGGTGGCAGTGGATGACGTCGTAGCGCCGCCGCACGATCAGCGCCGCCAGCGCCGGGACATAAAGCGGCAGCAGCCGGTGCGGCGAAAGCGAATGCACCGGCACGCCCGTGGCCGCGATGCGCTCCCAGAAAACTCCGCGCCCGTGCATGCACGCCGCCTCGGGCTCGTAGCGCTCGCGATCCGCGTGCCGCAGCAGATTCCACAGCACGACCTGCGCGCCGCCCAGGTCGAGGCTGTCGATGACGTGGAGGATGCGGTGCCGCGCGCTCATACGGAGTCCAGCGCGTCGAGAAAGGCATCCACATTCGCCGCCGTGCCGTGACGCGCTGCGACGTAAGCGGCGCAACGCTCCTGCATGTGCGCGAGGCTTTCCGCGTCGTCCAGAATGCGCGCGGCCATTGCGTGAAAGACGCTCGGATCACCGCCAGCACATAGGCCCGCACCCTCGTGCGCGATCATCCCGTCGGGATCGACGCGGAGCGAAAGCAGCGCCGAGTGACCGACGCCGGCCTGGAGAAAGGTGTTCGGGAAACCTTCGTAGTCGGACGTGTTCACAAAAACGTGGGAGCGGTGAAAAAACTCCTGCACGGTGTGATACGGCACGAGCGGGTGGAACTCGACATTCGGCAGCGTCGCCGCCCGCGCGCGCGTCTTTTCCCAAAAGGCGGCGTCCTGTTTCAGCGGACAGATCATCACGAAGCGCCGCTCCGGCTGCCGCTCGGCGATGTCGAGAAAAATGCCCGGCTGCTTCAGCGGCTGCGCGCTGGAGACCCAGAGGAAATCAATATCCTTCGCTCCGCCGCCGCCGGCGGTGTCGAGCAGCAGATTCCGGTAGAAGCCCGGCCACAGCCCCAGCCTTTCCAGCCCGTTTCGCTGATACTCCGACATGGCAATCGCGCGATCCACGCGGCGCAGCGCCGTCTCGTAGAGCCAGCCGCGCGCGGGAAACATCCGCCGGTAGCCGCCGTCCACGTCCACATCGCTCGCCGCGATGAATGCCAGCGCGAAACCGAAGCGCCTTTTCAGCAGCCACAGAAACCAGACCCACGTCCCCGCGCCCATCACCACGACCCACTCCGGGCGCTCCTCGCGAAGCACCGCGGCAACACGCTTCAGCGCGTGCAGCGTGTCGGCGAGCCCGCCCGTGTCGAAGCGCCCGCCCGTCCGCGTGCGCACGCCATCCAGCACCCGCCCGTCCGGCTGGCCCTGGTCCGCGCCGATCAGCGCCACGTCGTGTCCGCGTCGCGCCAGTTCCCGTGCGAGCAGCCCCATCTGCAGCTCCGCGCCGCCGGAGACGCGCGACGGATCCCGGTCGAGGACGAAGTGCGCAAAGCTGGAGAAGAGCAGGATCTTCATCGGGAAAAACATCCCGGCCCGGCGATGCGGTCGGCGGCGAGACGGAAGAGCAGAACGGGATCGAGCGAAAAGGCGCGGGCAAGTTCCGCCAGGCCGGTGCGCGGATTCTCCGCGAGAGCATCGCGCCCGATCTGCGCGTGCTGGAGCGCGGTCGTGCGGCGAAAATCGCGGTCGTGTGCGAGATGCGGACGCGCCTTGAGATACGCGGCGCGCACCCGCCGGCAGACGCGCGAAAAGTCCGCCGCCTCGTCCGCAGCAGCGCGACCCCCGCCGCGGAGAAACGCCGCCCTTTCCTCATCGGAACACTCGCCCGACTGAAAGACGCGCGACCACAGCGCCGAACGCACGCGGAGGGATTCCGCATGCACCGTCTCGCGCGCGGCCTGCGACAGCGAATGCGCAGTGTGCCGGTACTGCACCAGCCGCGCAGGCAGATTCATGCCGCGCTGCGTGCGCAGCAGCCGCTCCCAGAGGTCGTAGTCCTGGCAGATGCGGAAGGATTCATCGTAGCCCCCAAGCTGAACGATCAGGTCCCGGCGAAACAACGCCGCGGTGTGGATGAACGGATTTTCAAACAGCGCCGCCCATTCGATGCTCGCCGGACCGAGCGGAAGATTCAGCGTGCCCTCAAATGCGCCGCCGCCGTCGATGATCCACGCCTGGCAGCCCACGAGCGCCAGCGTCCCGTCGCGGGCGACCGCCGCCATCTGGCTTTCGAGGCGTGCCGGCAGTGAGATGTCGTCCGCATCCTGCCGCGCGACCCATTCGCCGCGCGCCAGTGCGAGGCCCTGGTTCAGGCAGGCGGTCTGGCCTTTGTTCGCGGCGTTTCGCACCAGCCGGATGCGCGGGTCGGCGAAGCTTTCCACCAGCGCCACGCTGCCGTCCGTCGAGCCGTCATCCACGATGATGAACTCGAAATCCGTGAAGGACTGCGCGAGCACGCTCTCCACCGCCGCCCGCAAATCGCGTGCGGCGTTGTACATCGTCATCAGCACGCTGACGCGAGGCGGCTGGGTCGTGGTGGCCGCGCTCATTTGGCGTGGAGCAGTTCGCGGAAAATCTCCCCGTGCCGCCGCACCCACGCCTCGTGGCCAAACATCCGCTCGGCCCGCTCCCGCGCCGCGGCGCTTCGCTGCGGCCAGCCGGCCATGATCCTCTCGACGGCATCCGCTACGCCCGCCGCGCCGGGATAATGCCGCGCTTCCCAGCTCATCGGCACGGGCAGCAGCTCCCCGCCATCTTCGCCGAGCAGCTCCGGCATGCCGCCGCTGCGCGTGGCGATCACCGGCACGCCGCAAGCCATCGCCTCGATCGCCACGGTCGGGCAGGGGTCGTGATACTTGAGATGCACCAGCGCGTGACTGCGCTGCATCAGCTCCACCGCCTCCGCCTGCGAATACGCGGGCCGCAGCCGCACCCACTCCGCCACACCCGCACGCGCCAACGCCGCCTTCACCTCCGCGTCCGCGCGCGGCCAGCGGAACTGCCCGGCGACCGTCAACTCCGCGCTCCGTCCGCGCCGGCGCAGCTCCGCGAGCGACTCGATCGCGAGCGTCACCCGCTCCGCCTCCATGTGCGTGCCCGCCGCCAGCAGCCGCCACGTTTCCAAATCCGGCGCTGCCGCAGACGGGCGAAACTGCGCGAGATCCACCGGATTGCAGATCACCTCGCCCGCGCACGGCGCCGGCCCGAGAAAGCGCTCGGCCGATTCCAGGCAAAAGCGGCTTTGATAGACGATGAAGTCCGCCTGCCGCCGCAGCGCGCGCATCGGACCGTTGAAATCCTCGGCCTCCCCGCGCGCCCAGCCGGGAAAGCCCACGCCGTTCTGGTTCCAGACGAACTTTACCCCTCGCTCCTTCGCGAAGCGCACCAGCTCCCGCGCATGCGGCGGGATCGCGCTGCTCACGAGATAGAGCAGGTTGAAAGCGTCCGCGCTTTCCGGATAGGCGCGGTCGAGATGGGTGAGCTTCACGCGCCCGCCATGCACCACGGCCCCGGCTTCACGCGGGAGCGCCGC
>JANOBH010000055.1:0-12307 GCA_031411535.1 Chthoniobacter sp. | reverse complement strand
CGGAACCAAATTTGAAGGCCGCCACCGTGCAGGCCGTCGCCGCCGAGAAAACTTGGAACGCCGCGAAGGCCAGCGCCGAGCAAGGCGCGAAACAGATCGCGGAGATTCGCGCGAAGCTTCCTGAGATCACCAAGAACGCCGGCGCCGCCAAAGCGGAAGCCGAGCGCGCTGCCGCCGCCGCGGAAAAGGAACTCGCCGCTGCGAAAGCCGACGCCGAAAAACGCCGGGCCGATTACGCCACTGCGAAAGCCGCCGTCGCGAAGACGTAGGCTTTACTCGTACCGCAGCGCTTTCACCGGATCGAGCCGCGCCGCCGCATAGGCCGGCAGGAGCGCGGCGAGCGAGCAGATGAGAAAGGCGCTGATGCAAATGATGGCGACATCGCGGGGGATGACTTCGGCGGGGATGCCGCTGAATTCGTAGATGCTCGGGGAGAAGATGACGATGCCGAGGCGCTCGGAGAGCCAGTCGCGGAAAACATTGCGATAGTGGAGCACCCCGAGGCCGAGGCCGAGGCCGGTGACATTTCCCATGACGCCGACGAACATGCCCTGAGCGAGGAAGACCCAGACGATCTGCCCAGGGCTGGCGCCGAGGGCTTTCATGATGCCGATCTCGCGGGTCTTTTGCACGGTGACGGTGATCTGGGTGTTCATCACGGAAAAGGCCGCGATGACGATGAGGAACATGAGGATGAAAAACATGACGTGCTTCTCGGTGCGGATGGCTTCGAAGCGGGCGCGGTTTTCATCGTACCACGAGATGGTGCCGACGCGCCCGGAGAACTGGGCATCGACGGCGTCCTGAATGCGCTCGATGTGGTAGGGATCGTTGGTTTTGACGGCGATGCCGTGGACGGCGTCTTTGAGGGCGTAAAGTTCCTGCGCATTGTGCAGGGGCATGAGGATGAAGGTGGAGTCGAAGCTGTTTGTGCCGCTGTTGAAGATGCCGACGACCTTCATCGGGGCGGGGATGATGATGCCGCCCTCGGCCTTGAGGTCGGCGAGGGTGCGCGGCTTGACCGCGGGATCCTCGGTCTCGCGGCGCAGCTCGGCGACGAGGGTGCCGATATTGCCGGGGGCATAGATGGTGACCTGGTCGCCGATGGCGACGCCGAGATCCTCCGCGAGGCGCTGGCCGATGACGACTTCGTCGCTGGCCATGTCCGCGGTGCCGGTGACAAATTTTTTCAAATCCATGAGCTGCTCCTCCTGGGCGATATTGATCCCGCGGATGATGGCCTGGACGGTGCGGGTCTGCCCGCGCTCCTCGTCCTCGCGCTGGACGAGGACGGCGCCGGTCACGTAAGGGGCCGCGCCGATGACGCCGGGCACTTTTTCGAGGCCGGGGAGGACCTCGCGCCAGTTGCGCATGAAATCGCCGCCGACCACGCGCATGTGCGGCTCGAAGCCGAGGATGGCGCGCTGGAGCTGGCGGTCAAAGCCGGTCATCACGGAGATGACGACGATCAGCACCGCGATTCCGAGCGTGACGCCGAGCACGGAGATGACCGTGATGACGGAGACGAAGGTGCGCTTTGGCTTGAGGTAGCGGAGCGCGAGGAAGAGGGAAAAGGGAGCGTTCACGAGCGCGCACATGGAAGACGCGAAGCCTGCGCCGACCAAGCGAAATGTGCCCGCGTCGCCGCGTCTCGGAAATGGCATCGGAAAGCGGAGAAAATCATTGACGCCACCGGCGGTCGGGTATCGACTCCCAACCATGAAAAAAGTTCTCTCCCTCCTCCTGACGTTTGTTTTTCTCCAAGTGCAGACCTTCGCTCTTAGCGGCGGTCCATTTGGCAATACGGGCCTGAACAACATCGTCGGAACCTATGCCGGGGTCTTTTCCGGTCTCAGTGGAACGCTGACGAATCCCGTGACCGGAGCCACGACCGTGGCGAGCGGGACGAATTCGCTCGGGATTTTCGTGATGGGTGTGCCGACATCGGATTTGGCCACCGGAACCGTGGCGCTCTTCATTGAAGGCGTTTTCTATCAGGGCGGAATCCTCGGACTGGCTGATCCGGGAAAGCAAATGATCGTCGGCATCTCGCAGGCCATTCACCTTTCCGACATTTTTACTGACCAGATTTTCGGGAATACGATCGATTTCGACTCGCGTGCGGATGGGGCATTCACGGCGGAGATCGATACGACGAGCGGTCGAATTCAGGGCACCGGTGCCTTTGGAGTTCAGGTTCTCGACCCGACCGGAGCTGCCGGAGGTTTCTTCTTCTTCGGCAGTTCCAGCTTCCTCCCTGCGGGCACGTTGAATTTCGTGGTTGATGGGTTTCTTCAGTCCAATGAAGTCATCAAGCCGGGGGCCACTTCCCTCGCCGCGTTGCTGAATAACGGCGGAACCAACTAGCCGCATCAGTCGGCCCTCTCGCCGGTGGTCGCGCCGAAGTTCGCTACGGCATGTCATCGATGAACTGCAAGTCCTCTCGTCACGCCCGCTCTGCGGGCGTGACTCTTTTGGAGCTGATGACTGTCATCGTCATCATCGCCATTCTGGCGACGATGCTCATGCCGGTGATTGCGAATGTGATCTCGCGGATGGAGCGCGCACGATGCACGATGAATCTGAGGGGTCTCTACGTCGGCACGGAGGCCTACCTACAGGAGCACGGGCAATGGCCGCAGATCGGCACCGTTTCTCTCATGTCGAAGGGATCGGATGAATATGCCACCCAGTGGATCGAAGCGCTGAAGCCGTACAAGATATCGGAAGAAACCTGGCACTGTCCGACGATCGAGAAGATTCTGGCGCCAATCGAGAAAGCCGATCCGGTGAAGAAGAAGCGCATCGACTATCTAGCCACGCCCTTCGACGACAGGCAGATGTCACCGCACCGCTGGAACGGCCAGCCTTGGTTCATCGAACGCGGAGCCGTTCATGACGCGGGCAACCTGATCATCTTTTCCGATGGAAGCATCCGCTCGATCACGGAAATGACCACGAACACCAAAAAGGGCGCGAAGCTCAAGTAGCAGGGGAATCACGGGGAGCAATGCTGCCGGAGCCAGACGCCGGCTTTGGCAAGAGCACGCCCGCGGTGGCTGAGCTGGTTTTTCACCTCTGCGGGGAGCTGGGCGAAGGTCTCGCAGTGTCCCTCCGGCACGAAGAGAGGGTCGTAGCCGAACCCGCCGCCGCCGCGCGCGGCGTTGATGATCACTCCCTCGACCGTGCCGTCGAATGCCGCGAGCACGCTGCCGCCGTCCGCCAGCGCGAGCGCGCAGCGGAAACGCGCGGCGCGCGACTTTCCGCGCGTGCCGTCGAGTTCGAGGAGCAGCTTTGCCCGGTTGTCGGCGTCCGTGGCACGGTCGCCCGCGTACCGCGCGGAGCGGACGCCGGGCGCTCCGGCGAGAGCATCGACTTCCAGGCCCGAGTCATCGGCGAGGACGAGACCGGGGAAGCGCTCGGAGGCTGCGAGCGCCTTGATCGCGGCGTTCTCGGCGAAGGTCGCGCCGGTCTCCTCGGGCGCCGCGATCTCTGGATACGCATTGAGGTCTTCCACCTCCCAGCCTTCGCCGAGAATGGCTCGGATTTCCCCGGTCTTGTGGGCATTTTTGGTGGCGATGAGCAGGCGGCGCATGGGCAAAGGATGGAGGAGACGGCACGAGGGATGAAGCGTGAAGTGGCGGTTGCCTCCTCAGCCTTCCGCCTTCATCCTTCCGCCTTTTCCTCAATGAGCACCGCCCGCCGCAAACCTTACCCTTTCGATCAATTCGAGCCCAAATGGCAGAAGCACTGGGATCGGGAGCAGACCTTTCACGTCCCGAACCCAGGCGAGCCGGGCTTCGACCCGGCGAAGCCCAAATACTATGTCCTCGATATGTTCCCGTATCCGAGCGGCGCAGGTCTGCACGTCGGCCATCCCGAGGGTTACACCGCCACGGACATCATCGGCCGGTATAAAAGGATGCGCGGTTTCAACGTGCTGCATCCGATGGGATGGGACGCTTTCGGCCTGCCGGCTGAGCAGTATGCCATCAAGACCGGGCAGCACCCCGCCGTCACCACGGCTCGGAATGTCGCCCACTTCAAAGGCCAGCTTCAGCGCCTGGGCTTTGCCTACGACTGGCAGCGTGAGGTTAATACGACGGACCCGGGTTACTTCCGCTGGACGCAGTGGATCTTTCTCCAGTTATACAACGCCTGGTTCAACCCACTAAGTCAGCGCGCGGAACCTATCACCACTTATACTGGCTCCGATCCTGACAGCGTGCGGCTCGCCTATGTCAGCGAAGCGCCGGTGAACTGGTGCCCGGAGCTGGGCACCGTGCTGGCCAATGAGGAAGTCATCGACGGCAAGAGCGAGGTCGGCGGCCACCCGGTGGAGCGCCGGCCCATGCGGCAGTGGATGCTAAGGATCACCGCCTTTGCCCAGCGGTTGATCGACGAACTGGAGGGCCTCGACTGGCCCGTCGGCATCAAGCTGCTGCAGGCGAACTGGATCGGGCGCAGCGAGGGTGCCGAGGTGCATTTCGCGGTGGATGGGTCGGGCGAAAGGATCACGGTCTTTACCACGCGTCCGGATACTTTGTACGGCGCGACCTATCTCGTCCTGGCGCCGGAGCACGGGATCGTGGACAGCCTCGTCACCGAGGAGCAGTGGCCCGCCGTCCGCGACTACCGGGTGAAAACCGCGCGCAAGAGCGATCTCGACCGCACCGAACTCGCGAAGGAAAAGAGCGGCGTCTGGACGGGTGCGTTCGCCGTCAATCCCGTCAACAGCGAGCGCATCCCGATTTGGATCGCGGACTATGTGCTGCCTGGCTACGGCACCGGCGCGATCATGGCGGTGCCGGCGCACGATGAGCGCGACTGGGAGTTTGCGCGAAAGTTTTCCCTGCCGATCCGCGAAGTCGTGTCGCAGGCACCCACGCTCGGGCTTGGCGGCGGGGGCGTGTGCGAGGCGGAGCCGCTGGAATGCTTTGCGGGCGAGGGTTACGCCATCCACTCGGGTCCGCTCGATGGATTGCCGACGGCGGACGCCAAGGCGGAAATCTCCGCGCGGCTGGAGGCGCAGGGACTTGGAAAGAAGACGGTGAACTACAAACTGCGCGACTGGCTCTTCAGCCGGCAGCGTTACTGGGGCGAGCCGTTTCCCATCGTGTGGGAGGACGGGAAACATCGCGCGCTCGACGCCAGCGAACTGCCGCTCACGCCACCGGAGATGGCTGATTTCAAACCCACCGGCACCAGCGAGCCGCCTCTCGCGAAGGCGACGGACTGGCTGCGTTACTCCGACAAGGCGGCGCGCGAGACAAACACCATGCCGCAGTGGGCGGGGAGCTGCTGGTACTACCTGCGCTACTGCGATTCCCAGAATGGTGCGCGTTTCGTCGGCACGGACGCCGAGCGGTACTGGATGGGTGGCGGAAAGCCCGGCGGCGTCGATCTCTATGTCGGCGGCACCGAGCACGCCGTCCTGCATCTGCTCTACGCGCGCTTCTGGCACAAGGCGCTCTTTGACCTCGGCCACATCAGCACGCCCGAGCCTTTCCAGCGCCTCGTGAACCAGGGGCTGATCCTCGGAGAGGACGGCCAGAAGATGAGCAAGAGCCGCGGCAATGTGGTCAACCCGGACGACGTGATCGTCGAGTACGGCGCCGACGCCTTGCGCGGATACGAGATGTTCATGGGTCCGCTGGAGGCCACAAAGCCGTGGTCGATGGCTGGAGTCGAGGGTATCGCGCGCTTTCTCGCGCGCGTTTGGCGGCTGGTCATGGAGGAGCAGCAGGACGGCTCATGGGCGCTCGGCCCCGTGAGCGCCGCGGCCGAACCGGACAAGGCGCAGCTCCGCGTCATCCACGCCTCGATCAAGAAGCTCACGGGGGATATCGAGAGCCTGAGTTTCAATACCGCCCTCTCGCAGCTCATGATTTTCACAAACGCCTTTGTGAACGTCTCCCCGCGACCGCTCAGTTCCGTGCGCACGCTGCTCACGCTGCTCAATCCCTTTGCCCCTCACCTCACCGAGGAGCTGTGGGAAAGCCTCGCGCGGCGTTTCGGCGGAGCGCCTGCCCAGCTCGCCGACGCCGCGTGGCCGCAGTGGGACGAGCGCTTTCTCATCGAGGACGAGATCGAGATCGTGCTCCAGGTGAATGGCAAAGTGCGCGACAAGATCGTGGTGCCAAAGGATGCCACACGCGAAGACGTGGAGGCGCAGGCTCGCGGCAGCGCGAAGATAGCCGAGTGGACCGCCGGGAAGGAGATCAGGAAAGTGATCGTCGTGCCCGGAAAGCTCGTGAACCTCGTCGTCGCGTGAGAAGCGTGCGTCCGCAGGGGGGCATTGCCGCGATTGAGGGGAAGTGTTAAGCATTCCGCACTCCATGATCACGACGTCGCAGACCGAAAAGGGAATCCTCGCACTCGACGGCGAGGTCGATTTGCACCGCTCGCCTGAAATCCGCGAGGCGATCGCGCCGATGGTCGAGAAAAAGGTGCCACGCCTGCTCATCGACCTGAGCAAGGTCAGCTACATCGACAGCTCGGGCCTCGCGCTTTTGATCGAGACGCTCCAGCGTGTGCAGGCGTACGGCGGGATGTTTGGCCTCTTCGGGCTCCGCGAGAGCGTGAGCGCGATTTTTCACGTCGCCTGCCTGGATCAGGTCTTCCGCATTTTTCCCGACGAGGCCGCCGCCACGGCGTAGGCGCGGAGGGAAATGGGGCTGGATTTTTCCCCCGCGTCCGGGGATAGTCCCGGCTGCGCATTCGCCCTGTGCGGCGTGACCTGGATTTTCTTTCCACCGAAACGCCGACGCCGGGGTTAATCGCTCAAATACCGCATGGACATTTACATTTTGCGAGACGGCAAGGAGATCGGGCCATTTAGCGAAGACACCACACAGACGCTCCTCAAGCAGGGCAGCATCCGGGAGGTCGATTACGCATGGCATCCCGGCCTGCCCAAATGGATTCCCCTCGCCGATGTCCTCAATCCGGCATCGCCCGCGCTTGAGACGCCTCCGCCTCCGCCGCCTTCCGCATCGGAAACCCCGGTTCCGAGTTCCGCCGCTTCGGTGGATCTGCCGAAAGCCGGCGAGCCCGCCACGGACAAGCAGAAGGCGCTGCTCGGCTATCTCGGGATTTCGTTTTCCTCCGATATCTCAAAGGATCAGGCCGCGCTCCTCGTGAACGATGTGATCGAGGACGCGAAAAACGCCTCGCGTCTTGTCCAGTGGAACGCGGATCGGCTGAAGCTGCACCCCGACCTTTTTGGCGCGGAGATCCAGGCCAAGAAGGAAAGCCGGGCCAACGATTTTTTTGAGATGTGCCTGACTGAGGGCGAGGAGTATTTCACGAAGATCACCAAGGCCCATTGCCAGGTGCTGGTCGGCTATCTGGATGTGAAATTTCCCAACTGGGACGAGGACGGAAAGGACGCCGCGCGGAAGTATTTCTACCCCGCTGTGGCGGAGAAATTTCCCCAGCTCATCGCGAAGCCGTGGAAGGGCAAGCTCCACTACGCGACCGGCCCGAAGATCGCGGCGGAAATCAACCGGCAGCGGCCGGCCAATGGCAAGGTGCGCAAACGGAAATCCTCGCCCGCGCTCCCGCTTATCGCGATCGGGCGCGGCCTTGTTTTTGGCGGCATCATCCTGGGGATGTTCTTTTTCGTCCAGAAGGTGCTGAACGGCGGCGGCTCGAAAAGGCCAGCCCCCACCGATGCCACCTCGGCACGGAAGCCGGCGCCGGTCGCACCGATCCCCACTGTGGTGAATCCCGAGGCGCTCCCACCGATTGAGCCGCAAAAGGCGATCGCGCACGCAGATCTCGGGAATCCGGGCGCCGTCCCGGCGTTTCCCGCCGATCCACAGATGGCGCTGCCTCCCGATCCGCCGGTGGCTCTGCCCGCCGATCCGCTGATGGCGGTCCCCGCCAATCCGCCCGTCGTCGCCACTCCCGCCGATCCTACGATGGCCCCAGACCCGACGATGGCTCCCGATCCGGCCATGATCCCCGACCCGCTCGCTCCCAAGCCCGCGAACCCGCTCCCGGGATTCCCACCCGACCCGCCCGACCCGGCGAATCCGGCGAACCCCGCCGTCGCCCCCCTCGCACCGGCGGTCCCCCCTGGCGTTCCGGCCGATCCGGGGATCCCCGCCGTGAAGACGAATCTCAAGCTCACAAAGCCGGTCGAGGTGCAACTCGCCTACGGCAAGATGAAGCTCCCGGTCGGCACGCCCGTGAAGCTCGTCTCCCGCGAGGGAAACGTTATCAAGGTCAATTATCTCAACACCATCCTGAACATTCCCATCACCTCGACCGACTACGGCGCCGCGGATGCGCCGCCTCCGGTCGTCGCACCGCCCGCGGCAGTGGCCGCTCCCGCTAGCGCGCCTCCTCCTCCGCCCCCGGCTCCGGGCACCGACCTGTAATCGGGCAGGCGGTCTCCACCCGGTCGCTTCACGATCACCAGCGCCACCGCGGCGACGATCAGCGCCGCTCCCGCGAGCATCGGAGACGTGAGCTTTTCCCCGGCGAAACCCGCGCCGAGCAGCACCGCCACCACCGGATTGACGTAAGCGTACGTCGCCACCTGCGACGGCGGGCAGTGCCGCAGCAGCCACAGGTAGGCCGTGTAGCCCACGAGCGCGCCGATGAAGACCAGGTAGAAAAACGCCGCCCACGATTTGGCCGTGACCTGCGCCAGTGCGAAACCCGCGAACTCCCCGCGCAACGCAGCGCCCGCGAGCAGCACCGCGCCGGCCGTCAGCATTTGCATCCCGGCCATGAGCAGCGGCTCCGTGCCTTGCCCGGCCCGGCGGGAGTAAAGCGACCCCGCCGACCAGACCAGCCCGCTCAGCAGGATCACGCCGACCCCCAGCGCGAACCGCGGGTGCGGCTGCGCGGCGGCGTCCGGGCGCGCGAGCAGCGCCACGCCGGCGAGGCCGCACGCGATGCCCAGCCACACGCGCCGCGTCGGGCGCGCGGACTGCCCGGAGAGCCATCCCATCAGCACCATGAAGACAGGCACCATCGCGATGAGCAGAGCAGCGAGCCCCGACGGCACATAGAGCTGGGCGAAAGTGAGGCCGCCATTGCCTGCGACGAGCAGACAGCCGCCGACGATCGCCGCCCGGCCCCACGCCCCGCCACCTGGCCGCGCCGCGCCGCGCAGCCGCGCCCACGCGTAGAGCATGCTGCCCGCGAAAACGAAACGCGCGCCGGCCATCAGCAGCGGCGGTACAGAATCGATCGCCAGCCGGATTCCGAGATAGGTCGAGCCCCAGATCACATAGACGGCGGCAAAGGCCATCACCACTGCGCTGCGCGACGGCTGGTTCACGGCGCGCTGCCTCCCACGCAAAGCTCCGCCTCGGGCAGCGCGCTCACGAGCACGAGCCCCTTGCCGCGGAGTTCGCACACCTCGCCCGCGGGCAGCAGCGTGTCCGCAGGCGAACCTTCGCGGGTGATCCACACCTCGCCGCTCAGGCAGCGGATCGGCAGCCCGCCGCGGCCGAGTTCGATCCTCCAGAGGTCGTCGCGGCGCAGCGACAGGTGGAATCCTTGGGACGGCGCCGGAGAGGCGCGGAAGACACGGGTCGGACGGGAGAGCGTTGGCATGGCGGGAGAATCGCCGCCGCTGCGCTCGAATACAGACGCAGAAACACAGATTTTGCATCGGTACAGTTGTGGCGCCGTCTTATCTGTGCTGGTTTCATATTGAGGCCTCTGCACCTGTCCGGCGCCGCCGGTTGCTGCATCCTTCCTGATTCCATGATTCACGACGACTCCCCCGCCGGTCTGCTCTACGAAACCGTGGCAGGCAAGATCAGCGCCCTCATCCGCGACGGCGTGCTGCGCCCCGGCGACCGCGTCCCGTCCGTGCGCCGGGCGAGCCGGCAGCATCGCGTGAGCGTGACCACCGCCGTGCAGGCTTACCTCGCGCTGGAAAACCGCGGCCTCATCGAAGCGCGTCCGAGATCCGGCTTCTACGTCCGCTACCGGCGGCGCGAGGAACTCGCCGAGCCCCGTCTTTCCAAGCCTGCCTCGCGCGCCGCTTCCGTCGGCATGGTCGATCTCGTGACGCGCTTCTTCGAGACGGCCGCGCGGCCCGGCATCGTGCCGCTCGGCGCGGCGCTTCCCGGCGAGGAGCTGCTGCCCGTCGTGAAACTGAACCGTGTGCTCGCCGCCATCAGCCGCACATCGGCAGGGCGCGGCGCCACCTACGACATCCCGCCCGGCTGCGAGGCGCTCCGCCGCGAGGTCGCCCGCCGCTCGCTCGACTTCGGCAGCCCGCTCGGCGTGGACGAAATCATCACGACATGCGGAGCCACCGAGGCGCTCGTCCTCTGCCTGCGCGCCGTGAGCGAGCCCGGCGACATCATCGCCGTCGAGTCGCCCACCTACTATGGCTTCCTCAAAACGATCGAGGGACTCGGACTGAAGGCCGTCGAGATTTCCACCCATCCCCGCGACGGCATGGACCTCGACGCCCTCGCCGCCGCGCTCCGCCGGCACAAGATCGCGGCGTGCCTCTGCATGCCGAGCTTCAACAATCCGCTCGGCTCCCTCATGCCCGACGAGAACAAGCGCCGCCTCGTCGAGCTGCTCGCGCGAAAGGAAATCCCGCTCATCGAGGACGACGTCTATGGCGACCTGCATTTCGACGCGCAGCGCCCGCGTGTCGCGCGCAGCTTCGACCGCCACGGCCTCGTCATGCTCTGCGGTTCGTTTTCCAAAACTCTCGCCCCCGGCTACCGCGTCGGCTGGTGCGCGCCGGGCCGTTTTTTCGACCGGGTGAAAACGCTGAAATTCACGAACACGATCGCCACCGCCACTCTGCCTCAGCTCGCCATCGCGGAGTTTCTGAAAAACGGCGGCTACGACCACCACCTGCGCACGCTCCGGCGGACCTATGCCGACCAGGTGCAGCGAGTCAGCGAGGCCGTGGCCGAGTCGTTTCCGGCCGGCACGAAGCTGACCCGCCCGCGCGGCGGATTCGTCCTCTGGATCGAACTGGCGCGGCAGGTCGATGCGCTCGCGCTGCACGAGCAGGCGCTCCGCGAAAACATCAGCATC
Organism: Chthoniobacter sp.; assembly: GCA_031411535.1. Lineage (GTDB taxonomy): Bacteria > Verrucomicrobiota > Verrucomicrobiia > Chthoniobacterales > Chthoniobacteraceae > Chthoniobacter. The sequence continues at coordinate 1,273 of JANOBH010000055.1, read as the reverse complement.
GCGCCCGGCCCGCTGTTTTCGGCGAAGCAGCAGTTCCGCAATTTCATCCGCATCAACTGCGGCCACCCGTGGTCGGCCCGCATCGAGCGCGCAATCGGGATCCTCGGCTATCTCGTGAAAAAGGCTGCCGGTGAGACGGGCGCGGCCCGCCGGAAGTCCGGCGAATGAGTCAGCGCGATCCGCATCGTCTCGACGGAATGCGCGGCGCTCAGATGCCTTTCAGGATCGGATGGAGTTCATCGAGCACCTGCCGGACGCGCGTCCGCTCGGGTTCGTGAAAGCGCTGGAACGGTTCCGCCAGAAAATCGTCGCAGATGCCGGAGAGTGAGAGCGCCGCTTTGATGCCCTTGATGATCGCGGAGCTGTGCCGCCCGATGCGGTAAAGCCCCTCGCTCACGCGCAGGACCAGTTCGTGAAGCTGGCGGACTTGCGCGAGGTCGCCCGCGCGCGCTGCCTCAAAGAGTTTCACATAGAGCTGCGGAAAAAGGTTCGCTCCGCCATTCACGCCGCCGTGCGCGCCCGCGAGCACCGCCTCGGCGAGCATCTCCTCGGGGCCGACCAGCACCGGCCAGTCCGGCCGGTGCGGCAGCAGCGCGAGGATGCGGTGCAGGTAGATCATGCTGCACGAGCTGTCCTTCAACCCGATGATGCGCGGCTCGTCCATCGCGCGGCGGACCGTCTCCACCTCGAAGGAAACCTTCGTCAGCGCAGGCATGTTGTAGAGGAAAAGCGGCAGCCCAGCGCGCCACGGCGAGCGATTCCTGAAACGCCGTGTCCGTGATTCCCACAAGCACGGAGACGCGGCCCTTCACCTGCCGGCAGGTGCGCTCGATCAGTTCCCTGCGCAGGCGGTAGCTGAGGCTCGGCCCTTCGCCCGTGGTGCCGAGGATGAAGAGGCCATGCACGCCTCCCGCAATGATGTGTTCGATCAGGCGCTCCAGGCCGGCGACATCCAGCGCGTCGCGATCGAGCAAGGGCGTCACCATCGGCGGCATGATCCCGTGAAATTTTGGAAGCGTCATTTGGGTCAGGGTTTCCGCGGTTTCATTTCGGCCACACGCCATCCGCCATCTCGCGCAGAACGAGTTTGGCCGGATCGATCACCGCGTGGCGGACCTTCTTCCGCTTCCATGTGTAGGTGATGTGTACAAGCCCGTCGCTCGTCTGGATGATCGCGGGATAGCTGAACTCCGCGCCCGGCTCGTCTTCGAGCACGAGCGTCGCCCGCCAGGTCAAGCCGTCCTGCGACACCGCGAGATTCAGCGGGGAGCGT
>JANOBH010000054.1:0-4966 GCA_031411535.1 Chthoniobacter sp. | reverse complement strand
GGAGATGGGCCATCGCAGCAACGTGAGCCGGGCGGTATCGGCCTTTCGCGAACCTCAAGAAGCGGAACGTCGGAAGCTTCTGGGAATTCTGCACACATGCACGGACTGACCCCTTCCCGCAGTTGTGCCACGGGCAGCGGTTGATGCTGATATCGATACAGCCAACGAACGCTTGGCCCAAGCGGGTATTCGACTCAACATATTGAAAGTGGACATGGGAACAGGCAATGCGGGCGTTGCCTTCCCGGTCGGCTCGGGAGCAAATTATGCGGATGGATTTGATGCAACTCTTTCACTAATTGTGCCTTATCTGACTCCCGACGAAAATGCGCTGTTTGGGTTGAAGGACGGAGAAAAAGACTCGATTGATATATTCTACGTGGACTTCAGCACTGCAACCGTGGCGAGCCTTGGTGCAAGAGGAGTATCTTATCCGAAAGTGAGCAATGGAACGGGGGGTCTCAAAGCGCTGAGTAACATTCTCATAACCTCCAATCGAACAGCACTGACATTGCCTCATGAAATAATGCATATACTCCTGAACGACAACCACCCAAGATCTCCCGCAGATCCCGCGACCGCCCTTTTCAAAGGTGGGACTACTCCTTCAAAAGATGTGTCTGGGACAAAAAGAATTGGACCCTACCCTGCCGCACTGGCTACTGGCATAGGAAATGATGATACGACCACAATCCGGAAATGGAGTGAAACATTACCATGAATCAACTTTACACAGCTCTTATCGGAGCCGGAATTTGTGTTTGTGTTCTGTCGGGATGCGACTATCGGGACAAGACAGCTTCGCCGTCGAAGGACCAAATGCAGTCAAGCGTGGAAACTTCAAAAGCTAAACCTATGACTCTAGATAACCGCCAATCTTTTGATGCAATGCCTGCTGCAACCCATGGCGATCAGTTGAATGAATCTATTCGGAACTTAGCGGATGCGCGTGCAGGGAAGGACATGTTTCAGGTGATTAAGGCGATGAACGACTTGATGGCTCGATGGACGCCAACGGGACGCACAGACGATGAGGTCGCCGCCGTGCTCGGTGTGCCAGACATGTACGCGCTCAATAATATGGTATATCGTTGCGATACAGGGCGAGGTGGCTGGGAGTGGACACTAATTCTGGAAAACAAGCGTGTTGTAAAAGTGATCAAAGATTCGCTAGATTGAGTAGAGGCGGAGAGGATGGGAAAGTGGAAAGGGGTCGCTTCTTGAAACTCGCTCCTGGCAGGAGAGTGGAGGCTTTGGCAGAGGGGAGAGATGCCTCGCAAAGCGAGGGGGGCAAGGGGTCGTTGCTAGAATCTCGCTCGTTCTCTCGTTTCTCTCGTTCCCAAACTCCGTTTGGGAACGCACTTGCCCCCGAAACTCTGTTTCGCGGACCGTGGCCGCATGCGCAGCCGCTACCAAGTCCGCGAACCGCACGCCGCCCATTTTGTCCCCTCCAGCATCGTCGCGTGGCTGCCCGTCTTCACCCGCGCGCGGTGCTGCGACCTTCTGCCCGAGTCCTTCGCCTGCTGCCGCGAGCACAAGGGTCTGCTTATCCATGCGTGGGTGATCCTCGACAATCACCGAGGAGGCGGATGGGAACACGCGGGCGGTCTGGGAACTGTCGAATGTCGAACGTGGAATGTCGAAGGGTCCGGGCTGTCCATCACGGGCAACTCGCGCCAAACCCGGCTCATCATGGCCTGCGACACCGCCCTTGCTGACCGCGTGATGGCTCACGCGGCGGGACACGAGCCGTTTGGGGAAAGGCAGAAGGATGAAGGATGAAGGATGAAGTTCGGGCGCGTCCGCTTCCTGGCCGTGGTGAAACCCTATTGGCGATAAAGCGCAACCTCTCAATGTCCGCCGACGCGGTCGAGGACACGGCGGTGGAACTGAGCACAGCCAATGAGCGCCAGCGCATGGAGCGGGCCCACGAGCATGGGCTGATCGCTGTGGTTCCGAGGGGAGCGGTGGAGCGGCGGGCCAAAGCGTCCGGGGAAAATGCGAGACGTGCCCGGTCCCGGCGTTGACGCTGTCATCGGCACTGGGCAGCCTGCGTGGCGATGAGTCTGCCGCGTCTTTACGTCGAAACGACCATCCCGAGTTACCTCACCGCGAGGCGGAGCCGGGATTTGCAACTGGCGGCGGACCAGCAGACGACGGAGGACTGGTGGAATCATCATCGGCAGCACTACGAGTGCTTTGTGTCGCCGGTCGTGGCCGATGAGGTTTCGCGCGGCGATGCGGCCTTTGCCGTCGCACGGATGGCGAGGCTCGCAGGACTGACCGTGCTGCCGGTGAATGATGCCGCGCAGGAACTCACGGTGCGTCTGCTGCGCGAAGGCATCATTCCGGCCATCGCTGCCGATGACGCCGCACACCTCGGTGTCGCGGCCGCGCACGCGATGGATTTTCTGCTGACGTGGAATTGCAAACACATCAACAACCCGCATCTGATCCGCCGAATCGAACACGCCTGCACCGCCGTGGGGCTCGCGTGCCCGATCATTTGCACGCCCGCAGAATTGATGCTTCCCTGAGCCATGCCGGAAAACGAAATCCTCGCGGAAATCCGCCGCACCCGCGAAACCATCGCGCGGGAGAACGATTGCGACGTGGCGAAACTCTTCGCGCATTTCCGCGAGGTGTCGGCGAAACTGGAGTCCGAAGGCTGGCGGGTGGCCGCACCGGAGCCCGGCGGCACGCTCAGTGTGTCAAAGGATGCCGATGCTTCGTGCGTCGTCCGCGAGGAACCGCCGGAGAAGTAGGTGTTCCCTTTTCCGATGCCGGGGGCATTCCATCACCGGCGACTCCCGCCAAACCCGGCTCATCATGGCCTGCGGCTCCGCCCTTGCTGACCGCGTGATGGCTCACGCGGCGGGACACGAACCGAACCACTCGCACATCGCCTCACGGGATGGCGCGTCCGCTTCCTGGCCGTGGTGAAACCCTATGGGCGATAAAGCGCATCGTCGAAATGTCCGCCGACGCGGTCGAGGACACGGCGGTGGAACTGAGCGCCAACGGCGCGGCACATGCCAGCCCAGGGCAACGCCCTGGGATTGATCGTCAAAAACATCGCAAGCCCTGTAGGGGCGAGACAACGGTGGTGCCGCCCCTTCAGGGCTTGATGCAATGGGGACGCATACCCAGGGCGTTGCCCTGGGCTGGCATGTCACGCCCCTTTGGGGCTGAGCGAGACGAGTTTCCCAGGACAAAGTGGCGTGGCCTGAGGGACGGGGTCAGTCCGTGCATATGTGCAAAAGGCACGCCAGGGTCAGTCGATGAAACTCGCTCTGGGATGGACATGGCCTGCTCCGCAAAAGTTTGGGAACGAGGCGAATTTTCAATAGCACCGACTCAAGGATTTCCCTGATCTGCGGTACCAAAGAGGGAGGGGAAGGGAGTTGCTTGTCAACGCGGGGGCGGGGGTGAATGGTTGGGGCACGCTTTGCTTTACGCCCGATGATTTCTCCCGAGGTTTTTTACGTGCATGTCCGCGGGGAGCAGCGCGGGCCTTACACGCTGCGGCAGATCGATCATCAGCTAAACTCGGGGCTGATCGAGATGGAGACGCTGTACTGGCGGGAGGGGATGGACCAGTGGCAGCCGGTGACGGATCTGGTGATCGTGCGGCACAAGGCGAACCCCTGGATCAAGCCGGGGATCGCGCTGGGGGTGGTGCTGTCGGTGATGGTGCTGGTGCGGATGTTTGGACCGATCACGATGGAGGGCTGGCGGGAGACGAATCAGCACGCTTACACGCCGGCGGGCGCGTACTGGCGCGCGCGGGGTGTGGTGCGGGCGGGGGCGCTGCCGAAGGGGAGTGTGGTGGCTTTTGCGGGGCTCTCGAAGGCGCAGGTGGAGATGCGGCCGCCGAACGCCGCGTGGGTGATTGTGCGCGGGGATGTGACGAAGTCGAACGGACAGACGCTGCGCGCGGCGTGGCGGGTGCCGATGCGCTTTGACACGAAGGCGGGGGAATGGGCGGGCGGTCCGGCGCAGGAGGTGGTGCCGTGAAGGGGCGCGGCTTTTCGCGGGGAAAGCGCGGGGACGGATGTGGAATCCGGCGTCTCGCGCGGGTGGAGATCTGGGTCTGCGCGCTGGCGCTGGCGGGGTGCGACCGGCCGGCCGCGCCTGCGGTGCGGAGCGAGCCAAAGCCGGTGGTGCGGATGGCGCCGGTGGAGACGAATCCCTATGAGGACGGATACACGGCGGGTTTCGATGCGGCGCTGAAGAAGGCGACGCGCCAGTCGAAGGTCCCGGAGGCGGCGGATGTGGAGCCAATGGCGCGGGAGGAGGCGGGTGCTGCGCCGGAGCGGACGGAGCGGTGGGAGCGCGGGTTTGTGGCGGGGTATGTGGACGGCTTTCGCAATGTCGTGACCGGACAAAAGTAATCGGCTATGCGATGAGTCCCGCCCCACAATGATGCCCTCCCGCTTTCTCCCCGCTGTCCTCGCGCTTGCACTGTCGCTTTCACCCGCAATGGCTGCGCCGGGGGCTGTGAATATCGGGGAGAGTGAGGCGCTGAAGTGCGAGGAGAAGATCGCGAGCGTGCAGCGGGATGTGATGGGGAAATACGAGGACGGGCTGGGGGAACTGCAGGGCAGCCTGCAAAAGATCGCGGATCTGGAGGGCGCGCTGGCGGTGCGTGCGGAGCGGCAGCGGCTGGCGCAGGAGCACACGCTTTCGGAGAGGAATCTTGTGGCTGAACCGAAGGCGCTCCGGACGCTTCAGGCGCAGCAACTGGCGAAGATGCAGGAGCTGGTGGCGCAGATCGTCCAGGATGCGCTGCCAAAGCTGATCGAGCTGAAGAAGTCGATGACCGTCGCGGGGAAGCTGGATGACGCGGTGGCGGTGCGGACGGCGATCGAGAAGCTGCAAAACAGCCATGTGCCGGTGTCGCGCCCGGAGGCGGGGAGCGTGGTGCAGGCGGAGGCGCTGCTGCTGGCGTACGCGGGCGACCGGA
>JANOBH010000053.1:0-19614 GCA_031411535.1 Chthoniobacter sp. | reverse complement strand
CTCCGGGTGGCGGTCGAGAAATGCCTGCACGGCCTCGGGCGCGGCTGGCTGGCCGATGGAGTCCGCGACATCGAGCGTGAAGAAATCCGAATGCGGCAGGAAGCGGTCCACCGTCTCCAGGCGGATGTGGTCGGCATCGACATGCCAGCCTTTCGTCCAGCCGAGCGCGGCGACCGCGGCCTGCGCGGCGGCCAGCACGCTGGCGGGCTCCGAGCCGATGAAGCTGTGCTCGCGGTTGGACTTATTCCAGACTGGCACCACCTCCGCGCCGTCGCGGGCGATAAGCTCGCAAGCGCGGAGCTGCGCAGCGGCCTGATGGGCGAAGCGGTCGCCGACGCCGATGGAGAATTTTTCAAGGGTGAGCATGGATAAAATAGGGGCTTGTATGGACTCGCGATTTGCCGGGAAACGCGAGCGGTTTCTTATCCTAACCGCGTGAGCGTTAAACGGCTGGGCCATTCTCTGCCGCGAGCTACGCTCCGTGCTTCCCGATGAGCGCGCCGCCCCGACCCTTCCTTCGACGCTTCACATTGGCGCTGCTGGGGATGCTGCTAGTCATGGTGCTGGGATTCGCGGGGCTGGGGTGGATGGTGTGGAGCCGTAACGGATTGCTTGACCGTTTTCTCTCCGAGAAGACGCAGAACCGCTTATTCAGGACATACGCGCACACGGCTGCCTGGCTGATGCCTTTGGACGCAGATGGGGACGGGTTTGCCGACGGGATCGAACTCTTCTTCGGATCAGACCCGCACAGTGAAGCCCTTCTCCCTCCGCTTGAGATCGAGATGCTGAATGAAAGACCAGGGTCCGTGTTTTGTGGCGAATGGGTGCATACGAGGTGGGCGGTGCGCTATGAGGGTGAGCAATTTCCACTGCCTCGTGGTTTTCAGGGAAATGTTGAGGGGGAGATTTGGGGAGTCTCGCTTCGGAAAAGTCCGGGCGATCCTGCTGTTGGCGAGTTGGTGGTGGCACCGAATAAGAATGGTGAGGTTGAGTTCGATTTCCAAGCCACTAGGAGCAATTCGGAAGCGCAGGTTCTCTTGCGCAGTGCGAAGATCGACCGGGTAGTCAGCCTGTATTCGTTTTACACCCTCGGCTGGCGGGGAATCACCACTGCCGGCACCTTTTGCGATGAGTCAGGTGGGCCACTGGCTTCGCCGCTCCGCCCGACTTGGCGCTTCGGTGATTCCGACCTCTATCTCATGCGCCCGACGAATCCTGAAACCGTGGCCTCCTATCTCGTTGAGCGAAGACGAAAAACTCCGAGCGCAAACTGGGAGCAGGTGGAGATCTTCGACCTCAAGATTCACAGACCGGCATTTCCGGTAAAAAGGGAATGGCTCGAACCCGATACGACCCTCGGCGATTTTGAATGGCGAATTACGTCGGGTTTGAGCGAGCCGCCGTGAGTGTCTCTCGTTACGAAGCTGAGGGCTTCGTAATGCATCTTCGCCGGGGAAGCTGTGCTTCGCGGCCGGGGAGGAAGACGGAGGACTGTGCGCTTGAGTGCCGCAGGGCGACGGATACTTTCCGCGCATGAGCACGCTCGCCGAGATCGAAGCCGCAGCCGACACGCTGACGCTGGAGCAGAAGCAGGAGTTGATTCTTTACCTCGCCGCACGGTTGCGGGCGGATGGAGCGCAGATGCCGGCCCCGCGCAAGTTCACCATGGAGGAGATGGCTGGGTGGATTGCGGAGGATGAGGCGGGCATGGAGCGGTTCTGTCGCACACAATGAGTCTTCTGAAACTCTACCTCGAAACGACCATCCCGAGTTACCTCACCGCGTGGCCCAGCGGGAATGCCGTCATCGCCGGGCACCAGGAGACGACGCGGGAATGGTGGGCGACGTGCCACGAGCGCTTTGCATTGCATGTCTCGCAATTTGTCCTGGATGAAGCTGGCGCGGGCGACCCGGAGGCCGCCCGCTTGCGACTGGAGGCGTTGCGTGGCCTGCCTGAATTGCCAGCCACAGCATCGGCACTCGCGCTGGCGACCGCGCTGCTAGCCGAGGGAGCGGTGCCGGAAAAGGCACGGACCGATGCCGCGAACATCGCCGTTGCCGCAGTGCATGGAATGGATTTCCTTGTGACGTGGAATTGTCGGCACATCGCCAACGCGGAGAAAGAGCCGCACATCCGCGAGGTTTGTGCGCGGCACGGCTGGCGGTGCCCGGAGATTTGCACGCCTGAGCAATTGCTCCCAAAAGAAGAAGGAGAAACACCATGAACGATCCCATCGTCGAAGAAGTCCGCCGCATCCGTGCGGAGATCGCCGCGCGCAACGGCAACGACCTGCGCCGCATTTTTGAAGACGCGCGCAGCCGCGAAGGTTCCGACGGACGCCGCATCGTCTCATACGAACCGGCCGACACGGCGGAGCCTTCGTGCGTCGTCCGCGAAGAACCGCCGAAGTCCAAAACCTCGTGACGTTTAATGGGCGGAGGCGGTGGAAGTAGTAGCGCGTCTCCTCTCCCGCCGCCTCCGCCCGCGTTTCAGCCAGGATTGCGCCGCCCGCCTCGACCCCGGCGCTGTCTTGCGGACTCGGCTCTTCGCGGTGTTCGGGTCACAAAGCCTCCCGGAACTCCGCTCAGGATGACGGCAGAGTTTTTCGCTCGCAGGCGCGAGGCGGCGCATTTCCCGGGTGCGCGGTTGCGCGGGAACGGCGGGCCGCTATGCTCCGCGCCCCCATGTTCACCCTGCTCAAATCCGATCCCGAAACGAAGGCGCGGCGCGGGCGGCTGGTGACGAATCACGGGACGATCGAGACGCCGGTTTTCATGCCGGTGGGGACGCAGGGGACGGTGAAGGCGGTGTCGCCGGGGGAGCTGCGGGAGGTGGGCGCGCAGATCATTCTCGGGAACACGTACCACCTTTTCGTCCGGCCCGGCATGGACGTGATGCGGCATTTTGGCGGGCTGCATCGGTTTATGAATTGGGACGGGCCGATTCTCACGGACTCGGGCGGGTTTCAGGTTTTCTCGCTGGCGAAGCTGCGGAAGATCACGGAGGAGGGCGTGCATTTTCAAAATCACATCGACGGCTCGCCGATGTTCCTGGGGCCGCGGGAGGCGATGGAAATCCAGGCGGCGCTGGGCAGCGACATCGCGATGCTTTTCGACGAGTGCCCGCCCTTTCCCTGCCCGCATGAAAAGGTGGCGGAGAGCCTGGAGCGGACGCTGCGCTGGGCGGCGCGGTGCAAGGAAGTCCCGACGCCGGGGCTGAAATTCGGGATCGTGCAGGGGTCGAGCTACGAGGACTTGAGGCGGCACAGCGCGGAGGCGCTGGTGGCGCTGGGTTTCGACGGCTACGCGGTGGGCGGGGTGAGTGTGGGGGAGCCGGAGCCGGAGATGATGCGGGCGGTGGAATTCAGCGTGCCCTTTCTCCCCGCCGACAAGCCGCGCTACGCGATGGGCCTCGGCACGCCACCGCAACTGCTGGAGATGGTGGCGCGCGGGATCGACATGTTTGACTGCGTGCTGCCGACGCGGCTGGCGCGGAATGGGACGGCTTACACCGCGCGCGGGACGATCAGTTTGAAAAACGCGCAGTTCATTTTGGACAAGGGACCGATCGAGGAAGGCTGCACATGCGCGGCGTGCCGCGGGTTCACGCGCGGGTATCTGCGGCATCTCGTGAAGTCGGAGGAGATCCTCGGGCTGCGGCTCATCTCGCTGCACAACCTCCATTTTTACCTAGAGCTGATGGCCCGTGCGCGGCGTGAGATCGAGTCGGGGACGTTCGCTGCGTTCCGGCGGGAATTCGTGGCCGGCTACCGCACCAGTGCCGAGACGTAAAACAGGCGGGGCCCGGAGACCCCGCCTGTTTCGTCGCGGCGGCGGTTAAGCCTGCCGGATCATTTGTATGGCGACCAAAACGCTGCCGGAGCGACGTCCGACAGCGCATTGAACGTGAAGTCGGCGACCTTTGGCCCGGTATCCACGGAGAAGGGTCCGTAGGACTGGCCAAACAGGTCGTAGCCCGTGAGGTTCAGCTTGTTCATCGTCTTGAGATAAGGCTGGAGGTCTGAGAACTCCGCCACATCCCCTGGTTTCTTGCTCTTCTCGAGGGCCCACTGGTCGAGCGCGCCGTCGAGCGTCCGCAGGTCATCGATGATCCGCGCCGCCTGGGTGCGTTTCCGCGCCCGGATGACGTTGCCGGACATGATGGCCGCGAGCATGGCAATGATCGCCACGACAATCATGACCTCGACGAGCGTGAAGCCGCCGCGATGATGTTGAAGTGCAGGTTTCATTGTTATTTTGGGTTTATAACTGCGCGGCCTTTTTCAGCAGATCTCATTCCCGCGTCGGTCGCGGCGGATGCTTGCTTCGCGGGTGCCGGGCGGCTATCGCGCAGGCCTCCGCCTCCCTATTTTGAAAACCACCCGCTCCCTTTCCACGGCCTCGCGCCTCTGTAGGGCGGCGCGCGGGCCGGTGGTGCTGGTGCCCACGATGGGCGCGCTGCACCGGGGGCATGCGGCGCTGATCGAAAGGGCGCGCTCGCTCGCCGGGCGGGACGGGCTGGTGGTCGTGAGCATCTTTGTGAATCCCACGCAGTTCGGGCCAAAGGAGGATTTTTCCCGCTATCCGCGCCCTTTCGCCGCCGACATGAAGCTGTGCGCAGCGCACGGCGCGGACGTGATCTTTCACCCGACGGCGGCCGCGATGTATCCGGCGGGTTTCTCGGCGTTCGTGGATGAGTCGGAGGTTTCCGCTCTGCTTTGCGGGGCGTCGCGTCCGGGGCATTTCCGCGGCGTCTGCACGGTGGTGATGAAGCTCTTCCAGATCATCCAGCCGGACAGCGCGGTCTTCGGGCTGAAGGATTTCCAGCAGTGCGCCGTCATCCGCCGCATGGTGCGCGATCTGAATGTGCCAGTGCGCATCGTCCCGGTCGAAACCGTGCGCGAGCCCGACGGCCTCGCGCTCAGCTCCCGCAACCGCTACCTCACCGCCGACGAGCGCGCCCAGGCCACCGTGCTCCGCCGCGCGCTGCTCACCGCCGCCGCCGCATTCAAAGCCGGCGAAACCAGCGCCGCGAAACTCCGCAGCCTGCTCGTCCGCACCATCGCCACCGCCCCGCTCGCCCGCCTCGACTACGCCGAAATCGCCGACGCCGACACGCTCCGCCCCGTCCGCGAAGTGCGGCGCAACACCGTCATGGCGCTCGCCGTTTTCTTTGGCAAGACGCGGCTCATCGACAATCTCTGGCTCCGATGAGCGGCGTGACAGCCGTCATGTGTCAGGTGTCCTGTCTTGTCCCGGCAGCACGCGTGCCCCACATGTCACCTGCCACCTGCCACTTGTCCCCTCCATGACCCGCTTCGACTTCATCATCATCGGCTCCGGCATCGCCGGGCTCAGTTTCGCGCTGAAAGCGGCGGAGCACGGCAGCGTCGCCATCGTCACGAAACGTGCGCGCGCCGAGTCGAGCACGGCGTGGGCGCAGGGCGGCATCGCCAGCGTCACGAGCACGGAGGATTCATTCGAGCTGCATGTGGCGGACACGCTCGATGCCGGCGCGGGGCTTTGCGACGAGGCGGTCGTCCGCCGCATCGTCACCGACGGGCCGGCGCGCATCCGCGAGCTGATCGACTTCGGAGTGGCATTCGACGAGCGCGAACTGCCCGACGGCTCGCACGAGCTGGACCTTGCCCGCGAGGGTGGGCACAGCAAGCGCCGCATCCTCCACGCCCGCGATCTCACCGGGCGCGAGATCGAGCGCGCGCTGCTCGCCGCCATCGAGCGCGCGCCGAGCGTCAGGGTTTTTGAAAACCACATCGCCGTGGACCTCATCACGCTCGGCAAGCTCGGCCACGCCAGCGACGACCGCTGCCTCGGCGCGTACGTGCTCAATGAAGCGAGCGGCGAAGTCGCCACGCTGCGCAGCGACCGCGTGGTCCTCGCCACCGGCGGCTGCGGGAAGGTCTATCTTTATACGACCAATCCCAGCATCGCGACCGGCGACGGCGTGGCCATGGCGTGGCGCGCGGGCGCGAAGATCGCGAACATGGAGTTCATCCAGTTCCACCCGACGTGCCTCTTTCATCCCGAGGCGCGCAGCTTCCTCATCTCCGAGGCCGTGCGCGGCGAAGGCGCGCGGCTCATCGACACCAAGGGTCGCGAGTTCATGGCGAAATACGACGCGCGAAAGGAACTCGCGCCGCGCGACATCGTCGCCCGCGCCATCGACGCCGAGATGAAGCGCACCGGCGCGCGCTGCGTGTATCTCGACATCACGCACCAGCCCGCGGACTTCGTGCGCGAGCGCTTCCCGAACATCCACCAGACATGCCTCGGCCTCGGCATCGACATCACGCGGCAGCCGATCCCCGTCGTCCCCGCCGCGCATTACCAGTGCGGCGGCGTGCAGACGGATGAAAACGGCGCGTCGTCGCTGCGCGGCCTTTTCGCCATCGGCGAAGTAGCCTGCACGGGCCTGCACGGCGCGAACCGCCTCGCGAGCAACAGCCTCCTCGAAGCCTGCGTCCTCGCGCACCGCTGCTGCGAGTCGATAGTCAGCGCGCCGCGCCCGGCCGGCGACACCGCCTTTGACGCGCTCCAGCTCCCCGCGTGGACCAGCGGCGATGCCGTGGACGTGGACGAACTCGTGGTCATCTACCACAACTGGGACGAAATCCGCCGCCTCATGTGGGATTACGTCGGCATCGTCCGTACAGACAAGCGCCTCCAGCGCGCCGCCGCGCGGCTGCGAAATCTCGAGCGCGAGATCGCCGAGTTTTACTGGGGCTACAAGCTGACCACCGACCTCCTCGAGCTGCGCAACCTCGCCACCGTCGCCGCGCTCATTGTCGATTGCGCCCTGCTGCGCAAAGAAAGCCGCGGCCTCCACTACACGCTCGACCATCCCGAAACCGACCCGCGTCTTTGCAGCGCGACCGTCCTCCGGCGCCCGTAGTTTTCACCGGCGAAATTGACGCTGGCGTTCCGTGTCGCTGAGCGTTCCCTTTCCCCAAACCGCACTCTATGAACACGCCCACCGTCAGCCTTCACCCCTATTTCCATGTCCGCGACGGCCACCTCGCCGCCGCGCGGGCGCTGCTCCCGCAGTTTGTCGAAAAGACATCCAGCGAGCCCGGCTGCGTGTTCTATGAGTTCACCGTCAATGACGACGTCGTCTTTTGCCGCGAGGCATACACCGGCGCGGAGGCGGCGCTCGCGCATCTCCAGAACGTGGGCGACCTCCTCGCCGAAATGCTGAAAATCTCGGAGCTTATCCGCCTCGAAATCCACGGCCCGGACGCCGAACTCGAAAAGATGAAAGGTCCGCTCGCGGATTTGAAAGCCGCCTGGTTTGCCTACGAGTGCGGCATCGAGCGGTGACCGCTGCGCCATGCACGTCGAGAAACTGAAGTACATCATCTGGGCGGCGGACATGGGCCGGGCCGTGCGCTTTTACAGCGAGGTGTTCGACGCCGAAGTCGTGCGCGAGTCCGAGGTCATGGCGGAGCTTTCCGTCGCCGGCTCCACGCTCGGCATCCACAGCGGCGGCGAGGGGAAGCGCACATGGACGGGCATGACCTTCCAGATCGCGGACCTCTTCGCCGGGTGCGACGCCCTCCGCGCCGCCGGCGGCACCGTGCTCCGCCCGCCCGAGGATACGCCCGAGGAGCCCGCGCACCTCGCCATGTGCGCCGACCCGGAGGGCAATGAGATCATGCTCACCCGCGCTCGGAGCCACTGAGCGAGTAAAGCGCCGAACGCGTGTCATCCTGAGCGGAGCGGAGGCTTTGCGGAGCGCAGTCGAAGGACCCCGGCGATCCTATCACGCGTTGAGCTTTATCGGCCCGCTTTCGCCTGCCCGGAATCCTGTTCGGGATGAGCGCCTTTTCCTGGCATCCGCACCCGCCGTTCACTCCGCCCGTTGCCCTGAAGCCGCAGCGCAGCTACCGTCCGCCCCCTCATGCCAGCCATCGGTTCCCGAAACATCCTCCGCGTCGTCCGCGAAGCCCCGCCCGGCCTTTACCTCGACGGCGGCGAACTCGGCGAAATCCTCCTGCCGCGCCGCTACATCCCGAAAGTCGCCGGCCCCGGCACGCAACTCGACGTTTTCATTTACCGCGACTCCGAGGACCGGCTCGTCGCGACCACCGAGACGCCGCATGCCAGTGTCGGCGAGTTTGCTTTCTTGAAAGTGATTGGCACCAAGCGCGGGGTCGGGGCTTTCCTCGACTGGGGGCTGAGCAAGGATCTTTTGCTTCCGCTGCGCGAGCAGACCCGCGCCGTGGCCGTGGGCGAGAGCGTGGTCGTCCACATCTTTCTCGATCCGCGCAGCGGGCGCATCGTCGCCACCATGCGGGTGAACCGCCACTTCAGCCAGACCGCTCCCGCATACAGCGAAGGCGAGCGCGTGCCGCTGCTCATCGCCGGAGCGACGCCGCTCGGTTACAAGGCCATCGTCGGAAACGCCCATTCCGGGCTCCTGTACGCCGCCGAATTTTCCACCCCGCTCGAAATCGGTCAGCAGCTCGACGGCTACGTACGCAAAGTACGCCCCGACGGGAAAATCGACCTCGGCCTCGACCCCGCCGGCTACCGCCGCGTGGGCGCGCTCACGGAGGAGATCATCGAGGCGCTGAAAGCCGGCGGCGGACGCCTCGACGTGGACGACAATAGTCCGCCTGACGTGATCCGCGTGGCATTCAACACGAGCAAGAAAGCCTTCAAGCAGGCGCTCGGTGCGCTCTACCGCGAGCGCCGCATCCTCTTTGCCAATCCCGGCATCGAATCCGTGGACGAAGCGCCCCGAAAGCCCGGCAGGAAATAATCGGACGGCACCCTCACGACGCGCCGACGGCGAGCGCGATGGCGGCTTCGAGCGTGAGCGCGCGACCTTCGACTCGGGCGGCGTCGATCTCCGGGCCGGCGAAATCCGGCGCAGAGGCGAGGATCGCCCGCAGCGCCGGATGATCCGCGGCCAGCGGGACCAGGCCGCTGCGCGTGCGATGCGCCTCGGCTGCGCCGAAAAGGCGGGCCGCCCGGTCGTATTGCCGCTCCGCTACGGCGAGAAAGGCGAGCGCTTCGAGCGGGTAGCTCGCGCCCCAGCGGTTGCCGAGATCGAGCCCGCCCAGGAGGCACTGTGCGAGATGGGCGTGCGCCATCTCGAACCGGCCGAGGACCGCGGCGTTCACTCCCACCGACCATGAGAGGATGATCCCGAGCCAGGTGTCGCCCGCGCGACGATAGAGCGCATGGCTTTCCTCATCGAACGCGAGCGCGCGGGCGAAGTCGCCCTCGGCCGCCGCCTGCACGCCGCGGATGTGCTGCACGTGGGCGGTGAGCCGCGCGTCGCCGAGCGGCGAGGCGAGCGCGGCGGCTTCTTCGAGGAGCGCCTGCGCGCGCGGAGCGTCGCCGCTGTCGAACGCGTGAAAACCAAGGTCCGCCAGCGCCTTCGCGGCACCGCGCGCTTCGCCGAGTTCGCGGAAAATCTCCAGCGCCTCCGTCTGCAGCGCGAGCGTCGCGGGCATGTCGTCGGCCACCCAGGCCAGCCGCCCGGCGGAGGCCAGCGCGCGGGCTCGCACGGCATCTCGCGCCGCGGCATCGGGATGCGCGAGCAGTTTCGCGAAATGTTCGCGCGCCTTTTTGAACAGCCCTCGCACCTCGACGAAGCGCTGTGCCGCCGTCATCAGCCGCAGCCCTTTCGCGACCTGGCCGGGCAGCTCCAGGCCGCTTTTCACGGCGAGCCGCACATTGAGATCCTCATGCTCGATGCGCTCCAGCCACTCCTTCTGATCCGGCCCGCGCAGGTCCGGCACGATCCGCTCAGCGTATTCGAGGAAGTAGTCCAGGTGCCGCTGCCGGAAGGTGTCCGCTTCGCCGGACTCGCGCAGCTTTTCGTCCGCGTAGTCCCAGATCGATTCGAGGAGAAAATACCGCGCCCCGTGCGCGACCGTCTTTTCGACAAAGACGAGCGACTTGTCCACGAGCTGCGTGAGCAGATCCAGCGTCTCCCACGAGGCCACGCCCTCGCACGCGCAGACAGCCTCGATCGCCTCCAGCGTCCGCCCGCGCGCAAAGACCGACAGGCGCCGGAACAGCATCCGCTCAGGCTCCGTGAGGAGGTCGTAGCTCCAGTCGATGAGCGAGCGCAGCGTCTGCTGGCGGGGCACGGCGGTGCGGCTGCCGGTGGTCAGGAGGTGAAAGCGGTCGTCGAGCCGCTCGACGATCTGCTGGAGCGTGAGCACGCGGATGCGCGCGGCGGCGAGCTCGATGGCGAGCGCGATGCCGTCCAGCCGCCAGCAGATCTGCGCGATGAGCGGGATGTTTTCATTCGTCGGCTGAAACGCCGGGCGCGCGATGGTCGCCCGGTCGATGAAAAGGCGGACCGCCTCGTATTGCGAAAGACGCTCGAGCGCATCGCTGCCGCCGGCCAGCTCCCGCCAGTGCTCCGGCAGCGTGAGCGGCGCGAGCGGCCACGCCGTTTCACCCACGATGCCGAGCGGCTCGCGGCTGCTCGCCAGGATGCGCAGGTGCGGGCACGAGCGCAGGAGCACCTCGGCGAGGCTCGCGCACGCGGCGACCACATGCTCGCAGTTGTCGAAGATGAGCAGGAGCTGGCGGTTGCGGAGAAAGCCGCTGAGCGTGGTCGTGAGCTGGCGGTCGGCCTCCTGCCGCAGGTCGAGCGCCGCGGCGACGGTCTCCGCGACGAGCGCGGCGTCGGTGATGTTCGCGAATTCCACCAGCCACACGCCCTCGCGGAACTGATCGAAAAGATCGGCCGCGACCTGCAGCGAGAGGCGCGTCTTTCCGGTGCCGCCGGGGCCCGTGAGCGTGAGCAGGCGCGTGCTCGCGAGGAGGCGCTTCACCTCCGCCATCTCGCGCTCGCGGCCCACGAAGCTGGAGAGCTGCACGGGCAGATTGTTCGGCACGCTTTCCAGCGAGCGCAGCGCGGGAAACTGCGCGGGCAGGTCCGGCGCGGTGAGCTGGAAGATCTGCTCGGGCCGGGCGAGATCGCGCAGCCGGTGCTCGCCGAGGTGGCGGAGCTGCGCGCCCGTTGGGAGGACATCGCGCACCAGCTCCTGCGTGGGCAGGGAAAGCAGCACCTGTCCGCCGTGCGCGGCGGCCAGGATGCGCGCGACGCGATTCAGCGACTGGCCAAAGTAGTCGCCATCGCGCTGTTCCGCCGCGCCCGTGTGCAGCGCCATGCGGACCTTTAGCTCGCCGATTTCGCCCCACTCCGCCGCCCTCAGCGCCCGCTGCCCGGTCAGCGCGCCAGCGAGCGCGCCCTGCGCCGTGTCAAAGGCCACGCAGAAGGCGTCGCCCACCGTCTTGAAAACGAACCCGCCCGACGACTCGAATGCCTGCCGCAGTAGCGCGTCATGCGCCGCCAGCGCCACGCGCATCGTCTCCGGCTGCTGCTCCCACTTTTTGGTGCTGCCCTCGATGTCGCTGAAGAGAAACGTGATGGTGCCAGTCGGCAGAACGCTCATGGCCGCGCAATGTGCGGCAACGCGCCGGCTTCTCAAAGGGCAAAACTGGGCGCGCGCCTCATCGGCGGCTGGCATCCTGATTCTGGCGCGCGGATTGAGCGCGCGAGCGTTTTTGGAGTGCGGCGGCAGAGTGCAGCGCCGACGCCGCTTTCCGCGCCCATCCGAAAGCGCCGGACCACGGACGAACTCCAAAACGCTCTCGCGCTGAGTGGGTGGTATGTGCGGCGTTTCCTGACATCGCGGTGCCGATCGGCGAGGTTCTCCCGTAGCCGCGGCGCGAGGCGCGGGGAGACACGCACGGCGGGGAAAAACCTGGCGGTTTATTCCGGCGCGAACATTGCGACATGGCGGAGCGCCTTCACTTTGGCGTCGTTGGGAGCGATCTTACCGAGCGCATCGAGAGCCTCTTTGGTAAAGGACTTTTGGAGACGGGCGTAGCGGATGAGTTCCGGAACGGTGGAACTGGCGAGTTGGGCGTATGCTCCGAGTTCGAGGAGGTTTTCCCGGACCTCAAATTCGGTTTCCAGCGGTGCCACGAGGCGCGGCACCCACTTGGCCGTCGGCGGGCGAAGGTCTGCACCGAGAGCGTTCAAGGTTTCCAGGATGTCGGTGCGCACGGGCACCCGCTTGAAGAACGATTCGTTTTTCATCGGCTCCTCCTCATAGAGCGAAAGCAAAACTGGCACGGCTTTCTGCGCTTCGGCAGGGCCTATCGCACGGAAGGCGGTGAGGAGTTCCGCGATCCGGTCTTCCGACGAGTATGAGTAACGCGACCAAGGCGATTTGCGGAGTTTCTCCTGCTCGCCGGAATCGGTGGTTTGGTGGCGATACGTTTCAACGCAGCCGATCAGGATATCCATGGCCGCCGCGGCGGCGGGTCCGGCGTTGGCAACGAATCGGGCAAATTCGTAGTGTTTGGTCACGTCGAAATTCCGCCGGCTTTTCAAAATCTCAGGCAGTAACGCCGGGGCCATGAAGCCGCGCGCGATCACGCAGTCCATTGTTTCGTGAGCCAGGTTCGCATCGTCTCCGCTCATCCAGCGGGCAAGATGTGGAACGGCTGGTGCGCCCATGTCGGTAATCATCACGAGGTATCCAACAACAGAGCGATACTGGCGCGGTTGCTCTTTCAGCATCGGGCGGAGAAGCCGTTCTTCCGACTGTTTGATCCAGCGATCGGCGTCCTGCGTGATGCGGGCGAGCGCGAGGTAGCAATCTTGCACGAAATTGGCGGGGCTTTCGTTCTCGCCGTAACGGGAATACTCGAAAGCATCGACGATGGCCCGCAACGCGGGAACTGCGGGGACGGCTTTCGGTCCAATGTTGCCGAGAGCCGCTGCGACCTGCCAACGCTCCTTCAATTCCGTGTCGGCCAGTTGCTCGATGAGCCAATCAGTTGCGAGAGCCAGGTCCGAATCTTCCATCCGCCAGGCACGGGCAACCGCGAGTTTCCCGCTGGCTGAATCTCGCTTGGCGATGTACGAAAAATAAGCCGCAGGCACCGAATGGATCATCGCGGACGCCGCCATCTCCAAAGGTGGAATGTTGGGAATGTCTCCGTCGGGATTCTTCGGGCGTTCTGGAACCAGCCTTTTTCCAAGAGCAAGCGCGCGGTCGATGGCTGCGGGTGGAAGGTTGTCAATCGGCGGTTTAATACGGAATGCGGCAAGGAGCGCGGCGATTTGCGTTTCATCATCGGCGGCCTGCGTCGCGGAAACCCAGCGCTCAATCGCTGGATGAGCCATCGCACCGGCTTCGGTCAGCAGCGTCGAAACGCCGTCGCGGAGGTCAGCGTTCATCCGGCCTTTGCCGCGAATGAGCAGACCGCCAAGGAGATCGCATTGCTGTCCGCTCTGGAGGCCGATGGTCTGGAGCGCCTTGATGACTTGACCGGCTTCGAGATCGATCAATCGCGGAGCGAAGAGGCGCTCCTCTGCGCCGTGCAATTCTGCGGGATCGAGATCGGCCTTGGTGAGTAGGGCGACGAGGTGATCCGAAAGCGAGACGGTAGCCTTTCCAATGACCGGGATGATTTGGAGCGCCTCCCGCCGCACGCCGGCGGACTTATCCGCGAGGGCGGCAGAAAGGAGTGGCACAAGCCGGGTGGCATTTGTCTCGATCAGCGCGAAAGCGTGCAGCGCTTCTTTCCGGCAGCGTGCATCGGGATCCTTGCAGAGTGCCAGGATTCGCGGGAGCGCCGCGCTCGCCAGCGGGCCGATGGGTGCCAGGCAGCGGCTGGCCTCGGCGCGGATTTCAGCGGAGCGCGAATCCAGCAACTTGATAAGCTTCGGCACGGCGGGCAGCGCCTCCACGGAGAGCCGGTCAAAGGCATGGGTGATGTTCTCAAAGCGCGAGAATGACATGGCCGACGGATAAAGTTCGTCGTCGGATGCGTTGTAGCTCTTTGCCCCGATGACCTGGGTGCCTTTTGGAACGACGTATGTCACCTGCTGCGACACTTTGGCGTCGCCTTCCGAAATCATGCCGGCCAGCGCCAGGGCGGCGGGCGCTCCGATGGATGCGAGCACCTCTGCTGCGTCATTTCGGTAGCTGAATTCAGTGCCATCAATATGTTTGCCCGAAGGCAGATCCTTGATGAATTCGAGGAGCTGCGGAATGAGCGGCTGTGCTCGCTCCCGCTGATGGATCAGCTTGCGGGCGATTTCTGATGCCTTGCCTTGCTCCTGTGCATTGTGTGCCGCACGGAAGTCCTTGAAAAGCGCGGCAGGTTTCTCCTCCCCGGTGAATTCGTCGGCCAGCGCCGTGGGTGCAAATACGGCAAACGCGAACGCGATGGTGCCTGCCCGAGCCATTGCCAAAATGGCCGGAAACGCCGCCGGAGTTGGGGAGTCCATGCCGGAAAACATCACACCTTGCGGAAGTTGGCGACGAGGCAATTCTCGCGGCGCACAATGATGATGCAATCGCCGTGCGGGCGGGCTAGTTAGCTGCGTGTGAGCCGCTTTAAGAAAACCCTATTCGTCAATCCGCCGTCGTGGCAGGGCTTCGATGGGGGAGCTGGCTCTCGCTATCAGGCGAAGCGCGAGATCCGCTCCTTTTGGTATCCCACCTGGCTCGCGCAGCCGGCGGCGCTCATCGAGGGCTCGCGGCTGGTGGACGCGCCGCCGGATGATCTCACGCGCGACGACGTGCTGCGGATCGCGCGGGACTACGAGGTGGTGGTCATTCACACGAGCGCGCCGACTTTGCGCGGCGATGGCGAGCTGGCGGAGGCGCTGAAAAATCAGGACCGCGATGTGACCGTCGGGCTCGTCGGCGCGCACGCGGCGGTGCTGCCGGAGGAGACGCTGGCGGTGAGCGAGGCGGTGGATTTCGTGGGGCGAAAGGAGTTCGACTTTACCTGCCGCGATGTGGCGCTCGGGCGTCCGCTCGTGGAGATCGACGGGCTGTCTTTTCGCCGGGAGGGAAAGGCCGTGCACAATCCGGAGCGCGCCGTGATCACGGACTTCGACGCGCTGCCGAGCGTGATGGACGTGTATGCGCGCGACCTGACGATCGAGAACTACGCCATCGGCTACCTCAAGCATCCCTACGTTTCGCACTACACGGGGCGCGGCTGTCCGGCGCAGTGTACCTTTTGCCTCTGGCCGCAGACCGTGGGCGGGCACAAGTACCGCGCGAAATCGCCGGAGGCCGTGGCCCGCGAGATGGCGCACGCGCAGCGGCTTTTCCCGCAGGTGAAGGAGTTCTTTTTCGACGACGACACCTTCACCGCCGTGCAGCCGCGCGCCCGCGAGATCGCGCGGCAGCTCGGCAGACTCGGCATGACCTGGAGCTGCAACGCGCGGGCGAACGTGAACTACGAGACGCTGAAAACGATGCGCGACAACGGGCTGCGGCTGCTGCTCGTCGGCTACGAAAGCGGCAACCAGCGCATCCTCGACAACATCAAGAAAGGCATCCGGCTGGAGGAGGCGCGCGAGTTCACCGCAAACTGCAAGAAGCTCGGCATCACGATCCACGGCACCTTCATCCTCGGACTGCCCGGCGAGACGCGGGAGACGATCCGCGAGACCATCGAGTTTGCGAAGGAGGTCGATCCCTTCTCCATGCAGGTCAGCCTCGCCGCGCCGTATCCCGGCACGGAGCTTTACCGGCAGGCAAAGGAAAACGGCTGGTTCGCGGGCGACGCGCATCTCGTGGACGGCCACGGCCAGCAGGCCGCCGCGCTGGAGTACGACGGGCTGTCGCGGGACGAAATCTTCGCGTCGCTGGAGAAATTCTATCGCGCCTACTACTTCCGCCCGCGCCCCATCGCCCGCATGCTCGGCGAGATGATGACGGACTTCGGCGTGATGAAACGCCGCCTCCGCGAAGGCGCGGAGTTCTTCCGATTCCTCCGCCTCCGCAGCGCGGAGGCGTAAGCGATCGGGAAACTTTGATTGAACGCCCGCCGGACTTCGGCGTTCTTAGCCGCGTCGTGAAAATGATCCGCCACAGTCCGTTTGCGCTCCGCGCGCTGCTCGCCGGATTGCTGATGGTGGCCTGGCTGGTCGCGACGAATCACTGCGGTCTGCGCCTGATGACGCCCGCCTCGCAGACCGCGGCGACCCATGCGGCGTGTCAGCACTGCCAGCCGGAGCCGGTGAAGCAGTCGCCCGCATCAGGCGGGGCGCGGGAGTGCTGCAAAGCCCTGCACGGGATCGTGGAAAGCGCGGCGCAGACGGGAGTGAAATGCGCAAGCTCTCACGTCGCGCTGATCGCTTTCGCCATCACGTTTGCAAAGCCTCTATCCGGGCAGCAGACGCCGCAGCCTCACGATACCGGCCCGCCGCCGCGCGCGGCTTCGTTCAGCGAACTCGTCCTGCACCGGAGCCTGCGCTCGCACGCTCCGCCCTTCCTCGCGTAGCGACACGGCACCCGCCAGCGGCGGGAAGTTCAGCCGTGTCGCCGCGCAGCCCTGCGCCCGTGCGGGCGCGGTGTGTCCGCGTGTCATTCGCGTCAGTCCGCACCCTCGCGCCGCGTGCCCGCCTGCCCGCGCGATCGCGACGACCAACAAGCCAACGGCGGGCGAAACTCAGACATCACATCAAAAACATGAAAACCAAATCCACCATCGCCATCCTCGCCGCTGTCCTCCTGGGCAGCACCTTTGCCATCGCCGACTCCGCCACGCCGAAGGGTGTGCCGAAAGACTACCCGCTAAAGAAGTGCGTCGTCTCGGACGAGAAACTGGGCGAGCACGGCAAGGTCTCAAAGGTCACGCACGACGGCACAGACGTGTATCTGTGCTGCAAGGACTGCGTGGCGGACTTCGAGAAGGAGCCCGCGAAGTTCACGAAGATGGTGAAGGACGCCGGCAAGAAGAGGTAGGCATCCCGACTGGTCGCGCCGCCCTGTGCTTCGGCATCGGGCGGCTGCGAACGGACGATTCAAATATGAAACGCCTGCTTTCACTCTCCGCCGCCGCGCTGCTCGCAGGCTGCGCCACTGCTCCGCCGCCACCGCTCTCGGCGTCGCATCCCGCCAGTCCGGACGCACCGGAGGGCGTGCGGGTTGCGCGGCAGACTTCGCTGCGTGCCGACGACACGACCCGCAAATCCCACGCGCTCCTCTCCGCCGCGCAGAAGGAGCAGGAAAAGTGGGACGATTACGGGCCGGTTTCCGGCACCCCAGCGGATGTTCCGAAGACCGACGGCAAGATGGACATGAAAAACATGGAGATGAAACATGACCACTAAGCCGCTTTCACTCCTCGCCATCGCTGCGCTTGCGCTTCCTGCGTTCGCAGGAAGCCCGAAGGAACCTGCCTCCCGCCCGGTCGAAAACGCGGTGAAGGAACGCACGGGGCTCGCTGTGCGGTGGCAGGAGGATGCCGCGGCGCGCGAGGCGGCGCTCGCGGAGGTGCGCGCGCTTTTGAAGAAGCCGCTGACGGTGAACCGTGCGGTGCAAATCGCGCTGCTCAACAACCGGGAACTGCTCGCCACGTTCGAGGACGTGGGAGTTTCCGCCGCGGATTTGCGCGAGGCGGGGAGGTGGAAAAACCCGAGCTTCGATCTGAGCGTGCGCTTTCCCGACCGTCCGCCGTCCGGCTCGAACTGGGACGAAGCCGTCGCGTTTGACCTGCTCGATCTGCTCATGATTCCGCTGCGCAAGCGCGTGGCCGCGGATCAACTCGCGGCGGTGCAGCTCCGCGTGGCGGATGAGACGGTGCGGCTCGTCGCCGAGGTGAAGGCGGCGATCTACGGACTGCAAGGCGACGGCGCGCTGCTCGCGCATCGGCGCACGATTACGGAGATCCAGAACGTCGCGGTCGATCTCTCCCAGCGGCAGCACGAGGCGGGGAACATCACCGACCTCGCGCTCGCGCAGCAGCAGGCCGCTTACAACGCGGCGCGGCTCGAACTCGCGATGGCGGAAAACGACCAGCGCGAGCATCGTGAGAAGCTCAATCGCCTGCTCAGTCTTTGGGGCGGCGACACGGCGTGGAAGATCGCGGGCGGACTGCCGCCGCTGCCGGAGAGCGACGTGCCGCTGCGCGGTCTGGAATCGCTCGCGGTGGCGCAGCGGCTCGACCTCGGCGCGGCGCATCTGGAACTCGCGGGCGTGGTCCGCGCGCTCGGGCTGACGAAGAGCTACCGCTACATCGGCGCGCTGGAGTTTGGCGTCGATACCGAGCGCGACAGCGACCGCACGAATCTGACGGGACCGACGTTGCGGCTGGAGCTGCCGCTTTTCAACCAAGGCCAGGCGCGCATCGCCAAGGGCCAGGCCGAGCTGCGCCGCGCGGAGCGGAAGCTGGAGGCGCTCGCCATCGGCATCCGCGCGGACGTGCGCGCGCTGCACGACAAGCTCGCTGCGCTCCGGGACGCCGCGCGTTTTTACGAAAACGAGGTTGTGCCCACGCGGCGCGCGATCACCGCGGGGATGCTGCTGCACTACAACGGAATGCTCGTCGGAAACTATGAGCTGTTCCTCACGCGCGCGGAACAGATCGAGGCCGAGCACAAGGCCATCGAGACGCTGCGCGACTACTGGGCGACGCGCGCCGAACTCGAACGCGCCGTCGGCGGAAATCTCCGCGCCCGCAAACCCGCCAAACAATAACCGCCCACCATCATGACCCGACGCGAACTTATCACCGGCGCCGCCGCCCTCGCGGGAGCGGCTGCCATTCCGCCAGCGGCACGAGCGCAGGAGGCGCATGTCCATCCCAGCGCAAAACCGAAACCCGCCGGCGGCAAAGCCGAGCCGCCCGCGTGGACGCGCGCGCCGCACGCGGAACCCGGCGAGCCCGGCAAGCACTACAAGCCGACCGTCACGCTCAACGGCTCCACGCTGCCGTGGAAGCTCGTGGACGGCGTGAAGGTGTTTCACCTCATCGCGGAAGAAGTGCGCGGCCACGAGTTCGCGCCCGGCCTGAAAGCACATTGCTGGGGCTACAACGGGCAGGTCCATGGCCCGACGATCGAGTGTGTGGAGGGCGACCGCGTGCGCATTTACGTGACGAACAAACTGCCTGCCGCGACCGCCGTGCATTGGCACGGAATCCTGCTGCCATGCGGCATGGATGGCGTCGGCGGACTCACCCAGCGCGCCATCCCGCCGGGCGAGACTTTCAAATACGAGTTCACCCTCTGGCAGCACGGCACCTGCATGTATCACGCGCATCACGATGAGATGACGCAGATGGCGCTCGGTCTTCTCGGCGTCATCGTCATCCACCCGCGCGAGCCGAAGGGGCCACGGCCCGATCGCGACTACGTCTATATGCTCAGCGAATGGAAAATCGTGCCCGGCACGATGCGGCCCGACCCGAACGAGATGACCGATTTCAACGTGCTCACGCTCAATGCGAAGGTCTATCCCGGCACCGCGCCGCTCCTCGCGAAGACCGGCGACCGCGTGCGCATTCGCATCGGGAATCTCTCCGCGATGGATCATCACCCGATCCACTTCCACGGGCACTACTGGTGGATCACCGCCACCGATGGCGGCGACATCCCGGAGAGCGCGCGCTGGCCGGAGACGACCGTGCTCGTGCCCGTCGGCAGCACGCGCACCGTCGAGTTCATCGCCGACAATCCCGGCGATTGGGCGATGCACTGCCACATGACGCACCACGTCATGAATCAAATGGGGCACGGTCTTCCCAATCTCATCGGCGTGAACACCGAAGGCTTCGACAAACGCGCGAAGAAGTCCG
>JANOBH010000052.1:0-6129 GCA_031411535.1 Chthoniobacter sp. | reverse complement strand
GCTCGGAACTCGGCACCGGCACATGGCAGAAGCTCACCGACATCGCCGCCCCCGGGAGCGACACGCCCGTGACCCACACCGACCCCACTTCCGATCCACGGCGCTTCTACCGCGTCGTAACCCCAGCCACCCCGTAAGCGGCGAACTCTGCGGGGACGCCTCCCACTTCCCGTGCGGTGGCAGAAGCGATGTTTCTCACCAAGCCGGCACTGAAACCGGATCGCGCGGGGGCCATGTCGATGGAGTGAAAACGATTGTCCGTGCTCCCGGAGCCATGGACCTTCAGCACCGTTGTCTCCCGTTCGTCGAGAGCCAGATTGGGGCAGGGAGGGCGGACGTTCAACCGACGGCCAGGATGAGATCGCGGGAGTGAAAGGCCTCCTGACTTGAAGCAGGCGGCTCATCTCTTCGCAGACGACCTTCATCAGGACGCGCACTCCGGAGGAGGATGCGAACTCCGATCCACGTAAACGGGCGGGAGCCGGGACGGGTCTTTTCCCGGAGGTGGTTTGCTAATATTATTTAACAGGCATATACTCTGGTCACGAACGCGGCTCCGAATCGAACCTCGGGGTCGCGTTTTCTTTCCACCCATGTCGCGCTCTCTCTCCATCGTCCTGCTTTTCGCCCTGCTCGCACTCGCTGGAGTGGCTCGCGCGCAGGTGGTGATCAGTGAAATCCACTACCACCCGGTGGAGTTGGAGGCATTCGACGCAGCGGGTGCCCCGCTTCTGGACCTCACCGATGACGTGCATGAGTTCGTCGAAATCTACAACGCCGGTGCGAGTGCGGTGGACATCAGCGGATGGAAGCTGACGGACGGTGTGAGTTACACGTTTCCGGGCGGGACGAGCATCGCCGCCGGGGGTTACAAGGTGGTGGCGAAGAATGTGAGCCGCCTCCAGACCGTGTATGGAATCGGCGGAGTGCTGGGGCCTTTCACCGGCAAACTCAGCAACAGCGGCGACACTGTGCGCCTGAAGGACGGCAGCGGCACGGTCATCGACAGCGTGAACTACTCCGCCGGATTCCCGTGGGCGCTGAGCGCCGACTCCTTGGGTGCGAACTCGGATTTCCTCGG
The DNA here is from genome assembly GCA_031411535.1 of Chthoniobacter sp. GTDB lineage: Bacteria > Verrucomicrobiota > Verrucomicrobiia > Chthoniobacterales > Chthoniobacteraceae > Chthoniobacter. The sequence goes on along the minus strand of JANOBH010000052.1, from coordinate 5,048 downwards.
CATTAGCACCGCGCCCTACCAGTACAAGGGCCGCTCGCTCCAGCGGGTCAGCGCGGGCACATCGAGCAATGACGCGGCCAACTGGCTGGCCTCCCCGCTTTCACCCGGCCCGACTCCCGGCGCGGCGAATGCCGTGACCCGCGCGGTGCCCAAGCCGGTGGTGGTGGCGTTCAATGTCTATCAGGACACGGATGAATCTCCCGTCATCGGCGCTGGCAATGCCGTGCGCGTGAACGCCACATTTTCCAGCACCGCGACACTAAGCGGCGCGCAGCTCGAATGGTTCGTTGACGACATCAACGTCCTCAATCCGGCGACGGAGACACGCAGCACCATCGCGATGACGGATCTCGGCGGCGGCCAGTTCATTGCCAGCGCCGCCATCCCCGGCCAGGTCGCGCGGAGCATCATCCGATTTCGGATCAAGGCGAACCGCGGCGACGGGATCGAGGTCGTGTCTCCGCGCGCAGACGATCCGCAGCTTGTGCCGGTCTCCGCGGGCGTGAGGGAGGGCTGGCACGCCTTCTTTGTGCAGCCCGTGCGGACTGAGAACGGGCGCGCGGACTACGATTTCTTCATTTCCGCGGCGAGCATAGCGGCCCTCGACACGAATATCGGGCAGAGCCCGCGGCGCGTCATTGCTCCTGATCCGCCCGGCTATCCGCGAGACGATCCTTTCCACGGCTACTACACGGCGACGCCCGGTGCTTTTCCGCAGTACAATCCGGCCAACTATCCCGCCCCGACGGCACCCCACTGGAACGGCGTGGTGCCGGGCATTTTCGTGAAAGACGGCGTCGTCTATGACATCGAGACGCGCTACCACGGCAGCCGCTACCAGCGCAGCGCGGCGAAGAACTCGTGGAAGTTCGTCTTCCCGAGTTCGAAGCTGCTCGACGGTGTGAAGCAGCGCATGCTCGTGACGGAAAAGGGCGCGGAGAATGTCCTCGGCTACTCGCTGTTCCACGCGGCGGGACTGCCGGCGGGCTACTCGCAGTTCGTCGATTTCTACAAAAACACGGATTCCACCGGCATCCAGCGCTGCGAGATCTCGGACAACGACGAGGAGATGATCAAGCGGATCCAGAAGGAGGAAAAGGCGCGCAATCCGCAGACTCCGCCGGTCTTTGCAGGCGAGGGGATCATCTACAAATCCAAGGGGCTCGACGGCGACGAAGGGCCGTATGGGTGGGCGAACGGCCAGAAGATGCCGGTGCGCTCGGTTTGGTCGCAGCTCGACCGCTACATCTGGAGCTTTCCCATCCAGAACAGCGACTGGCGCGGGCACACCCCGCTGCGCGACATGCTGAACGCGCTCTGGGCCGCGCGCGGCGATGAGGCGGCAATGAGTTACAACCAGACCTACGGCGGCTCGCAGCAGAACAATCAGTCCGCCGTGAATGTGAACGAGGACGCCATGCGGGCCTATCTCGATGCCAATTGGGACAAGGACAAGATCCTCACCTACATGGCGCTGCGAAACTGGATGTCGCCGTGGGACGACAAGTTTCACAACCACCACGTCTATATGCAGGGCGATGGGAAATGGACGATGGTGCCGTGGGATTTCGATGGAGAGATGCAGGGCACCGACGTCAATGGCGCTGCGCCGACGAACTCGATTTTCGCCGGCAAGAAGAACGATCTGAACGGCACCTACTCGAACAACACGCGCGGCCCGAACTGGTTCAAAGACACCGTCCTTCGGGCGTATGACGACACGACCGGCCCGAATACCAACAACGACTACCGGCAAAAGCTTTTCATCCTCAACAACACGCTGCTCAAGCCGGCCAATGTAGTGGCGTTCGCGACATCCATCGGCATCACCGTGCCGAGCACTGTGTGGCTGACCGATCGTTTCAACAGCGTGAATTCCCAACTCGGTCTCGGCACATGGTATGCCCCCGCAAAGCCGACGCACTCCGCGCCCGCAAACGCCGCCACCGCGCTGCCCGGTGCGAGCCTGGTCACCTCCGCTTATTCCCACTCGAATCCCTCGCCGTCCGCGCACACCAGGACCCGCTGGGAAATCCGCGCCGCCAGCGGCACCTACGCCGCTCCCATCTACAATGTCGTCGGCACCACGAATCTGACTTCGCTCCCCATCCCATTCGAACTGCTCGCGTTTGGCCAGGCCTACTACTGGCGCGCGACCCATCTCGATGCGCAGGATCATCCGTCCGACCCATCCGACGAAACGTCCTTCACCTTCGGTCCCGCACCGGTCACGACCACGCTCGTCCCCATCGCCGCCGCAGCGCCTTGGAAATACAACCAGACGACTGCCTTCGACTACCCGACCCCCGCGCCCGCGCCTAATGCGCCGACTTGGTGGGCGTCCACGGCCTACAATGACGCCGCGTGGAGCAGCGGCGATCCGCTCTTCGGCGTCTCCACGGGCACCGCGCTGCCGCCGAATATCCGCACCACGCTCACACACGGCCGCACGACCTATTATTTCCGCCGCTCGTTCAATTTCCCCGGCACACCGAGCGGGGCGACCATCCGCGCCACTCGGTGGATCGACGATGGATGCGTGGTCTTCATCAACGGCGTGGAAGTGTCCGAACTGCGCCGAGCGATGGCCACCGGCACGCCGCTCTACAGCACGCTCGCGAATCAGACGGTCGGGACCGCCGCCCAGGAGGGGCCGATCAATGTGCCATCGAGCTATTTCGTCCAGGGCACGAACACCATCGCCGTCGAAGTCCACCAGGCCACCAGCGGAAGCAGCGACCTCGTTTTCGCCCTCGGCCTGGACGCCGACATCCCGATGGCTGCCGGCGAGGTCGTCCTCAATGAGATCATGTCCGACAACCGCACGGCGGTGATCAATGGCGGCTCGTACCCGGACTACGTCGAACTCTACAACTCGACCGGCGCGAGCGTGGACATCAGCGGCTGGAATCTCACCGACGACGTCCTCGTGCCGGGAAAATACACCTTCCCCACAGGCACCATTGTCGCGGCTGGCGGATATCTCACCGTGTGGTGCGATTCGGACTTCACCGCTCCAGGGCTGCATGCCGGGTTCAAGATCGCTGCCGCCGGTCAGACGGTGGCGCTCATCCAAGGCTCGACGGTGAAGGACTTCCTCACATTCGGCCCTCAGGCTGCGGATCTCTCGCTGGGGCGCGTGGGTGCCGGACTCGGCGTGTGGGGGCTCGCGGTGCCCTCGCCCGACGCGAGCAATGTGGGTCACGCTTTCGGCGCGACGACGGCGCTGAAGGTCAACGAGTGGATGGCGAATCCGACCTACGGCGAGGATTGGTTCGAGCTGTACAATCCGGACGTGAATCCGGTCGCGCTCGCCGGCCTCTACCTCAGCGATACGCCGGGCTCGCCCACGATCACGCAGATCCCCGCGCTCTCCTTCATCGCTGGAAAAGGATTCACGCGTTTCGAGGCCGACGGCCTGGCCACCGGCGCCAATCACTGCAATTTCAAACTCAGCGCGAGCGGCGAAAATCTCGTCCTTACCGCATCCAATGGGTTCACGGTGATCAACTCACTGAGCTTCGGCGCGCAGGCGCTCAATGTCTCCTCGGGTCGGCTCCCCGACGGCGGCGCGACCATCGCCGCCTTCCCGCAGACGCCGACGCCTGCCGAGAGCAACTACCTGCCGGCGAACATCGTCATCAATGAGGCCCTGCCGCGATCAACCCCGCCTTTCGAGGACGCCGTCGAGTTGCTCAATTCCATCGGCGCCAGCGTGAACATCGGCGGCTGGTGGCTGAGCGACGACGGACGGAACCTGCAAAAGTTCCAGATCCCCGGCGGCACCACCATCGCCGCCGGCGGCTTCAAGGTTTTTTACGAGAACCAGTTCAACCCCACACCCGGCGTGGGAAACAGTTTTGCGCTCAGTTCGCTCGGCGATGAACTCATCCTCTCCGCCGTCGATGGAGGTGGCGCGCTCACCGGCTACCGGAGCCGGGTGAAATTCGGCGCGGCAGCGGACGGCGTGGCGTATGGCCGTGTGCTCACCGGCAGCCCCGCGGGCTCGCAGCCGGCCGAGTTCTGGCCGCTCACGGCCCGGACATTCGGGCAGGACGCTCCGCTGAACGTCGCAGACTTCCGCACCGGCACGGGCCTGGCAAACGCCGCGCCGAAGACCGCGCCGGTCGTCATCAATGAGATCATGTATCACCCCGTCGATTTCGCCGGCCCTGTGGACAATGCGCGGGACGAATACATCGAACTGCACAACATCACCACCAGCGCGCAGTCCATCGCTGGCTGGAAGATCAAGGGCGAGTCCGACTTCGCCTTTGCGCCCGGCACCACGATTCAGCCCGGCGATTACGTCCTCGTCGTCAGCTTTGATCCCGCGATGGACACCACGTCGCTCGACGCCTTCCGCGTGCAATACGGACTGACCGCCGCGACCCCGATCTACGGCCCCTACGCGCCCAAGCTTCTGAACAGCACCCAGAGAGTGGAACTCGCCTACCCGGGCGTGCCCGTCGGGCTCGTCGTGCCATTCATCCTGGCGGACAAAGTGGAGTACTCCGACGTCGCGCCGTGGCCCGCGACGCCTGACGGCTCCGGCTCCTCCCTGCAGCGCGTGAGCCGCAGCGTGATCGGCAACGATGTCGCCAACTGGAGCGGCGCCGCGCCGAGCCCCGGAGCTGTGAACAGCGGCCAGACGCCGATCCTCGACAGCGACGGAGACGGGATGCCCGACGCGTGGGAAACGGCCAATGGGCTCAACCGCTTCAACGCCGCCGACGCCGCGCTCGACAGCGACAACGACGGCCGCACGAATCTGGAGGAATACCTGGCGGGCACCGATCCGCAGAATGCCGCGAGCTATCTCGCCGCGACGGTGAGCCACCCGCCGGGCGGCGGCTACATCATCAGCTTCATCGCCCGTGCGGGCCGCAGCTACACGATCCAGTGGCGCTCGGAACTCGGCACCGGCACATGGCAGAAGCTCACCGACATCGCCGCCCCCGGGAGCGACACGCCCGTGACCCACACCGACCCCACTTCCGATCCACGGCGCTTCTACCGCGTCGTAACCCCAGCCACCCCGTAAGCGG
>JANOBH010000051.1:0-10733 GCA_031411535.1 Chthoniobacter sp. | reverse complement strand
GCTCGGAACTCGGCACCGGCACATGGCAGAAGCTCACCGACATCGCCGCCCCCGGGAGCGACACGCCCGTGACCCACACCGACCCCACTTCCGATCCACGGCGCTTCTACCGCGTCGTAACCCCAGCCACCCCGTAAGCGGTCGCTGAAGGGGGAGCCGCTCGCCTCGTTTTTTTCAACCTTAGCCGTAAGTGCCTGAGAAAAAGGGAATTTGCGCGATTGGCGTATTGCGTTTCCTCTATGCGTAAATGATCCGCTCCCTCCTTCTTGGCGTCCTTGGCCTTTTCTTCGCGCTGACCCCGGCCTCCGCCCAGACGGTCGCGATTTCGGAATTCATGGCCTCGAATCAGAATGGGATTCTGGATGAAGACGGCGCGACCTCGGATTGGATCGAGATTTATAACTCGGGCGCGACTCCCGTGAACCTCGCGGGCTGGCGACTGACCGACGATGAAGGGGATCTGAGCAAGTGGGTCTTCCCGGCGGTGACGCTCGATCCCAAGAGCTTCCTCCTCGTTTTCGCCTCCGCGAAAAACCGCGCGCTGGCCGGAGCGCCGCTGCATGCGAATTTCAAGCTCGGCTCCGGCGGCGGCTATCTCGGGCTCGTGAAAGCGGACGGTTCCATTTCCCACGCCTACAATCCGTACCCGGCGCAGTATGACGACAAGCCGTACGGGCTCCAGCACACCGTCTCCACCTCCACGCTGATCGCGCCGGCGGCTGCGCTCAAATGGCTGGTGCCCAACGCGCCCGCGCCCACGGACGCCACCTGGGCGGCGCGCACTTTCAATGACTCAGGCTGGACGGCCGGCATCAATGGCGTGGGTTTTGAGAGCACAGTCCCCGGGTTCGCCTTTCGCACCTACTTCGCAAATGTCGGCGTCTATAGCATCGCCACGGCGAACAACGTGATCGCCACCCCGTCCCTCCAGACGCAGACCTACGCGGAGACGCGCAGCGTGGTGAACTACCTGGACAGCGGCGGCGAGGGCCACTACTCGCCGCAGAGCAATCCGTCGTGGGTCACGGGCAATGCCGAGAACTACGTGGTCGAGGCGACGGGCATCGTCACGATCCCGGCGGCGGGTGTGTGGACATTCGGGGTGAACAGCGACGACGGCTTTCAGCTCCAGGTGCGCGCGGTCGGCGCGACTACGTGGATCACGGTGTGTTCCTTTGACGGCGGGAGGGGGGTCGCGGACACGCTGGGGACTTACAATTTCGGAACGGCGGGGGATTACGAAATCCGGGTGATGATCTACGAGGGGAACGGCGGTTCAGCGGGCGAGGCCTTTGCGAAACAGGGGAGCGCGAGCGTGTGGGATGCCGGCTTCCGCCTGATCGGCGACACGGCGGGCGGGGGACTCGCTGTGAAATCGGTGCCGCTTGGCTCCGGCGGCAGCGGTTTCACGCCGCACATCGGCGCCAGCTCGAATACGAAGGCCGCGATGTCTGACGCGTCGCCGCAGAAGGCGGCCTGCTACGTGCGTATTCCATTCACCAATCCCGGCGGGCTGACGTCGCTCACCATGCCGATCCGCTACGACGACGGCTTTGTCGCCTACCTCAATGGCACCGAGGTCGCGCGCCGCAATGCGCCGGCCGGTGTGCCGGCGAATCTGACCGCGGCCACGCTGAACCGGCTCCCGATCCAGGCGCTGCTGCCGGAGAATGTGGACCTCACGCCCTTCCTTGGCTCCCTCGTGGCCGGCTCGGGCAATGTGCTCGCGATCCACGGCATGAATGGCTCCGCGGCGAGTGGCGACTTTTTGCAAAAAGCCGAGCTGGCGCAGTACAACGTGACGCTCGGCTCCGTGAACTACTACACCACGGCGACGCCAGGCGGATTCAACACGGCGGCGATTTACAACAAGGTGGCGCCGGTCGTCGCGAGCGTGGAGCGCGGCATCTACACGGCGGCGCAGGCCGTCGCCCTGAGCACCGGCACGGCGGGGGCGTCGATCCGCTACACCTTTGACGGCTCGGTGCCGACGGAGACTTCGCCGACGGGCGCGACCTATGGCGGCACGATCTCGATCGCGAGCACCACCACGCTGCGGTATCGCGCTTTCAAGGCGGGCTTCGATCCGAGCGACACGGTCACGCAAACGTATCTTTTCCTGAGCGATGTCATCACGCAGTCGCCGGCCGGCGCCGCGCCGGTCATCACCAATCCAGCGGGCGCGACGCAGGCGCAGACCGTGTGGCCGACCGGTCCGATCAATGGGCAGATCCTCGACTACGGCATGGACCCGGATGTGGTGAATGCGCCGGCGTACAGCGGGACGATCATCAACGACCTCAAGGCGATCCCGACGATCTCGATCGTCACCGACCTGCCGAACCTCTTCGACGCCGGCACTGGCATCTACTCCAACCCGAGCGGCGACACGATCACGTGGGAGCGCCCGGCGTCCCTGGAACTCATCTACCCCGACGGCACGACGCAGGGCTTTCAGATCAATTGCGGGCTGCGCCTCCGCGGGGGATTCAGCCGCTCGACGGACAATCCGAAGCACGCATTCCGCCTGTTTTTCCGCGACACCTATGGGGCGGCGAAACTGAAGTTTCCCGTGTGCGGCACCGCGCCCGGCACGGCGCAGGAATTCGACAAGGTCGATCTCCGCTGCGCGCAGAACTACTCGTGGTCCTTTGGCGGCGACGGGGGGAACGGCGTCTTCGTCCGCGACGTGATCGCGCGCGACATGCAGCTCGCGATGGGTTCGCCGGGCAGCCACGCCGTCTTCTACCACCTCTACGTGAACGGCCAGTACTGGGGCCTCTACAACACCGATGAACGCCCCGATGCCAACTTCGCCGAGAGCTACCTCGGCGGCTTGAAGGACAACTACGACGCGGTGAAGGTCGATCCCGATCTCGGCTACAATATCGAGGCGACCGACGGAAACACGGACGCGTGGTTTTCGCTCTGGCAGCTCGCGGACGGCATGACGGCGGGTGCGGGTGAAGCGGCGAGCAACACGACCTATCAGCGGCTGCTCGGTCTCAATCCCGACGGCACGGTCAATCCCGCGTATCCCGCGCTGTTCGATCCGGTCAGTACGATCGACGCGATGCTGGTCGTCTATTACGGCGGAAACCTCGACGCGCAGATTTCCAATTTCCTGGGCAACAACTCGCCGAACAATTCGTTCTGGCTCCGCGACCGGACCGGCGCGCACGGCGGCTTCCGCTCGGTGCTCCACGACTCCGAGCACACGCTGCTGAATGTGAACGAAAACCGGCTCGGTCCGTGGCCTGCGGGCAGCACCGCGGCGGGGAGTACATTCGGCAAGTCCACGCCGCAGTACGTCTTTCAGCAGAGCATGTATTCGCAGCAGTTCCGGATGCTGGTCGCGGACCGCGTATTCAAGCACTGCAACTACGGCGGCGTGCTCACGCCTGCGAAGGCGCTGGCGCTTTTCAACGCGCGCACGACGGAGATCGACCGCGCCGTAGTGGCCGAGTCCGCGCGGTGGGGGGACTCGAAAGTGGCGACCCCGCTCACGCGCGACACGAACTGGGTGCCGGCGACCAACACGGTGAGGTCCAATTTTTTCCCGAACCGCACCGCGGTCATGATCAGCCAGATGCGCACCCTCGGCTGGTACCCGGCCATCGACCCGCCGCTGTGGAGCGTGCGCGGCGGCACCGTCGCACCGGGCACAGCGGTCACGCTCACGCTCGTCTCCGGCCAGAGCGGCACGATCTACTTTACCACGGATGGCACCGATCCCCGGCAGTACAACGTGGCGACCGGCCTGGGAGATGTAGCGCCGGCGGCGCAGGTCTATGCGGGGGCGATCACGATCTCGGCGTCGAAATTCATCCGCGCCCGCGTGAAGAACGGGAACACGTGGAGTGCGATCGACGAGGCGAGCTTTTACACGACGCAGAATTACGCGGGACTCGCGATCACCGAGCTTCACTACAACCCGCTCCCGAGCGGTCCGATCCTGGGCGACGAGTACGAGTTTCTCGAACTGAAGAACACGACGGCCAACCCGATGGACCTCGGCGGACTCGGCTTCACGGTCGGGATCGCCTGCAGTTTTCCCCCCGGCACGATCCTCGCGCCGGGCGCGTTTTACGTGCTGGTGCGGAACTCCGCCGAATTCAGTGCCCGCTACCCGGCGGTGGCCGTGAATGGCGTGTTCACCGGCCGGCTCGACAACGGGGGCGAGGCGCTGACGCTGACCGGACCGACCGGCGGGACGGTGCTCTCGCTGAATTACTCCGACCGCGCGCCGTGGCCGGCCGCGGCGGATGGAAACGGCTACAGCGCCGTGCCGGCGGGCGCCATCTACAACTCGGACGACGGGCGAAACTGGCGCGCGAGTGCGGCGGTCGGCGGTTCGCCGGGTGCGGATGATCCCGCGGTGAGTTTCCCCGCCCTTGTCATCAGTGAGGCGCTTTCCAACTCCACCGCCGGACTCGCGGACACCATCGAGATTTATAATCCGACCGGTGCGTCGGTGAGCCTGGCGGACTGGTGGCTGACCGATGACCGGAATGTGCCGCAGAAGTACCGCATCCCCGGAGGGACGACGATCGGCCCTGGCCAGTACGTGAGCTTCAATGAGGCGCAGTTCAACCCGACGCCGGGCGTGGGAAACAGCTTCGCGCTGAATTCCGTGGGCGAGGACGTTTATGTGTTTTCCGGAAACGCGGGGGGCGCGATCACGGGCTACGCACACGGCTTCAGCTTTGCCGGGGCGGAGCAGAATGTGTCATTCGGCCGCCATGTGAACAGCGTCGGCGACGAGCATTTCCCGAGGCAGATCAGCCGCACGTTTGGCGCGGCAAACAGCGGCCCGCTCGTGGGGCCGCTGGTCATCAATGAGGTGATGTACAATCCCTACGCGGGCTACGACGAATACGTGGAGATCAGGAACATCAGCGCTTCGGCGGTGAATCTTTTCGATCCTGCGAATCCGGGCAATACATGGAAACTCGGCGGCCTCGGCTACACCTTCGCGACCGGCCAGTCCATCCCGGCCGGAGCGCTCGCGCTGGTCGTGCAGATCGATCCCGCGGTCTTCCGCGCGAAGTACGGCGTGCCTGCGCCGGTGCAGATCTTCGGCCCGTACGCCGGCGTGCTGCAAAACAACGGCGAACGCCTTTCCCTCGAAATGCCCGACACGCCCGTGGTGCAGAACAGCGTGCTCGTGGTCCCGTACGACGTGATCGACAGCGTGCGCTACAACGACAAGCTGCCGTGGCCCGTGGCCGCAGCGGGCGGCGGGCCTGCGCTGCAGCGGATCAATTCCGCTATCTACGCCGACGACCCGGCGAACTGGTTCGCAAGCGGCGCGACGCCCGGCTTTGCAAACAGCGTGAATCAGCCGCCGACCGTGGCGCTCACCGCGCCCGCCAATGGGGCGACGTACGTTCTGCCCGCGACCGTTTCGTTCACCGCCGCAGCCAGCGACGCCGACGGCTCGATTTTGAAGGTCGAATTCTACGTCGATGGCGGAAAGATCGGCGAAGCCGTCAGCGCGCCTTATGCCTTCATCTGGACGGCGACGGGCGGCGTGCATTCCTGCACGGCCGTGGCGATCGACAGCAGCCTCGGCGTGACGGTGAGTGCGCCGCTGAATGTGTATGTCACCACGCCGGTGAGCCAGGGCCTGAAGGGGCAGTATTTTGTCGGCGCGGAAAACTTCACGACTGGCCCGGCGGGCGTGCGCATCGATCCCGCGGTCGATTTCTCCAAGAACGGCAACTGGCCTCTCAACACCGGCTTCCCCAGCATCACGAACGACAACTACTCCGTGCGCTGGACCGGCCAGGTGCGCCCCGCCAGCTCGGGCAGCTACACCTTTTACATCAACTCGGACGACGGCTCATTCCTCTACCTGAACGGCGCGCTCGTCATCAGCAACGGCGGCTACCACGGCGACATCGAGCTGAGCTACACCGTCAGCCTCACCGCCGGCCAGCTCTACACCATCCAGATGGATATGTTCCAGGGAGGCGGTGGCGCGACTGCGCGGCTTTCGTGGTCGAAGTCGGGCACGGGTTCGTTTGCAAAACAGGTCATCCCGCAGGGCGTGCTCTATCCCGCGAGTGCGCCGATCATCATCACGCAGCCTGCGGGAATCACGCGCGAGCAGGGGACCAGTGCGGCCTTTACCGTCTTCGCGTCCGGCTTGGGCAATACCTATCAGTGGCTGAAAAACGGCGGGCAGATCATCGGGGCCACTGGCACCACGCTCACGCTGCCGTACGTCCTCCCCGCGGATGCCGGGCAGTATTCCTGCCTCGTTTCAACCGCGGACGGTTTCGCTGCGAGCAGCACGGTCACGCTCACCGTCACCTTTACCGACACCGACGGCGACGGGATGCAAAACTCGTGGGAAACCGCGAACGGCTTCAACCCGAACAGCTCAGCAGACGCCGGTCTCGATACCGACGGCGACGGGGAGACGAACCTCGAGGAATTCCTCGCCGGCACGGACCCGCGCAATGCCGCCAGCAAACTCGCCTCGACCGTCACGAAGAACGGCTCCGGCCAGGCGGTCATCCATTTCACCGCGCAGCCATACAAGAGCTACACCGTGCAGTACAAGAATGGGCTCTCCGATCCGACGTGGACGCGCCTGACGGACATCGCGCCCGACGCCACGCTGCGCGCGCTGGACGTCACGGACACGACCGGAAGCGCGGGAACGAAGCGCTTCTACCGTGTCGTCACCCCGCAGGCGCCCTAGCGCCTGCCTTAAAGCATCCGCTCGACGAAATCGCGGCTCTCGAAAAACGCGAGGTTTTCCAGCTTCTCGCCGGTGCCGATGAAGCGTGTGGGCACGCCGGTCTCATTCTGGATCGCGACCACACATCCGCCTTTGCCGCTGCCGTCGAGCTTCGTGACGATGACGCCCGTGAGCCCGGTCGCGGCGTGAAATTCCCTGGCCTGCTGGAGCGCGTTGCTGCCGGTGGTGGCATCGACCACGAGCAGCGTCTCGTGCGGGGCCTGCGGGTCGGCCTTTTGGAGCACGCGCTTCACCTTGGCGAGTTCGCCCATGAGGTTCGCCTTCGTGTGGAGCCGGCCGGCGGTGTCGCAGATCAGGAACTCGACGTTGCGCTTGTCCGCAGCCTGATACGCCTCGTAGCAGAGCGCGGCGGGGTCGGCGTTGTACTGGCCCTTGATGATCTCGATCCCGAGCCGGTCGGCCCAGATGGTGAGCTGCTCGATGGCGGCGGCGCGAAAGGTGTCGGCTGCGGCGAGCATGACGGTGTGCCCTTTGGCCTTGAGAAAGTGGGCCAGCTTGGCGGTGGAGGTCGTCTTGCCCGTGCCATTGACGCCGACGACGAGGATGACCTTGGTCTTCGACGCCAGCGGACGCAGCACCACGTTGTCGCGCGGCAGCACTTTCAGGATCTCCTCGCGCGCCACGGCCACCACGCTCTCGGCGGTCATCTTTTCCTCGCGTGCCTGCAGCTCCTTCATGATGCGCGTCATCATCGGCACGCCGAGATCGGCACGGATGAGCGCCTCCTCTAGCTCGTCCCAATCCACCGGACGTCCGGTGAATTTCTGGAGGATGGATTTGAAAAACCCAAAGGCCATGCGGAAGGAGTCAGCGGACTGGGATCAGGAGTCGGCGGGAGCAGATGATTTCTGACTCCTGGCTCCCGATTCCTGACTCCTCGGCGCCGCCTCGCGCGCCGGCCGGCTCAGGTCCTTCTTGATCCGGTCGAGGACGCCGTTGACGAAGCCGCCCGACTTTTCGGTCCCAAATTTTTTCGCGATCTCGATGGCCTCGTTGATGATGACGACCGGGGCGACATCGAGGCTGTGGAGGAGTTCAAAAATCGCGACGCGCAGAATGTTGCGGTCCACGGCGGCGAGGCGGTGCAGCTCGTAGTTGGCGGTGCATTCCCTGATCCGGGCATCGATCAGCTCCCGGTGCTCGTTCACGCCATGCACGAGCTGCTCTGCGAAGGCGCGTGTCTTGGCCGTGGCGGTGGCATTTTCCGGGCCTGCGCGGAGATCCCAAAAATCCGCGGAATCGCCCGCCACCTTTTCGTCGTGAAGATCGAGCTGGTAAAGAAACTGAACGGCCGCCTCGCGTCCTTCGCGTCGTTTTCCCATGATCGGAAAGTCTAGCGAGTGAACCGCACCTCGCTGCGCGGTCCGCTTGTCTCACTGCGGGAGCTGCGCAGTTCGCCGAGCATCTGGACCATCTGCGCGGCCACGCGGGCGGCCTCGGTGCCGCGGTTGATCTCCTCGCCGAGGCAGCGCACGCGCGCCTGTTCCTCGTTTTTCAAAAGCAGCACCTCGTGGATGACCGGGATGCGGTGGGCCAGGGAAAGCTGCTGGAGCGACCGCGTGATCTCCGTGGCGATGAGCGCGGCATGCTGTGTCTCGCCCTCGATGATGACGCCGAGCGCGATGATCGCATCCACGCCGCCGCGGGTGGCGACTTCCTGGACGACGAGCGGGATTTCAAAGGAGCCGGGCACCTCGTAGAGCAGGACGCTGAAATTCGGCGAAATCGCCAGCAGCTCCGCGCGGACGTGGTCGATGAGGGCGCGCACGTATTCGGGGTTGTACTGCCCGGCGACGATGGCAAAAGTGCGCCGCTGGCCCATTTGGCGGGGACGGGATGGAAGATTGGCTGACATGAGGGCCGGAAAGGTAGTGGCCGAACCGTCAGGCGCAACAACGGATTGGCGCCGCCTTTGCCCGCCTTACCATAGGACCGGCAAATCCCCTTGCCTTCAATGTCCGCGGAGCTAGCGTGCGCGCCGAATGCGCCGGCGGCTCCTCCATTTCATCGTCCTCTGTCTCATCGCCGCCACGGCGCACGCTGGCGAGTGGACGCTCTATAAGGTCGGCGGACGGGACCACGTCACGCTGGAGAATCTGGCGGATTTTTACAACCTGGGCGGGGTGCGGCGGGCGAGTAACGCCTTCCTGATGTCGGTCGGCAACCGCAGCCTGCGCGGCTCTCTGGGCAGCGTGGAGTTTTATATCAACGGGCTGAAATTCAACCTCAGCTACCCGATCGCTGAGGTGGACGGCCAGCTCGTGGTCTCGCGGATGGACCTGACGAAAGTCATCGAGCCGGTGCTGCGCCCGAGCAAGATCAAGGGGGCGGAGAAGGTGGACACGATCATCCTCGATGCCGGGCACGGCGGGCATGACCGCGGCGCGCTCAGCCCGTACGGGTGCGAGGCGGATTTCACGCTCGATACGGTGAACCGCACGCGCATGCTGCTGATGCAGGCGGGTTTCAAAGTCGTGCTGACGCGGTCGAACGACACCTTTATCCCGCTCGGCGAGCGCACGCGGATTGCCAACCAGTATTCCAACGCGCTTTTCATCTCCGTGCATTTCAACAGCGGCGGCGCGGGCACGGGGCTGGAAACCTACACGCTCGCCCCGCGCGGTGTCCCCTCGATGATGGCCGACGGCCCGCGCGTGTCCGACAACGAGCTGTGCGCGGGCAATGTAAACGACGCTCAGAATATGGCGCTGGCCACGGCGACGCATGCCTCGCTGGTCGTGCGGTCGAAGCTTTTTGACCGCGGCATCAAGCGCGCCCGGTTCGTGGTCATCCGGGATATTCAGATTCCCGGGGTGCTGATCGAGGGCGGATTCCTGAGCAATCTCTACGACGCCAAGCTGGTCGCGACATCGGCCTACCGGCAGCAGATGGCGTCCTGCATCCTGCAGGCGGTGCAGAACTACCGGCGTGCGGTGGGCACGCAGATCGCCGATGTGGCGGCGCGCTCGGTGGACTCGCCGCGCGTGGAGACGAATGCGCCGCGGATGCGCCTGAGCCCTAGTCAGGATGAGGTCGGGCCTGTGGTGGTGACGCCGCGGGCGCCGGCGGCCAACTGACCGGCGGCGGGATTTTTGCTCGGCGCGCGGGGAGCTTCGCGCTTGATTCCCGATGCCATGCCTCCCGCAGATCCTGAAACCTCCGCCGCGTCTCCCGTCGGCGTCTATGACAGCGGCTTTGGCGGGCTGACCGTCCTGCGGCAGTTCCGCAGCGCGCTGCCGGAGCTCGACTACGTGTATCTCGGCGACAGCGGGCGCGCGCCTTACGGAGGGCGCGACGTGGATACGATCCTCGATTTCGCGGAGCAGTGCGTGGAGCGGCTTTTCGGCGAGGGCTGCCGCGTGGTCGTGGTGGCGTGTCACACGGTGTCTTGCGTCGCTCTGAGGCATCTCCAGCAGCGCTACGGCTCGCCGGAGCGCCGCGTGCTGGGTGTGACGATCCCGGCGGCGGAGGCGGCGGTGGCGGTGACGCGCGGGCACATCGGCTTTCTCGGCACGGCACGCACCGTGGCGTCCCACACGTTTCGCACGGAAGTGGGAAAGCTGAACCCGGACATCCGCGTCAGCGAAGTCGCTGCGCCGCTGCTGGCGCCGATCGTCGAGGACGCGTGCGAGGAGACGGAGATCGCGCGTCTGGCGGTGGCGCGCTACGTGGAGCAGTTCGAGGGAATCGACACGCTGGTCCTCGGCTGCACGCACTATCCGCTGCTGGAAAGCGCCTTTCGTCAGATCGCGCCCGCGGGCGTCCAGGTGCTGAATCCCGCGCCGCAGGTCGCCGAGCGTTTCCGCCTCTGGCGGGAAAGGCATCCCGACCTTGCTCTGGCTGGCCGCGGGCGGCTGAGGGTGCTTTCCAGCGGCGATGTCGTGCGCTTCGCCCGCCATGGCGCGCGTTTCCTCGGCGAGGCACTGCCGCCTGTCGAGCACGTCGCCGAGCGCCATGGCCG
>JANOBH010000050.1:0-2760 GCA_031411535.1 Chthoniobacter sp. | reverse complement strand
TCCAGCGGCTCCGCGTGCATGGTCGGATCGATCATGGCGTCGCACGTCCTGCTGGCGATGGGAGTCGCGCCCGAGCTGGCCCGCGCCACCGTCCGCTTCTCCCTCGGCAAGGAAACCACCGCCGCCGAAATCGAGACTGCCATCAGCCGGCTGCCGGAAATCTTCGCCCGCCTCGCGCCCGAGCCGGCCTGAATTCGTGGCGGCTCAGATCGCGTGTCATCCTGAGCGGAGCGGAGGCGGAAAAGCGGGCGCAGCGCAGTCGAAGGACCCCGGCGTTCACAGGCGACGTCGCACGGAATCGCCGGGGTCCTGCGACTGCGTTCCGTCCCGCCCGCCACCAACCGCTGAGCCCGGCCTCCGCCGCGGACCACGACGGAACTCCGCTCTGGATGACACCGAGATCGGGAGGTCCGCTGTGGGCGAAAGGCTTGCGCGCGGCGAAACTTTGTCTTGCAAAGCGGACTTTGCCGCGCAAAGTCCACGCCATGCAGACCCGCTCCGACGCCGAGGAACACCTCCGCATCATCCGCTCGCTCATGGAAAAGGCGACGATCTACCGCGCCATCTCCGCGGAGGCCGCGGCCGTGGGTGGCGTGCTGGCGATTGGTGGTTCGTTTGCGACCGGCAATTGGTTGAAGCCAACGCCTTACGATCCAGGAATCCCCAGCCCAAGCGCGCCCGCCTTTCTCGGTCCCTGGATCGGACTTCTCGTTCTGACGTCCCTCGTCAATCTGTATTTCCTTCGCCGAGCGGCCACCCAGCGGGTTGATCGTTTCATTTCGCCGGGCATGCGCCTGGCGCTTGCTGCATTGCTACCGAGCTTCTTCGTTGCCGGCGGACTGACCATCTATTTTGCAGGGCTCGGCCCCAATGCCGTCTTTATCGTACCCATTTGGATTGTTTGCTACGGTATTGGTCTCCTTGCGACCAGCCACTTCGCGCCGCGTTCGCTGGTTTATTTGGGGTGGGCGTTCCTTCTTGCCGGCTTGGGGGCGTTCTGGCCGATGTTCGATTCTAGCTTTGCTGTGAGGAGCGGCCAGTACGCAGGGCCGTGGTGCGTTGCCCAAATCCTCATGGCTTCGACTTTCGGCCTTTTCCACCTCATCTACGCCGCCTGCACCTGGCCGCGGCGGGCGCGCGGGGCCGACGCTGGCGGGACGCCATGAACCGATGTTCGACTTCGATAAACTCGACAAGCTCATCCATGAAAAAGGTCGCCTCGGCATCATGACGCTCCTCGCCGCCCGCCCGAGCTGGACGTTTCAGGATCTGAAAGCAGAGCTGGAACTCAGCGACGGCAACCTCGTCTCGCACCTGCGCACGCTGCACGACAATGGCTACGTGGCTGTGACTAAGGAAATCCTCGACCGCCCTCAGACGAGCTACGCGCTGACCGCGAAAGGGCGGAAGCAGTTCGAGGACTACCTCACGATCCTTGAGCAGATTTTGAAAGTCGGCCGCCCCGGTGGCGACCCGTCCACACGTCAGTGAACGCCTTTCCCTTTGCGTTATAGCTTTGCCGCGCAAAGCCAGCATCCAATCTATGAAAATCCAACTCGCAGAACATTACGGTCTTTGCTTCGGCGTGCGCGATGCCATCGCGCAGGCGGAGCGCCTCGCGGAGCAGGGTCCGCTCACCATCCTCGGCGAACTCGTCCACAATCCCGTCGTCCGCGAGCGCCTGGCGCAGCGCGGCGTGCACGAGGGAGCGCTCGATGCCGGCGCATCCGCCACGCCGCAGGTGATGATCACCGCGCACGGCGCTTCGGACCGGAAGCGCGCGGAGTGGCGCGCGGCCGGATTCGGCGTCGCAGACGGGACGTGCCCGCTCGTGCGCCACGCGCATGATCAACTGCGCGTGCTGGTCGGACTCGGCTTTTTTCCCGTCGTCATCGGGAAGGCAGGTCACGTCGAGGTCGCGGGTCTGATCGGCGATTTCCCCGAGGCGTGCGTGGTGGGGAGCGACGAGGACATCGCGCGGCTTCCGCAGCGGGAGCGGTTCGGCGTGATCTCGCAGACGACGCAGCCGATCGAGCGCGTGCAGGCGCTGGTCGAGGCGCTGCGCCGGGCGCGGCCGGGGAGCGAGGTGCGCTTTACCGACACCGTCTGCCAGCCGACAAAAAACCGGCAGCGCGCGCTGCGAAAGCTCATCGCCGAGTGCGACACGCTCGTCGTGGTCGGCGGGCGCAACAGCAACAACACCGTGCAACTCGTGACCGCCGCGAGCGTCGCCGGGCTCGCGGTCTTTCACATCGAGCGCGCTGAGGAGCTCGATCCCGAGTGGTTCCGCGACGCGGAAAACGTGGGCCTCACCGCCGGAACCTCGACGCTGAAAGAAACCGTCGCCGCCGTGCATGCGCGGCTGGAGCAGATCGCCGAGCAGTCTCAGCCCGCCCTCGCCTGATGGAATCCCTGCGCAGACTCGCAATCCTTTGCCGCGGTGACTCGGAGCGCATCGCGCCGTGGCTCGATGAGCGCGGGCTGCGCTGGCCGCTGACGTGCGTGCTCACGATCGCCGCGGGCTGCGCACTGTATGGCGGCGTGGTCGGCCTGTGGCGTGCGCCGCTGCAGGCCGTTTATACGGCGATTAAAATGCCGCTGCTGATTTTCCTGACGTGCGGCGGGAATGCGCTGCTGAACGGGCTGCTGGCGCAGGTCTTCGGCTCGGGACTGAGTTTTCGGCAGACCTCGCTGGCGATCCTGATGAGTTTCACGATCGCGGCTCTGGTGCTTGCGGCGCTGAGTCCGGTGGCGTTTTTC
>JANOBH010000049.1:0-4365 GCA_031411535.1 Chthoniobacter sp. | reverse complement strand
CGAACGGTCACGGACGACGAACTCGCGGATGCCCGCGACCTTTCCGCGAAAAAATACGGCACGGATGCCTGGCTGAGGCGGCTTTAGTCGGAGCGCAGCGGCGCAGCTTGCGACGCCCCTTCAGGGCTTGGTCGTTCTTTTGCCCATTTCCCAGGGCGTTGCCCTGGGCTGGCATGTATTCGCACCTTTGGTGCTCAATTCAGGCGAAGCTGCGCAGTGATGCTCGGATCGGTGATCTTCGCGTCGGCAGCAAGGAGGAAGGCTTTGCTGAGGATGACGGACAGCGTGCGATCGCCCTCGAAGGGCAGAAAGACCTTGCCGTCCTCGGCCTTGCCCGCGCCGGGGACGATGCAGAGGTAGCGGTCGTTCGGCGACATCAGGATATTCCCGCTGCCGAGGTGGATTTTGTAAGTGCGCAGGTCGCCGCGGACGACGAGGAATTTTTCCGCAAACGAGCACCGGTCCGCGATCTTGAGTTTCGGGACGAGGCGCTGGAGCAGTTCGCGCCGGGTCTGTGCGGTGGCGGAGAGGTCGCCAAAGGCGTGGAGACTCCACGCGTCGCGCTCGACGTCGCGCCGCCCGCCATCGGCCCACGCCGGATCATTGCCCACGCTGGCGACGCCGACGAAAAGGTCCACGTCGCGCATGATCTCGGAGAAAACGAGCGGCGGGATCTCCGCGAGCGGCACCGGTTCGGCGGCGATGCGCTGCTGCCAGCCCGGGCCGTAGCCGCCGCCACCGGCGTGTGCGGTGAGCTGCGCGTCGTCGTTGCGGTAGAAGCGAACCTGGTCGGTCGCGAGGTAAAGATAGGTGCCGCTCTCGTTGGTATCGGTGCCGTATTGGTCGCCCGCGCCTTCGATCCAAAACTCCGCGCGCAGCCCCCACTGCGGGAGCAGCCGCGACGCGGGCGGGTAGGTGTCATCGACCATCAGCCGCAGCTTGTTTTTCCAGCCGCGCGCCGCGGCGAGGGCGTGAAACTGGTGCTGCTTCAGGATGTGCGCGGCGAAGCGGTTCGAGTACGTGCGCGTGCGCTCCTCCGCTGGCGTGAGCAGATAGACCTCGCGATGCGCCTGCTTGAACGGCTGCACGATCTGCCACTCCTCCAGAAATGCGCGCCAGCCGAGCACCACGTCCGGCGGCTGATCGAGCGGATGCCACAGCGCGACGGTCGTGCGCGCGGCGTCGAGCGGCACCGGATGCCCGAGCCGGTCCGCGAGTTTGCCATCGAGCCAAAGGCCGGGCGTGGTCGTGCCGCCGGTCGTGAAATTCCAGATCAACCGCCGCGCGAGCGTGCCGGTGAGCGGGTGCTCGAGATAGCGCTCCAGCCACGTCTCCAGAGGCCAGGATTTTTGCTGGAGAAAGAGCGAGTCGATCCGCTCGGACTGCGCGGGCAGCATATTCTCGATGTCCTTCTTCGCCGCGTTCAGCTCCTTGAGTTCGTCGGCGAATTCCTTCTTCACCGCCGCAGGCAGCGACTTCTGCACCTTGCCATCCGCACGTCGCCATGTGATCGCCGCCGACTTCGACCCCACGACCGCCAACTCCGCCGTGAAATCGCCGAACGTCTCCACGAACCGCCCCACCTCCGTCAGCCCGTAAGCCGGCACGGCCATCTCCTCCAGTTCCTCGCGCGGCAAACCCTCGCGCTCCGCCGCCGCGTTCAGCGCTTTGCCGATCGCCGCCTGGGCAGTGCCAAATTTCACCTTCACCTTGAGCAGCGCGAGCTGCCCGACCGCATCCAGCCCCGGCATCATCCCGAGTGCGGTGATGCAGGCATTGCCGACGCGGGTGGCCCGAGGGCCGAGGCCGGGGACTTTCTTGAAAGCACTGATGGCCAGTGCCGTAAGCGCTCGCGCGAGTTCGCGGTCCTCCGCAAGACCGCACATCCACGCCAGTCCGCGCAGGATGTCCATGTGCGAATCGGTCAGCGTCATCATCCCCGCCCGGATGTAGGTCGAAAACCGTGAGCCTCCAGTGCGCGGCTCATTCACCCGAGGAAACCACGCGAGTATCTGCGCGCGAAAATGGTCCCGTGTGACCTTCTCTTCGATCAGTGTGCGGGCAGCCTTTGACCACTTGCCCGACGGATTCGCCATCGTCGCCGTCGTGCAATGAGTGAGCAACTCCACCCAACCCGCTCGCCTCTCGTGCTCCATCGCGTTGAGCGATGCGATGGCCGCATCCGACCATGCTTCGCCGGGCTCCAGCGGGATTGTCTGCGCACCGCCGAGCATCATGGAAATCCGGGCCGACAGCCGGCGATCCTCGGCGTTGGAGATCCATTCGAGGGCGTCGCGAATCCGTTCAAGGGGCCGTCTCAGGACTTCGGGAAACTCAGCATCCTTGTACGTGCGTTCGATCGATCGGAGCAGCGCATCCGCAAAGGGCACCGACCAGACCGACAACCGCTCGATCCTTCCGAGTTGGTTCAGCATGAAAGTGAAATCGTCGATCGTCAGAGACAGTTTTCGAGCGAGCAACCGCTGTGCAATCAGCCGCCCGGCTACGGGGTAGCCTTTTACCTGAATGAGATTCGCGTACATCGAATCGAATCCGCCGTTCGCGGGACCGAGCTTTTCACTCAACCGCCCGATGCGTTCACAAACAAGGCTCACAACCGCGACGGCTACCGGCGGCTCCACGGCGAGAATTGCCGCAGTTTCGGGCTTCTCGGCAATTTGGTCCAAGTTCCAAACCCACGATCCCGCCACGCGTTCCACGTCATCGAGTAGCCTCTCCGCGGCTGGCATCGGTGCCGCAGCTGAGCGACCTTTCAGCCAATCCATCAAGCCCATGCGCTACCCTCCCACGAGCGGCGTGAGTTTCACAAACTGCACTTCCGTTTCCACGCCGATGTCGAAGGCCTCGTCGAGGGTTTCCGCCTGGCGGTCGCCGATGAGGACGAAGAAGCCGTTCGTCTCGAAGGCCTCGCAGGCGCGGCGGAACTGCGCTTCCCAGTCGATTGTGCGCGGCGTGCGGGCCTTTGCGCCATTGAGCATGCGCTCGGCGCCCAGCGGTTGGACGAGGCCGCGGAAGGTTTCCGGCTGGCGCTGGTTGTAGTCGCCTACTTCCTGCCAAATGCGGGCGCGGAGGATTTCGCGGACGGTCATGCGCTCGGCGAGATGGTCGAGCGTGAAGGTGTGCAGCCGCTCGCCAGTGGGGGTCGCGTCGGTGATGGTCATGGCGCAGGGGAGGCTGGCAGAGAGGGGCGCCGGCGTCGAGAGCCCGCGAGATGTGCGGCTGCAAAAAAACCGCGCCCCGTTTCCGAGGTGCGGCTTTCTCTGGGTCGCGAGGGGATCGCGAGATTTGTTGCTAGCTCTGGACCTTGAGCGGGATGCCGCGGGCCATCGCATCGTGCTCTTCCTGGGAGCAGGCGGCGTTGAGCGGGACGCTGGTGGTCTTGTCGGTGTTCCCGACGAGGCCCTGCTGAAGCAGGTATTGCTCGAGCTCTTCGCCGCTGATGTCGGCGACCATGACGCCGTTCACTTCGACGCAGGGACTGAGCGGCTGCCCGCTTTTCTGCTCCATCTCCCAGCGGAAGGCGGGGTTCTGGATGATGTCCTTCTCGGTGTAGGCGAGGTCGTATTTCTTGAGCACGGCGCGGACGCCGTTGCTCCAGCCACATTGAGTTTTGACGTAGGCGGTGATTTCGGGTGCGGGCATAGTTTTTTGAGTTTGGTGAAAAGAAGATCGCGCGGCCCCCGGAAAAATTCCAGGGGCCGCGCGGGTGAGTTACTTCTTGCGGTCGCCGGGGCGGTATTCCTCGGCGGCGGCGGCGAAGGCCTGTTCGAGGCCGACCATGTCTTCGCCCGGTTTGAGGGAGTCGAATGCGGCGGCTTCGCGCTTGATGTCTTCTTCGCTGTAGTTCGCGGCTTTGAGCGAGAGGCCGATGCGGCGCTCGGCCTTATCGACTTTGATGACGCGGGCTTCGATCTCCTGACCGATCTTGAGATGGTCTTTGATCTTGTCCACGCGGTCTTCGCTGATCTGCGAGATGTGGACGAGGCCGTCGATGTCGCCATCCATGGAGATGAAGGCGCCGAAGGTGGTGATCTTCGAGACCTTGCCTTTGACGAGGTCGCCGATCTTGTACTTCGCTTCGATCTCTTTCCACGGATCGCCTTCGAGCTGTTTCATGCCGAGGGAGATGCGCTGGTTCTGTTTGTCGATGTCGATGACGACGGCTTCGAGTTCGTCGCCCTTTTTCACCATCTCGGACGGGTGGTTGATCTTGCGCGTCCACGACATGTCGGAGACGTGGATCATGCCGTCGATGCCTTCTTCCAGCTCCACGAACGCACCGTAGGCGGTGAGGTTGCGGACGGTGCCCTTGACCTGGCGGCCGATCTGGTAGCGGTGTTCGAT
>JANOBH010000048.1:0-19265 GCA_031411535.1 Chthoniobacter sp. | reverse complement strand
AGGGCATCACCTTCAAGCAAACCCCTTACGCCATCCGCACCCGCTAAATGGAAGCCAAGCAATACCAGAAACATTCGCTGCATTGGTTGCGGCGCTACTACACGAAGTGCCGGCTGATGCAGCAGATGGAGGACTCCTTTCCGGCTTCGACGGCGTTCACGTCGGTCACGGCGGAGATCCACGAAGGGCAAGGGCTGCCCTATGCGCCTGTGAAGCAAGTGCCGGGCATCCCATATGTGTGCCTGCGCACGGAGCAGCACGGGATCGTGATCGATGTGACCGACCGGGAGAAAATCCAGCAGCGTTTCCTCGCCGAGACCGACCGCCAGCAACGGCTGCTGGAAACGAGTGCGGCATGGCCCGCGGCAAAGCTCATCGTCGCCATCGCGCGCTCCTTTTCCCACGAAGCCCTGACCGACGCGGAGATGGACATCTGGCTCCAGCGGGTGATCGCCGGGCAGGAGAAGCGGGGCGTCGCGCTCGAACAGATGACCGCGCACCGGCACCGGCTTTTCAAGGCGGTGTCCGCCCGCGTGAACGAGCTGGAGAAGCTGAACCGGAAGAAGGTCTATGAAACGCTGCTCTTCGGCGACGGCTCCGGCACGGTGCATGTGACTCTGGCCAGCGTGTTCACTTTCGCCCCAGGCAAATATCCGGTGGGCGACCGCTACCACGGGCTCCAACTGCCGCGGCACTACTACAAGGAGATCGGCGCGATGAACGGCGAGGAGGTGCAGTGCGCGCAGGTGATCGCGCACGATGCGCGCGTCGGGTGCTGGGTGCGAAACCTGGAGCGCGAGCCGAAGCTGTCGTTCTGGATTCAGACGAGCACGGACAAGTTTTACCCGGACTTCGTGGCGAAGCTGACGAACGGGAAGACGCTGGCCGTGGAATACAAAGGGCTGGACCGTGCGACGACGGACGACACGAAGGAAAAGGAACGCCTCGGCAAGCTGTGGGAGGAACGCAGCGGCGGGCAGTGCTTCTTTGAAATGGTGAAGGGGCCAGGCGATTTCGCGAAGATTCAGGACGCGATCAGGAAGGCGTCCGGGATGGGCGGGTAGGGCGATTCGACGGGGCATTCACCGGGCTTGAGCATGAACGTCCGCACCCTCGCGCAAACCGCGATCATGCCCGCCAGCGCACGGCCCGGCGTCTCGCGCCTGACGATGCGCGGGAAACTCGTGCAATTCGGAATTCACCCCGCGCAGGCGGAGGGGTAGGAGAAGCCGTGCAGATCACCCTCGTCCTCGGCCTGCTTGCGGTCGCGATCGTCCTTTTCGCGACGGAAAAGCTGACGGTCGATGTCATCACGTTCCTGCTGCTCTCGACGCTGGTGCTTTCCGGCGTGCTCACGCCGGCGGAGGCGTTCGCGGGATTCAGCAGCGACATCATCATCATGCTCGGCTCGATCTTCGTGATCGGCGGCGCGCTGCGCGAAACGGGGGTGCTCGATGCCGCCGGGCGGGTCGTTTTCAATCTCGCCGGCGGCAGCGAGAGCCGGCTGCTCGTGCTGCTCATGAGCGCGGCCAGCGCGCTCTCGGCGTTCATGAACAACACCACCGTCACCGCCATGCTGCTGCCCGCGGTCAGCGGCGTCGCGCGACGCGCGAAGGTCAGCCCGTCGAAGCTGCTCATGCCGCTCGCCTACGCCTCGATGCTCGGCGGCACCTGCACGCTCATCGGCACCTCGACGAATGTCGCCGTCAGCGGCTACATCGCGCAGAACGGACTCGCGCCGCTGGGCCTCTTCGAGATCACGCCGATCGGCCTGGTCATCTGCGCCGTCGGCATCGCCTACATGCTCTTCCTCGGCCAGCGGCTGCTGCCCGACCACCGGGAGGAAAGCCTCACCGCCGATTACGCGATCCGCGAATATCTGTGCGAGGTCACGGTGCTGCCGGAGTCACCGCTCATCGGCCAGAAAAGCGTCGAGTGGGATCTCTCGCCACACGATTTCCGCATCCTGAAAATCCTGCGCGGCGAGGCTGAGTATCCGCCCGCCTCAGACGTGCGCCTCCAGGCCGGCGACACTCTCCTGATCGAGGGCAATGTGCAGAACCTCGTGAAGATCAAAACCATCGAAGGGCTGGAGATCAAGTCGGAGAGCCAGCCCGACGACCGCACACTGCAGAGCGGCACCTTCCGGCTGGCCGAGGTGCTCGTCACGCCGCAGTCACATCTCGCGGGCTGGACGCTGCGGCGCGCGGGTTTTCAGCAGCGCTATGGCGTGACGGTGATCGCGATCTACCGCCATGGCGCATCGCTCCACGAGCGCCTCGCCGAGGTCGCGCTGCGCGTGGGCGATCTGCTGCTCGTGCGCGGTCCCGAGGAGCGCGTGCAGGCCCTGCGGCGCGAGACGGAGCTGGTCGTCATCGGCGAGCACACCGCGCCCGCGCAGCACGGGCGCGAAGGACTCTACGCCGTCGCCTTCTTCGCCGCCGCGCTCATCGCCGGCGGCTTCGGCTGGCTGCCGCTCTCCATCGCCTTCCTGCTCGCCGCACTCGCCACCGTGCTCCTGCGCTGCATCAGCATTGAGCGCGCCTACGAATTCATCGACTGGCGGCTGCTCATCCTCATCGCCGGCATGACGGCCTTTGGCACCGCGATGGAAAAGACCGGCGCCGACGCCATGCTCGGCCACTGGGTTGTCTCGACACTCGAACCGATGGGCACGATGGCGGTTGTCGCGGGCTTTTTCATGCTGACGATCCTGCTCACCCAGCCGATGTCGAACGCCGCCGCCGCGCTGGTCGTGCTGCCGATCGCCCTGAGCGCCGCGCGCGAGCTGGGCGCGAATGAGCGCACCTTTGCCATCGCCATCATGCTCGCCGCGTCGATCTCGTTCATCGCGCCCTTCGAGCCCTCGTGCATCCTCGTCTATGGTCCCGGCAAATACCGCTTCATGGACTACGTGAAGACCGGCACCGGACTGACGCTGATCCTCTCGGTCATCGTGCTGCTGCTGATCCCTCTCCTCTGGCCGCTGCGCTGACGGCGCGGGTCACGCCTGCGCGCTGGCACGATCCGGAAAAAGGCGGGCGTGCTCTTCGAGGAGGTAGCGGTCGGTCATGCCGGAGAGGTAGTCGCAGACGGTGCGATGCAGCCCGTCGCTGGCGATCCGCCGGGCCGTGGAATCGCCGAGGAGCGACGGCCTTTCAAGATACGCCTCAAAGACGTCCCTGAGCAGTCCGCAAGCGCGCTGGTTCGCGCCAGCCACGCTCGGATGGTAATAGAGATTGGCGTAGAGAAATTTTCGCAGCGCGCGGTTCGCCTGGAGCAGCCCGTCGCTGTAGCGGATGAGCGGCTGGGGATGCCGGCGCACGGCGTCGGCGCTGGCGACCCCGGCTTCCGCGATGAGCCCCGCGCTCGTGGTGATGAGGTCCTGCACCTGGCGGTCGATGATGCAGCGGATGACGTAGCTGCGAAGCTCCCGGCCGGCGAGTTCGGGGAAATGCCCGCGCACTTCCTCGAAACTCGCCTGCCATGCAGCCTGCTCGGCGAGCTGCTCCGGCGTGATGAGATGGAAGTCGAGCCCGTCGTCGAGGTCGTGGCTGTAGTAGGTGATCTCGTCGGCGAGGTTGGCGATCTGCGCCTCCAGCGAGGGGCTGGAGAACTTGTCGCCACCGGCCTTTGCCGCCTCCGGCGGATCGTAAAACTTCGCGTGCTTTTGCAGGCCTTCGCGCACTTCCCACGAGAGATTGAGGCCGGGGAAACGCGGATACTTCTGCTCGATCAGCTCGACGATGCGGAGGCTCTGCGAGTTGTGCTCAAAGCCGCCGTGCCCGCGCATCAGGCCGTGGAGCATCTCCTCGCCGCTGTGGCCGAATGGCGAATGGCCCAGGTCGTGCGCGAGCGCGATGGCCTCGGCGAGGTCCTCATTCAGCCCGAGCGCGCGGGCGATGGTCCGGCTGATCGACGCCACCTCGATGGTGTGGGTCAGCCGCGTCCGAAGGTGGTCGCCGGTGCCGTTGAGAAAGACCTGCGTCTTGTACTCGAGCCGCCGGAAGGCGCGGGAGTGAATGATCCGCGCCCGGTCGCGCTCGTAGTCGGTGCGGTGCGGATGCACGGGCTCGGGGTGTGCCCGGCCGCGGGAGTCGGCGGCCTTTTGCGAATACGGCGCGAGCGTCTGCCGCTCCAGCGCCTCCTTCTCAGCGCGCGTGCGGATCATGCGGCTCCTTGCCGTCGGCCTTCTCGTTCAGTTCCCGCTCCAAGCGCCGGCGCTCGCGACGGGCATCGCCGCGCACTTTCGCCATGTCGTAGAAGGCGAGCAGCACAGCCAGCAGCGTGATCCACGCGCACCCCGCCCAGTAGATGAGAAAGATGACCGGATGCCCGCGCAGCAGCCCCCACAGAAACGTCGAGCCCGCGAAGAGCAGCACCAGCGACGTCAGCACGCTGTAAAACATCACGATCCGCCGCGCGCGGTTGTCGCGGATGAGGCCTTTGCTGATTTGGATGATGAACTTCGCGTTGTTCACGGCCCGCGACTTTCAGCGAGCGCCGCCGCCGCGTCGAGCCACTTACGGAGCCAAGCGCTCCTGCGCGCCGATCGAGCGCTCCTGCGCGCGAAGGTACAGCAGCACGCTCACGAATCTCCGCGCGCTGGAGCGCGATGCCGGCGCGCAGGAGCGCTTGGCTCCGAGCGTGGCGCCCCGGCCGCCGAAGCGTGGCGGCGGGCGCTGCGGACGCGACGGCGCACTACACGTAGCGCAGCGGCTCGTCCGACGGGGGGATGAAGCCGTGCCTGGTGAGGAGGTGGCGGAATTTCCCGATGCCCGCCTTTTCCCGCGCGCCGAGGTCGAAGCGGATGTGCTCGGTGAGGTAGCGCTCGGTGAGCGCGGGGTTGTGCGGGTCGCTGCGGACGATCTCGGCGATGTGCGCGGTACCGTGGCGTTTGAGCGCGCGGAGTTCTTCGGCGACGGCCGGGGCATTCGGCAGATCGGCGCGGAGCAGCCACGGCGCATAGACAAACGGCAGCCCCGTGCAGCGCTTCCACTCTTCCCCGAGGTCGAGGATCCGGTGCGCGCCGGCGTCGCGCTCGCGAAAGTCGATGGCCTGGTTTCCAATCAGCAGCACGGCGTCGGCGTCGGCGGGGAATGCGGAAAACTCCAGCAGCTTCGGATGCAGCCCGTGATACTCGGCCAGCAGGACCTGGAGGAGATGGATGGAGGTGAGTGAGGCGGGATCGAGGGCGATGGTGCGCACCTCCGCGAGCGGGCCGCGGTGCGCGAGGAAGACGCTGAAGACCGGCCCGTCGCTGGCGATGGCGACGCCGTCGGCGAGGAGGTAGCGCGGATGGCGCAGCGCCTCGAAGACGGGGACGAGCGCCACGTCGAGCGCGCCGGCGGCGAGGTCGCGCGCGAGGCCGGAGGGGTGGTCGAAGACCACCGGGGCGTCGCAGCCGTGAATGAGCGGGCGGGCGTTGAGATACTGA
Source organism: Chthoniobacter sp. (assembly GCA_031411535.1). Lineage (GTDB taxonomy): Bacteria > Verrucomicrobiota > Verrucomicrobiia > Chthoniobacterales > Chthoniobacteraceae > Chthoniobacter. Next base: position 13,828 of record JANOBH010000048.1, on the reverse strand, counting down.
ACGCAGCCGACCCGGAGGGCGGCGAGCGCAGGGCAGTGGATCACGCGACGGCGAGTTCCGTCGCGGGCTTGTGCCAGGTGGACGCGATGCGGCGGTACCAGGTATCGCGCTGCATCGGCTCGCGCCCGGCTTCGCGGATCGCCTTTTCGAGGGCGGCGCAGCTTTGCTGCTGGGGGGTCGTCGCGCCGGCCATGTGAAAGATTTTTTCCTCCATGATCGTGCCGTGGAGATCGTCCACGCCGTAGTTCAGCGCCTGCTGCGCGAGCGGCAGGCCGAGACTCACCCAGTAGGCGGTGATGTGGTCGAAGTTATCGAGATAGATGCGGGCGACCGCGAGGTTCTTGATCTCCTCAAACGCGGTGACGTGCCGGATGTTTTTCAGCACGCCGGGCCGGGCGCCCTCGGCCTCAAAGGCGAACGGGATGAAACCGGTGAAGCCACCCGTCTCGTCCTGCCACGTGCGGAGGCGGCGCAGATGATCGACGCGCTGGGCCGCGGTCTCGATGTGGCCGTAGAGCATCGTGGCCGTGCTGCGCATGCCCATCTCATGCCATGTGCGGTGCACCTCCCACCACTCCTCGGCGCTCTCCTTGCCGCGGCAGATTTGGTCGCGGATGGATTGGTCGAAAATCTCCGCGCCCCCGCCGGTGATCGCGCACAGACCGGCGTCGCGGAGCAGTTCCAGCGTCTCGCGAACGGACTTTTTGAAGACGCGGTCGGCGAGATGCCGGATCTCCACCGCGGTGAAGGCCTTGACGAAAAAATTCGCGTCCAGCGCCCGCAGGCGGCTCACGAGTTCGAGGTACCACTCGCCTTTCAGGGTGGGGTGCAGCCCGCCGACCATGTGGATCTCGGTGATCCCAAGCCGCAGTCCGGCGCGCGCCTTTTCCACGATCTCATCGATGCTCATCTGGAAGGCGTGCGCCTCACGTTTTTTCGCCCCGAACGCGCAGAACTGGCAGGAGAGGATGCAGTGGTTCGCGTAGTTGATGTACTGATTGTGAATGTAGGTCGCGACGTTTCCGTTCTTCCGCTCGCGGAGGACATTGGCGATCGCCCCCAGGCCGTTCAAATCATTCGAGCCGTAGAGCTCGACGGCGTCCCCCTCGGTGATCCGCCGGCCCGCCTCGACCTTCTCGAAAATGGGGCGCAGTGCAGGCGAAAGAAGCTTGGCGGTCATGGAAACGGCGGTGTCTTTGAAATGGAGTAGTTCACGCGATGCGGCGAATGCAAGACGGCTTTGTCACGGGCGCTGGGAAGATGGGAAGGCGGGAAACCGATTGCAAGAACGCGGGTTAGTTGAGCATCGTAACCCGCCGCCCAGATGGCCGTGAGCGGGTCGCGGGCGCCTCCTTTTTCCATGAGCCTGAATCCGAGTCCCCCACCCGCGCCCGATCCCGATGCGGCGGCGCAGGACCTGGTGTGGATGGCGCGGGTGAAGCTGGGGGACACCGAGGCCCTGCGCGCCCTGATCGAGGCGCACCAGAACCGGATCATCGGCACGGTGGCAAAGATGCTGGGCGACGCCGGGGACGCGGAGGACATCGCGCAGCAGGTCTTCATCCGGGTGTGGAAAAGCGCCGCGCGCTACGAGCCTACCGCGAAGTTCACGACCTGGCTTTTCAAGATCACGCGCAACCTCGTCTTCAACGAACTGCGTCGCCGCAAACGCCACCCGGCGCAGTCGCTCGACGCGGTGAATGAAGACGACCGGCCGATGCAGACGCCCGACCACACGGTGAAAGCGCCGGACACCGCGCTGCTCGACGAGGAAATGCAGCGCGCCATCCAGAGCGCGATCGACGAGCTGCCCGACGCGCAGCGCATGGCCGTGATCCTGCGCCGCTACGAGGAGATCTCGTACGAGGAAATCGGCGAGATCCTCGACCTCTCCGTGCCCGCCGTGAAGAGCGTCCTCTTCCGCGCGCGGACCGAGCTTCGCGAAAAGCTGAAGCGGTATCTCGACGCGTGAATTCGGAAACGATGGCGTGCGGAGTTCCGGGTGGAGCACTCGACCCGAGTGCTGTCTCCGGCGACCCCGCCGGGGACACCGGAGAGTGCGCCCGCTCCGGCAGACGCTCCCTCGGGCGATGTCGCTGGCAAGGCCGTTTCCACTCCATCTTTTCGGCGGGTCGCCGAAAAGTGCACTCGGGTCGAGTGCTCCACCCGGATTTCCTGCACCTACCGCCTCACCTTCCGTCCCGACGGGAGCGACGCCGCGCCTCCCTCCAATCTCGATGACCTCCGCGCTCACACCACGGCGCTCGGCGCGGTGGTGCGGCGGGACGTGCGGACGGGGGTGACTTTCACGACGTTCTCGGGGTCGTGGTCGATGAGCTGGAGCCAGTCTTCGGTCAGGTCGTCGGGCGGGAAGATGTCGTTTTCCATGTACTCGGCGTCGAGCGAGGCGCGGAGGTCGTCCATGCTGATCCCCTCCTCCTGCGCGCTGGCGATGGCGCGCTTGATGGCGAGCGCCTTCGCGCGCTCGACGATGCTGGCGATGATCGCGCCGCTCACGAGGTCGCCACGGTAAAGCGTTTCCTTTTTCCCGCTGCGCAGGGTGATGGAGAGGAAGCGGTTTTCGTCGCGGTGCGAAAACTGGAGGTCGATGAGCTTGTCGATGACCTGCGTGATGGCGGCGGGCACGCTGCCGGCTTCGCGGACGAGGGCGGGGTCGTACGGCAGATTCTCCGCGAGGTAGATGCGGTAGATGTCGCGCGCGCCGTCCTTGGTCGGGCGGTGGACTTTGATTTTGCGGTCGATGCGGCCCGGGCGCAGGATCGCGGGGTCGATGAGGTCGGCGCGGTTCGACGCGAGGATGATGACGACTTCGGCGAGCGATTCGATGCCGTCCATCTCGGTGCAAAACATCGGGACGAGCGTGCTGAGGATGTTCGAATGGCGCGAGGCGCGGCGCGTCCCGAGGATGCTCTCGGCTTCGTCGATGAAAAGGAACGGGAGAAATCCTTCGCGGCGTTTTTCGCGCGCGGTGGCGAATATTTCGCGCACCATGCGTTCGCTTTCGCCGACCCACATGTTGAGGATTTCCGGCCCTTTGATGTGCATGAAATACTCACGCATCTCGCTGCCAGTCTGCGCCTGGAGCTGCTGGGTGAGATTGTAAGCCGTGGCTTTGCCGATGAGCGTCTTGCCGCAGCCGGGCGGGCCGTGGAGGAGGAATCCTTTCGGCGTGCTGTGCTGAAAGCGGCGGAACAAATCCGGGTGCAGCAGCGGCAGCTCGATGGCGTCGCGAATCGCAGCGAGCGCCTCCTCCTGGCCGCCCACTTTTTCCCACGGCAGCTCGGGCACGGAGTCGAGGTAGTACTCGTCGGCGTGCGGGCGCGCGAGCACCTCGATGGCGATCTTGTAGTTCGGGTCGGTGCGCACTTCGTCGCCGACCTTGAGCTTTTCCTTCATCAGCAAATCGCCGCGCTGGAGCACGAGCGCCTGCATGCCGTGCTCCGTGCCGACGCGGAGCCGGTCGGGGCCAAGGATTTCGGCGATCTTCACCACCGGGCCGCTCTTTTCAAAACCAAGGTCGCCGACGATGACGAACGCCTCATTCACCAGCACGCGCGTGCCGCGGCGCAGCGCCTCCATGCTCACGCGCGGGTCGATGTTGCAGTAGTAGTCCGCGCCGCCGACCACGATCTGCGCGGTCTCGCGGTTCGCCGCGCCGAGGAATGTGCCGATGCGGTTCGCGGGCGAGGTCACCTTTTTGATGATCGCGTCCATCTTCTCGATCGTCTGCCGCGCCTCGCCGACCATGTCCTCCTGCTCGGCGAATTCCATCCGCAGGCCGAGCAGTTCGCCGCGCACGATGTCGCCGGGCGGCAGCGCGGCGATGACCCGGTCGAGGCGGTCGAGCGGCGTGAGGTGTTCGTCCGGTGCGTTGAGGTCGAAAGCGTCGTCGTCCATCGGTGCGGAGTTTTTGCACGATACGCCGCGCGAGCCGCGCCGCAAATCGGCGGGCTACGCCGTCGTCGCGGGCTGCACGCCGGCCTGCAGGAGAAACTCGCGGACGGCGCCTTCGAGCGTGGTGAAGACGGCGGCGGCGTGCGCGCGCTTGCAGCGCTCGGCGTGGCGGGTGTGATCGGGGAGGGCGTCGTTCCAGAGCCCGACGAAAATCCGGGTGTCCGCGCCGAGCCGCTCGCTGAGACGCCCGCAGAGATGATGCGCGGAGCGGACCGACGCCGGTGGAAGCGAGGAAATGCATATGAGCTTTGGCCGCAGCTCGGCGCCTTTTTCGACCATCTCCCCGGCGAGCGCCTTGCTGGTGACGAACTCGGCTTTCACGCCCTCCATCGCGAGGAGTTGCGTGAGCATGAAGGCGCACAGCTCGTCACTTTCATTGCTCGCAGGCAGGCAGAGGACGCCCGCGCTTTCACCGCCCGGTGGAGCGGCCTCGCCGAGATCCTCGAGCACGTCGCGCAGCACGCCCATCAGCTCGCGGCGGGTCGCTTCGCTCACGTTGCCGGCGCGCACCTCGGCGTCCACGAGCCGGAGCGCGGGGATAACGACCTCGTCGTACGTCCGCGCGAGCGTGCTCTTCGCGCGGTAGCCGTCGCAGAGGTTGGAGAGCTCTTCGGCATCGAGCGCGAGCAGGCGCTGGAAAAAGCGGTCGGACACGGCGATGGGCGGCTTGTCGCCGAGGAGCACATCGAGGAAGACAAAATCCGGCAGGTACTTTCCCACGACTGCGATGCAGACCGTGAGCGGCGTGGCGAGGAGCAGGCCCACACCGCCCCAAAGCCAGCTCCAAAAGACCGCCGAGACGATGATCGCCATGCTCGAAAGGCCGGTGCTGGAACCGTAAAGCCACGGCTCGATGACGTTGTTTGAGATCAGCTCCACGACCACGAAAAGCGCGAGCGTCAGCAGCGGCGCGGTCCATGTCGTCGAAACGGCGAGCGACAGCGCGAGCGGAAACGCGGCGGCGATCCATGCGCCGATGTAGGGGACGAAACGCAGGAGCGTGGCGAGCATGCCCCAAAGCACGGCGTTCGGGATGCCGATGAACCAAAGGCCGAGCCCGATGGGGATGCCGTAGGTCACATTCACGACGCACTGCGCGACGAGGTAGCGGCTGACGCGCGCGCCGGCGTCGTCGAGCGCCTGCGTGGTGACGTGGAGGCGCCCGCGCCCGACGAGGTGGATGAAGCGGTCGCGCAGATCCTCGCGCTCCAGCAGCATGAAGATGACGAACACGATGACGATGGCCGCGGTGCCGAGCGGTCCGGCCACGGGCGCGACAACGGCCCGGATCGTCTCCACGGCGCTGAGCGGCGTATAGACGACCTCGACCGGAACCGGCCGGTCGGCCGGCGTCTCGATGGGTGCGGCCGGTGCGGCGGTCGGAGCGTCGGTTTTCGTGAGTTCCGCGCTCAGGTCCCGCAGCGTCTTGGTGGCGCGGTTCAGCGGGCTGTCACCCGACGTTTTCAGCGAGACGATCTTCGCATGCAGATTCGCCTCGTAATGCGGCAGCGCATTGGCGAGGTCGATGATCTGCCCGGCGACGACGTAGCCGACGCCGCCGATGACCGAGAACGCAAGGCTGACCGCCACGATGACCGACGGCACGCGCCCCAGCCGCCAGCGCTCCAGCCGCCGGATGAGCGGCGCGAGCAAAAAGCTGATCAGCACCGCGAGCGCGAGCGGCAGGAAGAAATCCTGCGCAAAATAAAGCGCGGCGACCACCGCGACCACGGTGACCAAGGGAAGCTTCCGCGCGGAAAATACCGGGGAAAGAGCGGTCGGTGGAAGAGTCACTCGGATGTATCGCAGGCGGGCCGCGCCCCGCGCCTATCGAGCGCGGCAAAAGAAAGCCCGGGCGCGGCCGAAACCGCGCCCAGGCGAAAACTCCGCGCCGCAGCCGGCGCTCAGGGTTACTTCTTCTTGGTGGACTCCTTCTCGGCCTTGTCCCCTTCGGTCACGTGGCCCTTCACGATGGCGAGGTAGGTTGTCGCAAACTGTTTCAGCCCCGGATCGTTCGCGGACTTTGCGGCACTCTCAAAATCCCGCGCCACGCCTTTCGCCTCCTTCAGAATTTCGCGAAAGAAGAGTTTGTCGAAGCTGTCACCCTTCGCCTTCTTCACGCGCTCGACGCTTCCCTTGTCGCCGCCCTGCAGTTCCGCCGGCATCATTTCGCCCTTTTCCTTGGCGATCGCTCCCAGCTCCTCCCATCCCTTCAACAGCTCCTTGTTGACCTGCTCACCATATTTTTTCGTCGCCTCACTGTTACCGTTCGCCTTCGCCGAATTCGCGAGCTGCATCTCGAAATAGAACGACTTGGAGACATCCTTGATGAACTTCTTGTCGCCCGCGGAAAGCGGCTTCGGTTTCTCCGCCGGAGCCGTGGCCGCCGTGGCCGCGGGTGCGGGATCCTGGGAGAAAGACGGGGTGCCGGTCAGCGCGAAAAGCGCAATGGCGGCGAGGGATGTGCGGGTGATAGTGACGATGGTTTTCATGGTTTGGGAGGGCGTGAGTGGATGGCCGTGTTGGAACACAATCACCCTTCGGCGGCAAGCGGCGTTTCGGCCACCCCGGTAGCGCAGGCGTCTCCGCCTGCCGTATCGCAGCGCGTCCACCCTGCCATACGCGGTCAGGCTGGAAGCGCTGCGATACGGCAGGCCGGAGGCTTGCGCTACGCCCACCCGACGCGCGCCGCACCGCGGGATTGCTTCGGCATCCCTTACGCGGCAAGACTCCGCGCCGCCGTGAAGAAATCCCTCTCCCTCCTGACCTGGCTGCTCGTCGCGCTGCTCGGCGCATTCGCCTATTTCACGATCGCCACGCAGCGCGGCGAACCCCTGAACTCGGCCTACATCCTCATCGCCGCGCTCTGCACTTATGCGATCGGCTACCGCTTTTATTCAAAATGGATCGCCGCCCGCGTGCTCGCGCTGGATGACCGGCGCGCGACGCCCTGCGAGGTCCACGAAGACGGCAAGGACTACGTGAAGACGAACAAGTGGATCGTCTTCGGGCACCACTTCGCGGCCATCAGCGGGCCGGGGCCGCTCGTCGGGCCGGTGCTCGCCGCGCAGTTCGGCTACCTGCCGGGCACGCTGTGGATCCTCATCGGCGTCGTCCTCGGCGGGGCGGTGCAGGATTTCGTCATCCTTTTCGCCTCGATGCGGCGCGACGGGAAATCGCTCGGCCAGATGGTCAAGGAGGAGCTGAACTCCGCCGCCGGCGTCATCGGCACGATCGCGATCCTCTCGATCATGATCATCCTCCTCGCGGTGCTCGCACTCGTGGTGGTGAACGTGCTCGCCGAAAGCCCGTGGGGCGTTTTCACCGTCGGCGCCACCATCCCCATCGCCCTGCTCATGGGCGGCTACCTGCGCTTTGTCCGCGTGGGGAAAGTGCTCGAGGCATCCGTCTTCGGCGTCACCTTCATGCTGCTCGCGGTGTGGGGCGGGCAGTGGGTTTCGGAGCACGAGACTCTGCGCGCCATTTTCAAACAGGACGCCGGCTTTCTCGCCTGGGCGATCATCATCTACGGGTTTGCCGCGAGCGTCCTGCCGGTCTGGCTGCTGCTCGCGCCGCGGGATTACCTCAGCACTTTCATGAAACTCGGCACGATCATCGCGCTCGCGCTCGGCACGCTGCTCGTGCTGCCGGTTTTGAAAATGCCCGCGCTCACTCCGTTCATCGACGGCTCCGGGCCGGTCGTGCCGGGCAAGCTGTTCCCCTTCTGCTTCATCACCATCGCCTGCGGCGCGATCAGCGGTTTTCACACGCTCATCGCCAGCGGCATCACGCCGAAGATCATCACCCGCGAAAGCACCGCGCGCTCCGTGGGCTACGGGGCGATGTGCCTGGAATCGCTCGTCGCCATCATGGCCATGATCGCCGCCTGCACGCTCGATCCCGGCGTGTATCTCGCCATCAATATCAAGGGCGACCCCGCCGCCGTGGTGGAGAAAGTGAACGCGCTCGGCTTCGCAGTCACCGGCGCGCAGATGACCGAACTCGCCGCGCAGGTGCATGAGGACACGCTGATCGGCCGCACCGGCGGCGGCGCCACGCTCGCCGTGGGCATGGCGGCGCTCTTCGCCAGGCTCGTCGGCGGGGACTGGATGGGCGTGTGGTACCACTTCGCGGTCATGTTCGAGGCGCTCTTCATCCTCACCACGCTCGATGCCGGCACGCGCGTGGGCCGCTACCTCCTCCAGGACGCGCTCGGCCACGTCTGGAAGCCGCTCGGCGACACGCGCAACCTCGCCGCGGGCATCGCCGCCAGCGCCGCGATCGCCGGCCTGTGGGGCTACTTTCTCATCACCGCCGTGCATGACCCCGACGGCGGCATCAAGGCGCTCTGGCCCATCTTCGGCATCGCAAATCAACTCCTCGCCAGCATCGCGCTCTGCCTCGCGACGACCATCATTTTGAAAACGCAGCTCCGGGACCGCCGCCACCCGGCGCTCGTCCTCGTCACGCTCCTTCCGCTCGCATGGCTGCTCGCCGTCACCGGGACGGCGAGCGTCCAGAAAATCTCCCATCCCAGCCCGGCCATCGGCTTCCTGGCAAAGGCGGAGCAGATCAGACTGCAGGCGCTGCCCGCCGCCGAGAAAGCCGCCGACGCCGCCAGCGCCGCCGCGCTCGACGCGGTTCGCGCGGAAAACAGCCTCGTCAAATCCGGCGCGGCCGCCGCCCCGATCGCGGCGGCGAAGCAGGCCACCGCGCTCGCGCAGAAAAAGAGCGACTCCGCCGTGAAAGCCGCCGTCGCCACGGCCAAGCAGCTCCAGAACCAGTATCTCGACGCCATGGTCACGGCCGCGTTTCTCGGGCTCGTCGTCTGCATCGTCGGCATCAGCGTGTGGGAATGGGCGCGGCTGATCCGCGGCACCCGGCCGCCGGTGCTGCGCGAGACGGAGCCAGTCTGGCTGCCAGCGGAAGCGCTCGCCGCGGAGCGTCCGCTCCCGATCGCCGGATTCGCCGCCCTTGGCTTCACGCTGCTCAAGGAACTCTCCGGTGAAGCCGCCATCGACCGCGAGCGCGCCATCGTCGCCTGCGAGTGTGCGCAGTCGCCGGAGACGAAGCCGGCCGCGCGCCGAAACGTCTTCCTCAGCGCCACCGAGCGGCGTTTCAAAGGCATCAACCGCTGCTGCTAGGCAGGCGCGCCGCCGCAAAACAGGCCGGCGACCGCCTTTTCGCGAAAGGCAAAGATCATGGCCAGCGTCGGCGCGACGAGAAAGGGGTGCGCGAGATTTCCAAGCCAGCCAAACGGCAGGACGTAATGCACCACATCGCGGACCTCCGTGCGTCCGTCCGCGCGCGCGGCGAAAGCGTGCTCGTGATGCCAGATGGAATACGGCCCCACGCGCTGCTCATCGACGAACGAGCGCGGACCATCCACATGGGTGATCTCCGTCAGCCACGTCACCGGGATACCGGCCAGCGGTCGCACGCGGTACTGGATCATCATGCCGGGATAAATCTCCGGCGGCAGCTCGCTGAGCACCTGGAAACAGAGTTCCGGCGGCGTGATTTTCGCGAGGTTCCGTGGGTTGGAAAAGAAGGCCCAGCACTGCTCGACGGAAGCGGAAACCACCTGGGTTTTGCGAAGGACATGAACGGGCACAGCGGGAATACGCCGCAGCGCCCCGCGCGGATTCCGGGACGCCGGGAGATTGATTGACACCCCTTGGTCGCGCTCTATTTTCGCCCCCACTGAAAACGGGGGCTGACAGGTCATTTCCCCACTTTCACAACCGCATTTTTCCCGCCGCCCACAGCCCATCGGTATGTCCCAAAAAATTCTGGTCATCGACGACAGCCTTGCCGCTTCGAAACTCACCGAGACCGTCATCGCGCAGAATTTTCACAACATCGACGTGCTCGTCGCACAGCGCGGGGCGGAAGCCTTCGAGCGCTTCCACCTCGCCCAGCCCGACCTGATCCTGCTGGACGAAACCATGCCTGACATGGACGCCGAGGCCATCTGCTACCGGCTGCTGAATGACCCCGCGACGGCCAAGGTGCCCATCGTGCTCATGGCCACCAATGGCAGCGGCGACAGCATCGGGGAGCGCTACACGAACGTCGTGAAGGTGCTCGCCAAACCCGTCACGCCGGACGCGCTGCTGGAGGTCGTCGGGGCGACGCTCGCCAAGGCCAAGCCCGGCGCGAATCCCGCGCGGCAGCTCCTTTTCCACGATCCCTCGCGCACGGTCTTCAGCGGTCACACCGCGTTTTTCTCGCTGCGCGCCGCGCTGCAGATGGCCTACGGCGACCGGCTCACCGGCGTGCTCCGCTTTTTCCTGAACCGCAATCCCATCGAGTTGTTCGTCAACAAGGGGCGCTTCCTTTTCGCGACGACGCGCAATGTGCAGCTCTACTGCCGCGAGTCACCGGCGATCCTCTCGGCGACAGGCCTCGGGCTCATCATGGAAGGCCAGGTCAACCAGGCCGCGACGGGCTGCCCGCTCTTCCTCTTCCTGTCCTCGCGCAACGGCTTCCCGCACGACGACGTGGCGCAGATCGTCCGCGACCACGGCATGCGCGTCTTTTCGAACCTGTGGACGGCCGGGCGCGTGAACTTCGAATTCGAGGAGCTGGCGCAGTTCCCCGATTACGCAAAAAACTTCCCGCCCGGCGCGGAGGACCCCGACAACTGGGTGCTCGGCAGCCTCCGACATGTGCGCTACGACAGCCTGATGGGCACGCAGCGGCCCGACCCGAACGGCAGCCCGGCCTACACGCGCAAGGGCTACGAGCTGGTGCAGAAGCTGAAGCTCAACGACGTGGAGGCGCGTTTCGCGACGGCGATCAATGGCGCCGAGTCGCTCCAGTCCATCGCCAAACGGATCGGAATCCCGCTCAACGACGCGCTGCTGATCGTCTTCCGTTTCGCGGCGCTCGACATCATCGACTACTGGTCGTCAAACGTCCTCGCCCTCCCCACTGGCGGCGCAGCGGCGTAGGCGCTGCGGTTTGCCGCCGCAGGTCATCCGCCGATGGAGAAATCCGGCGGGCGGCTAGGCGCGATCCGAGGCGAAATGCCTGGACCGGAGCGGGCAGTTGAAGTCCGCCATATACACGCAGAGCAGCGGGTCGTGGCGCTTCGACCGGAAACGGAATGGAAGGAATTTTTTGAGGAACGTCGTCATAATGGGATTGGGCTGTTCACCTGGACGAGGCAGTTGCACTTCGGCTTTCGCTCCAGTGATCAGCCGAAACCGGGCTTACCACGACTAAGCCGCATGCGTGCCACGGGGCTGGCATTCACAGAATCGCGAGAACCCGCCTCCCGGCGCGGTGCGAAACCCGCCGCGCGATCCCATGAGGAGCGCCCTACCCGGGCCCGGGCGCGAAGGGCTCCGCGCCGAGGAATCCGTCGCCAAGCCCGGCAACAGCCTGGGCCGCAGCTTCCACGCTGATGGCGCGGCCGCTTTCCTTCTCGATGCTGGTCATCTCCACCCCGGCGATGCCGCAGGGCGTGATCGCGAGGTAAGGTGCCAGGTCGCCGCAGACGTTCAGCGCGAAGCCGTGCAGGCTGATCCAGCGGCGGACACCGATGCCGATGGATGCGATCTTTTTCTCCCCCACCCAGACGCCCGTGAGCCCCTCCCGCCGCCCGGCGGCGACACCGAAACCTGCGCAGACGGCGATGAGCATTTCCTCGATCGCGCGCAGGTAGAGGTGCAGGTCCTGGCCGCGCGTCTTCAGATCGAGAATGGGGTAGCCGATGAGCTGACCGGGGCCGTGGTAGGTGGCCTGGCCGCCGCGGCCGGTGACGACGAGCGGATGCGGGAGCGCGGCGGCGTCGCGCAGGCTGGAGCGGTCGGGCGTGCGGCCGATGGTGTAAACCGGGTCGTGCTCCAGCAGGAGGAGCGTGTCGGGCTCGGCGGAGTCGGCGATTTTGCGGGCGACGAGGCTTTCCTGCAAAGCGAGCGCCTCACCGTACGCGATGCGGCCGAGCCAGCGGGGAGCCAGGGGCATGTGTCGCGTGTCATGTGTCAGGTGACTCGCAGCGCTGCTCTCACCTGACACCTGACACCTGTCCCCTGCCTCCATCATATCCGCTCCAGCGGCACGATGCCGCGCGTCGCGCTGGCGGCGGTTTGCAAATGCGTGAGACCGATCGCGAGGGCATCGGCCGCATCGGCGGGCGGCGTCTCGGTGAGGCCCAGAAGGGCGCGCACCATGAAGGCGACCTGGCCTTTTTGCGCTCCGCCTTTGCCGACGACGCTCTGCTTCACCCGGCGCGGTGCATACTCGTAGATCGGCAATCCGCGGCCCGCGGCCGCCAGCAGCGCCGCGCCACGCGCCGCGCCGAGGGTGATGGCGGTGCGATAGCTCTGCACAAAGATGACGCCCTCCACCGCGGCACACTCCGGCGCATGCTCGCGGATGATCTCGCAGATGCGCTCGTGAATGGCGACGAGGCAGCCGCTGGGGAGCAGGTCGGCGCGGTTTTTGATCGTTCCGTAGGCGACCGCGCGCACTTTTGCGCCGGCTGTTTCCAAAATGGCAAAGCCAGTGCCGCGCAGGGAGGGATCGATGGCAAGGACGCGCATGACAGCGATGCTAGGAGTCGCCCCCGGCGGGCACAAGGCGGGCCCGCTCCCGCGCCTCAGAATCCGAACCACTCGCTGAGGACCTGATGCACCGCGTCGGGCAGGATGTGGAAGCCCAGCGCGAGGAGAGCGAGAATCCCCAGGGCAAACAGTCCGTACACAAGCCGGAGCATCACGCGCGCTTTCTGGAGGCGGCGGAGTTCGGCAAAGCGCTCCTCACCTTCGGCATTCTGCCGCGCGATGATGCCTCGGAGGACTTCGTTGTCATCGCTGAGCTGTGATTCCGAGGCCGCTTCCGCGCGGCGCTCCGCCGTGGCCGCGCGCCCGCTCGTCTCGGTGAGTTCGGCTCGCAGCGACTGCACGGTGGCGCTCAGCGTCTGGACTTCGGACTCGCGCCGGCCGAGCGCCGCGCTGGCCCGCTCATGGTTGGTCTCGAGGGTGGTAAAACGTTCGCGCAACGCGAGCAGTTCGCGTCCCGTATGGATCTCGGAAAGATCGCGGCGCAGGATTTCCTCCGCCTTGCTCAGGTCCGCGCACCGGATCGAGAGGGAAAGGCCCTCCTTTTCCGCGGATTCCAGCGCGCGCTTCGTCTCCGCGAGCTTTTCCGCCAGTTCAGCGCCGCTCCCGGCGGCGTCGCGGAGCTCGGTCTGCATGCTCTCGATTTGCGCGCGCAGATTAACGCTCTCCGCCTGGAGCGCCTCCGCCTCCCCCTGCGCTGTCGCCAGCGCCTGCGCATGCTGCTCGGCCGCATGGGCGAACGCCGTCTCCCACTGCGCGCGGATCTCATCCGCCGCCTCGATCTCCGCCGCGAGTTGCGCGATTTTCGTCCGCGCATCCTCAAGCTGCGATTCCGCGAGCGCGGCGCCCCGGCGGCTCTCCGCCAGCTCGCCCTTCCACTGCTCCCGCTCCGCCTGCAGCGCCTCCACATCCCCCTGCCCCGAATGCGCGCTGGCAGCGTGCCGTTCGCCATCCTCGATCGCCTGCCGGAGCTGCTGCTGGAGTCGCGCAGCGTCCTTCCTCGCTGCGGCGAGCGCCCCCTCGGCTTCGTCTGCCCGCCGCTGCGCCTCGATCAGCTCCTCGCGCAGCGCCTGCGCCTCATCGGCGGAAAAGTCCGTGTCCTCCCCTGCATACGCCGTGCGATCCGGCGCAGACTCCGTGCTTTCACCATACTGCCGATGGTGGAGGGAGCTGAGCGAGGGCACCACGAGCGGATTGTCGCACGTCGGACAGTTCGCGGAGAGCCCGGCGCCGGACGAATCGACTGAGATGCTCTGCCCGCATTGCGAACACTGAAACTTGAT
>JANOBH010000047.1:0-24581 GCA_031411535.1 Chthoniobacter sp. | reverse complement strand
CGCCTCCAGCACGCGGACGGCTACTGGGTCGGCGAGCTTTTCGTCGATAGCACGCTCTGCTCGGACTACGTGCTCTTCATGCACTGGGCGGATGAAGTGGACGCCGTGCTCCAGGAAAAGTGCGTCGCGCACATCCGGCGGCGGCAGCTCCCGGACGGCGGGTGGAATATCTACGAGGGCGGGCCGAGCGAGGTGAACGCCTCGGTCAAAGCCTACTTCGCGCTCAAGCTCGCGGGCCACGCGCCCACGCAGCCGTGGATGCAGGAGGCGCGTGCCTGCGTGCTGCGCCTCGGCGGCATCCCGCAGATGAACACCTACTCAAAGCTCTACCTGGCGCTGCTCGGGCAGTTCCCGTGGAAGTATCTGCCCACCGTCCCGGTCGAGATGATCTTCATGCCGGAGTGGTTCTTTTTTTCGATCTACAAGATGTCCTCGTGGAGCCGGGCGATGCTCATGCCGCTGGCGATCCTCAACCACCACAAGCCGACCCGCGCGCTCCCCGCCGACAAGCAACTCCACGAGCTTTACCCCGTCGGTTCCGAGCAGGACTTCCTAGGCATGAGCCGCACGGGCCGCCGCCTTTCGTGGCCGAATTTTTTCCTCGTTTGCGACGCCGTGCTCAAGCTCCTCCACAAACTCCCGTGGAAGCCCGGACGCCAGACCGCGCTCGCCGCGGCCGAGGAGTGGATGACCGAGCGCATGGGGGAGGGGAGCGACGGACTCGGCGCGATCTTTCCCGCGATGCTCAACTCGCTCATCGCGATGAAAGCGCTCGGCTACCGGAACGACTACCCGCTTTACGCCAAGGCCAAGCGCGACTTCGAGGGGCTCTTCGTCGATGACCCGCGCGACTTCCGCATCCAGCCGTGCCTCTCGCCCGTCTGGGATACGGCGATCAACCTCATCGCCCTCCGCGAAAGCGGCGTCCCCACCGAAGCCGAGCCCATCCAGAGCGCCGCGCGCTGGCTCGCGGCGAAGGAAGTGCGCATCTGTGGCGACTGGTTCGCCATGAATCGCCACCGCGAACCCAGCGGCTGGGCCTTCGAGTTCAACAACGTCTATTACCCCGACACCGACGACACCATGATGGTCCTCATGGCGCTCCGCCTCACCGGGCAGCCCGGCGATGCCGACGCGAAGCAGCGCTTCGAGCGCGCGCTCCGCTGGCTGCTCAGCTTCCAGTGCCGCGACGGCGGCTGGGCGGCCTTTGACAAAGACGTGACCCAGCGCTGGCTCGAGGACGTGCCCTTTGCGGACCACAACGCCATCCTCGACCCCACGTGCAGCGACCTCACAGGCCGCGTGCTCGAGTTGCTCGGCTACATCGGCTACGACTCCGAAAGCGCCGTCGTTTATCGCGCCGTGAGATTCATCCGCGAGACCCAGGAAGACGACGGCTCATGGTACGGCCGATGGGGCGTGAACTACATCTACGGCACCTGGCAGGTCCTCCGCGGCCTCCGCGCCATCGGCGAAGACATGCGCCAGCCTTGGATCATCCGCGCGCGCGACTGGCTGGAATCCTGTCAAAACGAAGACGGCGGCTGGGGTGAAACCTGCGCGAGCTACGACAATCCCAACCTCAAGGGCAAAGGCGCCAGCACCCCGTCCCAAACCGCGTGGGCGCTCATGGGCCTCATCGCCGCGACCGACCCCGCGCAGCACGCCGCGCTCGACACCCGCGCCATCCGCCGCGGCATCGCCTTTCTCCTCGACCGCCAGTCTCCGGACGGCTCATGGCCTGAGCCTGAAGTCACCGGCACCGGATTCCCGCGCGTCTTCTACCTGCGCTACGACATGTATCGCAACAACTGGCCCCTCGTCGCCCTCGCCACCTACCGCGCCTACCGCGCGGGCACCTTTCACGAGCCCAGCTTCTACCGCTGCGGGTAGGGCGAAAGTAGCTTGGGCTTTAGCCCAAAGTCTGGGGAGTTAGGGCTAAAGCCCAAGCTACTTTCGCGCTCCGCTCAGACGATCCGCGGTTTTTTCAAACTAAGCCATCCCGGCGCTTGCCATCGCTTCGGCCGCCCCGCTAGCGTCGCCACCCTATGGATACCTCTACGCCTCCCCCGCAGAAAAAAGGCCTCGGTCCCCTCGCCTGGGTGGGCATCGGCTGCGGCGGCATCACCGTCCTTGCGATCATCGGCGTCGTCGTCTTCTTTATGATGTACGGCGGCAAGTTCAAGGAGATGGCCGCTGACGCGCAGAAGAATCCCACGCGCTTCGCCGCCACGACGATGGTGAACGTCAGCGGCGGCCAGATCGAGATGGTCGCGCAGGACGACGCAAACAAGCGCTACACCGTGCGCGAGAAATCCAACGGGAAGCTGACCACGATCTACTGGGACGCGAAGAAAAACGCGCCCGAAGTCATCCCCGGCGACTTCACCGCCATCCCCGCGGCGACTCCCGACTCGGCGCCCGTGCCGGCACCCGCAGTGCAGTAGCATTTTTGAAACGGCGGTCGGGCCACTGAAGCGTCAATGGCCACGAAAGCCACCATCTACAAGGCCAGCGTCCAGCTTTCCGACATCGACCGCGGGGTCTATGGCGACTACGCGGCCACCATCGCGCGGCACCCCTCCGAGACGGACGAGCGCATGCTCATCCGCCTGCTCGCCTTCGCGCTGAATCAGCCTCCCGACAGCGACCACGGCGCGCTGGAATTCGCGAAGGACATGTGGGAGGCCGACGAGCCGGGCCTCTGGCAAAAGGACCTCACCGGTCGCATCGAGCACTGGATCGAAGTCGGCCAGCCTGACGAAAAGCGCATCCTGCGCGCGACCTCGCGGGTGGGCCGCGTCAGTGTTTACAGCTTCGCTGCCAGCGCGCCGATCTGGTGGAAAGGCATCGCCACCAAGCTCGCCCGCGCGCAAAACCTCACCGTCTGGCAGATCCCCGCCGACCAAAGCCAGTCGCTCGCCGCCCTGGCCCGGCGGACGATGGAACTCCAGGTCACCGTGCAGGACGGCTCCATCTGGGTGGGCGACGGCCAGCGCTCCATCGAAGTCGCCCCCGTGCGGCTTTGCGGCCAGCCTGGCGCGTAGGCGCCTCTTTCCGCCGTCCGGCTCAGGCGGCAGGTCAAAACCGTCGAAATAGCCGTTTGAGTTCAAGCGACTTGCGCGGAACTGTGCGGGCATGCTCCCCCGTTTCATTTTCGCTGTCTTCCTCGCGCTCAGCGGCGCGGCCTTTGGATCGCAGGTCGTCTTCTCCGAGGTCATGTATCAGCCGCTCACCGGGAAACCGGAATTTATCGAGGTGGAGAATATCTCGGCGACGCCGCTCGACATGGCGCTGTGGAAATTCACGGACGGCGTCGCCTTTTCCCTGCCGGATTTCAATGCCGGCGCGTCTCAGGCGCACATCCTCAAAGGCTATGAGCGCATCCTTTTCAGCTCCGCGGATGACGCGACGACGCGCGCGGCCTACCCAGGCATTCCGCCGACCGTGCGCATTTTCGGCCCGTGGACCGGCGCGCTGGACAACAATGGCGAGCAGATCACGCTGAAGGACAAAAACGGCGTCATCGTTTGCACGCTGAACTACGGCGACAGCGGAAAGTGGCCCGTGCAGGCCGACGGCCCGGGGCACTCGCTCGTGCTCGGCGATGTGAACCGCGCGCCCGGCGACTGGCGCTACTGGCGCGCGAGCGTGAACCGCAACGGCTCGCCGGGTCTCGCGGACCCCGCCGCGCCTGCCGCGGGGATCGCGCTGAATGAGTTTCATTTCGCGGCGAGTCCGACGGTCGATTGGATCGAGGTCCGCAACAATTCGCGCACGGCGACGCTGTCGGCGGCCGGGCTATTCGTCGCGTCAAAGAGCGACCTGTCCGACAAGGTGGCGCTGAGCGGCAGCCTCGCGCCCGGCGCGGTGCTGAGCGTGAATGTCAGCTTCACCGCGGACAACACCGGCGACATCAAGATCTTCCTCAGCGATGCCACGGACAATGTGCCCGATGCGCTCGCCGTGCGGCGAAAGACCGGCCGCGATACGTGGCAGCAGTTTCCCGCGGCGAGCCGCGAGTGGTACTCGGCGACGGCCGACACGCGCAATGCGCAGAACAATCCCGCGCGCAACACCGACATCGTCATCAACGAGATCATGGCCGATCCGCCGAGCAACCAGCGCGAGGGCGAATTCGTCGAGCTCTTCAACCGCGGCGCCTCGGCGGCCGATGTCGGCGGCTGGGCGTTCACCGACGGCGTGAGCTTCACCATCCCCCCCGGCACCACGATCCCCGCCGGCGGCTACCTCGTCATCGGTGCGGACGCCGCCTTTCTCAATGCCGCCTACCCCGGCCTCGCGGCGCTCGGCAAATGGAGCGGCACGCTGGCCAATGGCAGCGGCGACCGCCTCCGCCTCGAGGACGCGAATGGCAACCTCGCCAACCAGGTGGACTACCACATGGGCGGCGAGTGGCCGGAGCTGGCGGGCGGCAGCGGCAGTTCGCTCGAGCTCGTGAACCCCGCCGCAGACAACTCGATCGGCAGCGCGTGGCGCGAGAGCGACGAGAGCGCGAAGAGCAGCTTCACCTCCTTCACCCTCAATCTCGGCACCTATGCCGATCTCACGACAGGCAGCCCGGCGACGAACGACGACGAACTGCGCATGTGGCTCGTCGGCGACGGACACGTCATTTTGAAAAACCTCGTCCTCCGCCCGACGGCGGGCGGCGGGAATCTCCTGGTCAATGGCGAGATCACCACGCTCGCGAATGAGAACGTCAGCGGCTGGCAGTCCCGCGGCACGCATGGGCAGACTTTTTCCGACGCCGCGGGCGTCCACCTCATCGCCGACGGGCACGGCGACAATAAGTGCAACCACATGGAAAAGGACGCCGCCGGCATGACCGCCGCCACGGCCTACACGCTGACCTTTGATGCGCGCTGGGTGTATGGAAAACCGCGAGTCATCGCCCAAAGCTGGGACATGAGCATCGGCGGCAGCGTCCTCATCCCGATCCCGCAGAATCTGGGAACGCCCGGCGCAGTGAACAGCCGCTACGTCGCCTCGCCGCCGGCGCAGGTCACGGCGCTCGCGCATTCCCCGGCCGTGCCGACGACCGGCCAGACCGTGAAGGTCAGCGCTCGCGTCTCCTCCTCCGCGGCGCTCAGCAGCGTCACGCTTCTCCACCGCCTCGACAGCATCACCGGCAATGCCGGCTGGAGTTCCACCGCGATGAACGACGCTGGCACCAGCGGCGACCTCGTCGCAGGCGACGGCGTCTATACCGGCCAGGTGCCGCTCGCATCCTTCTCCGGCTACAACTTCAGCGGCACGATTGTGGAATTCTACGTCCGAGCCACCACGGTGGGCGGGCAGATCACCGAGCTGCCGAAAGGCGGCGCCGCAGCGCCCGGCCTGTGGATTTGCGACACGCAGGTGCCCTCCACGGACCTGCGCCGCATGCGGACGGTCATCTCCGCGTACTGGGCGGATGCGCTGAGCCAGGACAGCGCCACCGGCGGGCACACCGTGAAGTTTAACTACAAGTACCCGCGTTTCTCGAACCACTACTTCCCCTGCACCTTCATCAGCAACGACAGCGAGATCTACTACGGCGCGAGCGTGCGCAAGACCGGCAGCCCCTTTACCCGCGCTACGAATAACAGCCTCGACCGTGCGCGCGTCCTGCTCCCCGGCGACCGGGACTTTCGCGGCAATCCAAAGATCTACTGGGACAATGACGGCGCCGGCGGCTCGATGCTGCACAACCGCATCATGCGCTACTGGCTCTACCTCCTCGGCGTGCCGGGCAATGAAAACGAAGTCTGCCGCGTGACGAAGAACAGCTCCGGCTTCGCGATCCGCGAGAGCAATGAGGTCTTTGACAAGGACATGCTCGACCGCATCTGGGAAAACGGGCGCGACGGCCAGCTCTTTGAAATCGACGACCGCTTTTGGATCGGAGACGACGGCTCGACAAGGCTCGGGAATGCGGACGGAAGCTGGGACTACAAGAATGGCGACAGCCAGGGCGCGGAAAACCCGACCGCCTACCACAATAACTTCGTCCCGAAATCGCGGGAGGATGACTACGACTACTCCGGCCTGATCGCGTGGTGCAAACAGCTTGAGCAAAACACCACCATCACCCCCGAGCAGCTCGAACGCATGGGCGACACGCGCACCCTCACGGCCTACGCCGCCGTCCGCGGCTACGGAGCGGACTGGGACAACATCACGATGAGTCGCGGGAAAAACGGCTTCTTCTACCAGCGCTCGACCGACCAGAAATTCACCTTCCTGCATTGGGACAGCGACAACGCATTCCAGACCGGATCGATCAATAACGCGGTCGTCGGCACGCTGACCAATGTCGGCACGACTGCGCCGGGCTATTACTCTAAGCCGTACGTCCGGCGCTACCTGAACTACCACCTCAACCAGATGCTCACCACCTACGCCGCGAACGGCCCGCGGCTCAGTGCGTGGCTCACGGCGGAGGAAAACGCATCCACCTCCTACTCCGTGCCAGCCACCTACGCGAACTGGCCGACGACGAATGCGACCAGCGGCACGGCGCAGACCCGCGTGGCGGTCATCCAGACCTTCATCGGCGCGACGTCGCTCAATGCCACCTTTGCGCTCACAAGCCCCGCCGACGGCACCACCGTCGGGACGAATACCGTGGACATGAACGGCACCGCGTCCCTCGCAGCGGTCAGCGTGATCTGCGTCGGCCATCCCGAGGCCGTCTTTTCATGGACCGCCACCGCCACCACCGACGTCTCCCCGTGGAAGCTCGCCGGCATCCAGCTCGCGAGCGGCGCGAATCTGCTCACTTTTCGGATGCTCGATCAAAACGGCGCGCAGATCGGCGCCGACCTCACCCGCACGATCAACCGCACCGGCAACGCTGCTCCCGTCGGCATCGTCACCATCGATCCTTCATCACAAAACATCGGCCTCGGCCAGGTCGTGAGCCTCGACGCCGGCGCGAGCTACGACCCGGAGGCAGCCGGCCCGCTCAGCTACGTCTGGACCGTCACGCCCTCGACCGGCTTTGCCACCACCGTCCTGAGCGACACCCAGCGGCAGCTCATCTTCAGCTTCCCCGGCAGCTACACTGTCAGCGTCCAGATCACCGACGCCGCTGCGCAGGTCAGCACCACCGCGCGCACCCTCTCGGTCTTCAGCGCGAATGACCGCGACGACTTCGGCGGCACCGCACTGAGCGGCTACACCCTCCAGAACATCGAGCTGCTCGACAACTACTCGCCCGACGCCTGGTACTCCCTCCAGCAGACCACCGGCGCGCTCGTCATCCAGATCTCCGACCGCGCCGCAAAGCCGCTCAACTCCGGCGCGCCCACCTTCCCGCTGATCACGCGCCCGATTCCCGCGAGCACCGACTTTTCACTCCAGACCGATCTCACCTTCATCAATCCCCAGATCGCCAGCTACCACTCCGGGCTCTACCTCGAAACCGTCGAGTCCGGCAGCACGAGGCGCTACGTCTTCGGCCTCGACAGCGGCCTCAATCTCCGGATCTCGCTATCCTCCGGCGGCGCAGCCTACAGCTCGCAAGCCGCCGCGACTTACGCGGGCGGCGATGTCGTCCTCCGCATCGTGCGCACCGGCGCCACCCTGCTTTTCCAGCGGCGCACCGGCGGCGCATGGAGCACCATCCACAGCCGCGCCCTCGCCGGCGGCAGCACCGTCACCAGCGGCGGACTTTTCGCCTCCACCAGCGCTGCGATGGGTCATCGCGTCGCCTTTGACTACCTCCTCCTCAGCGATCCCGGGAACAGCACCGACCTCGTCAACAGCCTCCGCATCACCGAGGTCATGTACAACCCCGCGGGCGCGGGCGGCGTCGAGTTCGTGGAGCTTCAAAACATCAGCGGCGCTGCGATCGACCTCACCGGCGCCTACTTTGAAAACGGCCGTCCGTTCTCGACGCAGTTCACCTTTGGAAATCTCACGCTCCAGCCCGGCCAGTACTGCATCGTCACAAACAGCGCCTCCAGCTTTCAGTCGCTCTACGGCACGAATATGACCGTCGCCGGCCAGTACACCGGCTCGCTCAACAACGACGGCGAACCCATCACGCTCCGCGACGCCGCCGGCAATCTCATCCTCGATTTCACCTACGCCGACACCGCCCCGTGGCCGCTCGCCGCGGACGGCGGCGGAAAGTCCCTCGAGATCCTCGATTTCAACCCCGCCCTCTACGGCACAGGCTCAAACTGGCGGGCGAGCCAGGAAACCGGCGGCTCGCCCGGCTACCTGGGCTTCGCCACCGACACGGATGGCGACGGCTTCCCCGACTCCGTGGAAACGGCCTACGGCACCAATCCCGCGAGCGCCGCCTCGCAGCCCTCCGTCCCGGCCACCAGCCGCAACACGCTCACCGGCGTCGTGACGCTCACCTGGGCCAGCCAGGCCGGCCGCTCCTACACCGTGCAGTATCGCGATGACATGGGCGCCACATGGCAGACGCTCACCACCCTCGTCGCCGCCGGCGCGACCGCCATCCACACCGACAGCAGCGCCGCCGGCCACCTCACCCGCTTCTACCGCATCAGCACCCAGTTCCCCTGAGGTCCTGGAGCCACGTTCACTGCGCCCGGTATTTGCGCACGGCCTCGGTCCGGGAATGGGCGTGGAGCTTGTCGTAGATTTTCTTCACGTGGCTGCGCACCGTTTCGAGCGTGATGCTCAGGCGCTCGGCGATTTCCTTGTACATGGATCCGGTGGCGAGGAGTTCGATGACTTCGCGTTCGCGTCCGGTGAGCGCGGCCTGGATTTCCGGGACGGGGGCGCGGTGGAAAAAGCCCACCACCTGCCGGGCGATGTGCGGGGACATGGGCGAGCCGCCGCCACATGCCTCCCCGATCGAGGCGACGATCTCGGCGGGCGGCGTGCGCTTGAGGAGATAGCCGCTCGCGCCCGCCTTGAGCGCGTCAAAGATGGAGGCGTGGTTTTCGTAGCTGGTGAGGACGATGCAGAGCACCTCCGGGCACGCGGTCTTCAGCCGGCGGATGCACTCGATGCCATTCATCTGCGGGAGATTGATGTCCACAAGGGCGACCGCGGGCGGGCGCTGCGGAAGCTCGCGCAGCGCGTCCTCGCCGCTGGGATGGACGGCGATGCACTCGATCCCCGAGCCGGGGAGGGCGAAGTATTTTTGCAGCGCGCGGGCAAAGGGCGCGTCGTCTTCGATGATGGCGGTGCGGATGGCGGGCATGATTTTTAGCGGGGTGAAGGCACGCGCATCTCCACGATGACGCCGCCACCGGGCGGGCTCTCGATTTCACACACGCCGCCGGCCGCTGCAAGCCGCGCTGCCATGTTTCGCAGGCCGTCGTGACCGGAGCCTTGCGGGCGATCGGGCAGCCCGGCGCCATTGTCTGCGACGCGGACGATGAACTGCGGCGGCTCGTGCCGCAGGGTCAGGGTGACCTCGGTGGCGCGGGCGTGTTTGACGATGTTTTGCAGCGCCTCCTTGAAAGCGAGGATCAGTTCGTGCCGGACCTGCGCGCGGATTTCCACGCGCGGCCAGTCGATGGGGGCCACGATGCGGCACGCGATCTTTAGCGGCGCGAGATAGCCGGTGGCGTACTGCGCGAGGTGCTCCGCCGTCGAGGCGAGGGTGTCGTTCTGCGGATCCACCGTCCACACCACCTCATCGAGCGAAGCCACCGCCTGCCGCGCGGTCCGGGCGAGCTGGCGCAGGCTTTCCTGCGCGGCCTCGGGCAGGGCGTACTCGCTGGCGAAGACGTCCTGGAGCACCGCGAGCTGCGCCAGCCGGGCACCCACGTCGTCGTGCATGTCGCGGGCGATGCGCGTCCTTTCATCGGCGAGGGCGGACCGCGCCTCGAGCATCGCCATGCGCCGCCGCGTGAAAGAGCGGGTGAGCAGCGCGCCGACGAGCAGCGCGGCACCGGCCACCAGCCAGCGAAAGCCCGGCGTCAGGATAAATGGCGTCTGCACGCTGATTGGAAACGTCAGCACGGTCGCATCCCAGAGACCGTCGCTGTGGGCGGCCTGCGCCTCAAAGGTGTAGCTGCCGGCAGGCGGGCACGGCGTATCGAGCGCGAGGTCGCGGGCCGGCTGCCATTCGTCGCGATGCCCAATCAGGCGCCAGCGGAAGACGTGATCCGGCGGCACCCCAGCCTGCGGGATCTGCATGACCAGCCCGAGGCGGCGCGTTCCCGGCGGCACGGAAAGCCGCCCGGCCTGGTCGAGATCGCTCCCGTCGGCCCGCATCGAGACGAGCTGCGGCGTCCGGGTTTCATACACCTCCACCTCGGCGAGCTGGGGCGATTTCGGCACCGGGCTGTCGCTCGAGATGCGCAGGTAGCGGCCGCGGAACTGGCCCTGCCCTCCGGCCGCCCGCAGCACGTCCACCGCGGCGGCGTCGGGGTGCGAGCCGTCGGCGCGGTCGATGGCTTTCCAGACCGGCGCGACGCCGGGGGCCGGCTCCCGCTCGTAGAGCTGGACGAGCACGCGGCTGAAGCGGTTGATGTCCCAGGTGTCATTGCGCTGGCGCAGCGCGATGTGGTCGAGTCCATGGGCGCGGCCGAGGTCGATCTCGTAAAAGAAGGCCGCGCCCAGACCCGGGTCGCGGGGATGCACCAGCGAATACGGCACGCCATCCGTGAGGGCCTCGGGGTTCAGGGCGTTATCCACCGGATGCGACGTGCGGACTCGCGCGCCGAGGGCCGCATTTGTCGAACTTTTGGCAACCTCGGCGCGAAACCCCGTGAGCGCGAAATCCCCATCCGCGCTCCACGCCATCCGCGGAGCGGCATCGCCCGATGTGCGTCGCACCGGAAAGGCCTCCAGCCGGAGCGCGGTCAGCCGCCGGAACGGAGAGCGGGCCACGACAGTGTAGCTCGCAGCCCCGGCCGTCCCGGTGCCGCCCTCGGGCACCTCGACGGCGCGCAGACGATTTCCGTCCGCCCGCTCCAAAGTCGCGTTTGTCGCGCTCCAGCGGAGGATCACCAGCGGCTCCCAATGCCCCCCCAGCGCCGGAGCCGCGTCAGCCGTGGCCGAGAGCGCAAACTCGGCGATCGAGCGGTTTGGCTGACCGGAGGAAAAGGAGAGCGTCACATTGATAATATCCGCCTCCAGCGGCTCGGCGGTCTGAAAAACCGCGGCCTGCCTCTCGGCAATTCGGGGAGCCACCCTCCATCCGCGCGGCCGGCCTTCGATCCCGCCCGCGGTATTTCTGAGTTCCTCGGGGGTGCCACTCTGAAACGAGGCCTCGACCGATTTGAATGCCACCGGCGCCGCATTCATGCAGCCAGCGGCGACGCAGAGAAGGAAAGCGACGTGAAGATGGAAACGGGGGGGCACAGCTTTGCCGAAACCTACCGAGCCCGGCGTCAGTGGCGAGGCCTCTGTGGGGGAAACTGCTCGCGACATCCCAGGCCCGGCGCATCCCATCTTCATGGGATGGACGGAAGTTTTATCCGCACTAAATGTATTTATCTGTCACGCCGCATCGGTTGTGGCGACCAACCCCATCGAAACCCCGATTGCAATGAGCCTGCCCAGAAAATCCCCCTGCCCCCGTCCTTTCATTCTCACCGCCGCCATCTCCGCAGCCGTCCTCAGCACCGCCAGCGCCGGCATCATGAGCTACACGCCCATGACCGGCGACGCTGACTCCGGGATCAACCCCGCCCTCACCTACACCGCCAAGGCAGACTTCAACGGCACCGGCGCCCACGTCGCCAACGGCGTCAGCTTCACCGACACGGGCCTCATCGGCACCGGCTACAGCCTCAGCGGGCCCGGCAACGCCCACAGCGGCGGTCTCAACTCCGTCACCGGCGAAGTCGGCGGTATGGTTAATGACTTCTTGTTTGGGCCCGGCGACGGCAACGCCACCCTCACCCTCACCGGCCTGACCATCGGCACCGAATACGTCACTACCTGGTATAACCGCGGCTGGGGCAGCCCCGGAGGACGCTACATGTTCATCACCGCCAGCGACACCCCCAGCGGCGTCTTCCGCATCGACCAAAACTTCTCCGGCGACGGCAACGGCAACGTCATCCGCTACACCTTCACCGCCAACGCCACCACGCAGACCTACGCCATCGACGCGGTCAACAACGCCGACTCCTTCCACCACTACGCCGTCAGCAATGCCGTCCGCAACGACAGCCTCCTCCCCCTCACCGGCGCACCCGTCGCCCCGCGCATCAGCACCCAAACCGGCGGCGGTCCCCAGACCGCCAGCGTCAGCAACAGCGACCTCCTCCAGACCCAGCTCGCCGGCACCAGCAGCAGCGGCACCTTCAACCCCGAAGGGACCGGCGGCATCGGCGCCCTCACCAACGGCGCCTTCACCGCCAGCGCAGGCGGCTTCTCGGAATTCATCACCCCTGATCCCGGCACCAGCGTCACCTTCAACCTCGACGTCACCACCAACACCTCCGGCTACGACATCACTAGCGTCCGCGGCTACGGCGGCTGGCAAGACGAGGGGCGCGACCAGCAAAACTACAGCCTCTACTACTCCCTCGTCGGCGACGCGGGTTTCCTCTTCCTCGGGACCGTCAATTTCGACGCCCCAGCCGGTGGCAACCCCTCCGCCACTTCCAGCATCTTCGACACCGCCCTCACCGGCGTCGATGGGATCCGCGTGGAGTTCCTTGGCCCAGTGGAAAACGGCTACACGGGCTACGGCGAATTTGACGTGATCGGCTCGGCGACCGTGCCGGAGCCCGGCACCGCCGTCTCGCTCCTCGGCGGTCTCGGCCTGCTAGCGGGCCTGCGCCGGCGCAGGGCCTGAGCCGCGATTCCTTCGCAAATACCGAACGCAACGCGAATCCGGCCGGGTAACCCCTGCCGGATTCGCTACGTTTTTAACTTCCCTCGCCGCCTGCGATTAAACCCACTCAATCAGTCTGCAGACCCCGTAACAAACCCGTCGAAAGCTTCACATATCTGAAGGCAGCCCTTTGTGCTCCCCGGATGATTTTTTCAGACCTCGCATACCCAAGTCCCACTTAGACAAACTACGCCATGAACATCAAACACCCCGTCTCCCCAACCTCCATGGTAGCGCCGCGCCGTCCGGCGAAAGCAATCCTCGCCACATCCATCGCCGCGCTCGTGATGAGTGTCGCGACGCATGTCCATGCGCAGGGCGTCTTTTCCAACTCTGGCGCGCTCGGAACTACTGACCAGACGACGGCAGTCGGGCTGCTCTCGACCAAGACTTACATCGAGGCGATCGATCTCGGAGACTCGGTCAATACGACGGTCAACGGCGTGCTTTTCACCGGGTCTGGCGGGGCTGGGAACCCGTCCGGGGCCGGATGGGGCATCACGGGAACGCCCACCCAATTCAATGGCGGCGGCGCGGTGCCTGCCGGCGCCGTCGGGGGCCTGACGAACAAATTCATTTACGGCGGGAATCCGGAGCTACTCACGCTGACCGGGCTGACCGTGGGCGAGACCTATGTGATCACATTCTACAACCGCTCGTGGGAGGCTGCGGGCGGTCGTCTCCAAACCTTCACCGCGAGCGGAGCCTCCACGGGCACCACCGTCTTTGACGAGGACATCGGCGCGACTGCGCAGGGCAATCTGAACCTGCTGCGCTACACCTTCCAGGCCGGCACGACCACGCAGGCGATTTCGATCGCCCCGACTGTCGCGGCCAATTCCTTCCACTTCTACGCCTTCAGCAACGAGCAGGTCTTCAACAACAGCTGGTCTTCCGGCAGCGACTGGACCACAGGCACCTGGGGGGTGCCCGGCGCTCCCAACAGTGCCGGATCCAATGCCACCTTTGCCGCGCAGGGTGCGCCAACGGTGATCAATCTCGACGCCAACCGCACCGTCGGCCACGTGCAATTCGACGGCGCGAACGCATGGACGCTTTCCACGAACAATGCCAGCGCGCTGACGCTGCAGACGGACGTCGGCGGGGTCTCGGTCCTCTCGGCGAAGAGCGGGACGCACACGATCTCTGCGCCGGTCACGTTTGCCAGCGACGTCATGAAGAGCGGGGCGGGGACAGTCGTCCTTTCCGGCGCGATCACCGACGCCGGCAAGAACATCGCCCTCAGCGCAGGCGCGCTGGAGATCGCCAATGCCGCGGACCAGTCCTTGACCGGCGTGATCTCCGGCGCGGGATCGCTCGCCAAATCGGGGGCGGGAACTCTGACCCTGACCCGCGCGGAGACCTACACCGGCAATACCGTCATCACGGGCGGCACCTTAAAGCTGCAAGCCCCGGCGGCGGCGGTGGTGGGGACGGCGGCCGTTACGAATTTCGGCAGCTACACCTTCAGTGCCGCGGCCAACAATCTGCTCGCCGGGCTCTCGCCCACCGCCAACACCAATGGCTCAGCGGGTGTGGAGAGCACGGGAGCGGTCACCCTGCTGACCAACGGTGGCATCGTGGCCAACAACGCCAACACCTATACCATTGGCAACAACGCGGTGCTGACCTACTCCCTGGGCTCCTCACCCACGGGCTACGATCTCACGACGGCCAACCTATTTTCCGGCTGGAACGACGCCGGGCGCTCGACCATTACTCTCACCAACATCAGTTACTCGACCGTCGCCGCTCCGGACACCTTTATAGCCATAACGGGCACCGGCGACAACTATGCCGGCGGCGGGGCCGCGAATCGCGCTTTAATAACGGCGACGGGAGGGGTTCTGGCCACAGGCGTCTCCGCGGTCCGCTTTAACTTTGGAGGCCAGCAGAATAACTATGTCGGCTATCGCGAGTTGGAGATCGTCGGCAAGGTGAGCTCGAATACCCTGCCGAGCGGCACAGCCGTGCAGATTGCCATCGGCGCCTCGCTCGATCTCAACGGCGCCTCCCAGACGATCGGCTCCCTGGCCGACTCGGGTGGCAGCGGTGGCGCGGTGGTCAACAGTGCCGCCAGCACGCCGGTGACCATCGCCATCAACCCGACCAGCGGCAGCACCACTTTCAGCGGCACGATCACCGAGGGCGGCGGCGCAAATGCGATCAGCCTGATCAAATCCGGCAGTGGTACCCAGCTCCTCTCCGGCGTGAACAACAACTACTCGGGCATCACCACTTTTGCGGGTGGGATCCTGAACGTGGCTTCCCTCGCCGACTACACATTCAATAGCAGCCTCGGCAACCGCGCCGCCGATTCGGGCGGGGGGAACGTGGGACTGCTCTTCCGCGGTGGCACACTCCAATACACGGGCTCGACGGCGCAGAGCACCAACCGTTCGATCCGCATCAGCACGGTCGGTGGCGCGACGATCGACGCCTCCGGCAGCATCCCCGCGGCCACGCTCAGTTTCACGGCGGCGTCCTCACCCGACTTCTTTGAAAACGGCGGCAACCGCACGCTGACACTAACCGGCACCAACACGGGGGACAATACCTTTGCCATGGGTATCACCCAAACCGGCGGGGTGACCAATGTGGTCAAGAGCGGCGTGGGCACGTGGGTTCTCCCCGCCGTGCAGAGCTACGGCGGCACCACGACCGTCAGCGGCGGCACGCTGAGGCTCCAGGGCGGTTCCGCGGTCACGCTCGGAGGCATCACCGTCGCCGGCAGTGGCACCACGCAGTTGAATATCGAGGCAGGAACCTACACCCAGGGGGGCGGCGGCTTCTTTGTCGGCAACACGACCGGCTCCGGGATCGTCAACCAGAGCGGCGGAGCGGTTTCGTGGAACAACGGCGGGTTGGAACTGTTGATCGGCAACGGGGGATCGGGCACTTACAACCTCAGTGGCGGCTCGCTGACGACCGCCGCCGCAGCCACCACCCGCGGGGTCATGCTCGGCGTCAACGCCAACTCGACGGCGACGTTCAACCTGAGCGGCTCGGGTGCGCTCGATACCACCAGTGCTATACTGATGATCGGTCGCTCGGACGCTACCGGGAATATTAACACGACCAATCTTTTCTCCCAGACCGGCGGCACGGCGACGGTGGGAACATTGACCATTGGCGCCCCGGCGGCCGATAGCGCCAACAACCTGGTCCAGTCCTCGGCGCTGAGTCTCACGGGCGGCACCTTCAGCGCCACCAGCTTCACGCTGAACGCAGCTTCCGGCGGCACCACCTCCGCGATCACCATCGGCGGCACGGCGCAGGTCACCCTGCCCATCTTCCCGACCGCTCGCGGCACCTTCGGCAGCGGTTCGACAGCGACGATCACTTTCGATTCCACCACGGGTGGCGGAGGCTTCCTCGCGCCGACGGCGGCCAGCGCGGCTTACATGCCGGCTGGCAGCTTCACCCGCGCCTATCTCACCGCCAACGGTGCAAACTTCAATGTCGGCAGCGGCAAGGACATCACCGTGGCTCAGGTGCTGGAAAACAACGCCGGCGCGACGGGCACGCTGACCAAGAGCGGCGTGGGCATGCTGACCCTCAGCGGCACAAACATCTACACCGGCGTGACGAGCGTAACCAACGGATCTCTCAATATCGGTGGCGCGGGTTCCATCAACAGCAGCAGCAGCATCGCCATTAACGGGAGCGGGGCGAAGTTGCTGCAGACCAGTTCGGTCGCCGGCACGAGCGGCATTACCCTCACGCAGGGCACCCTGGATGGCACCGGGACGGTGGGGGCGGTTTCTGTGGATGCCGCGGGCAGCGCTGCTTCCAAAGTGGTGGCCAACGGAAACCTCTCATCCAGCACGGCGCTGACCCTCGGCTCCCTGCTCTACAATGGCACCGGCACGGCATCTCTCCGTCTGCCGGGTGGGGCGACTTTCACCAGTCCGGGCCTGGCGGTGACCGGGGCGCTCACCCTCTCCGGTGGAGCGGGCGCGGTGACGGTCAGTATCACGCCGGAGGCGGTTCTGGTGAATGGCAGCACTTACCAATTGATCAGCTACGGCGGTGCCTTCTCTGGCACTGCAAGCACGGGCTTTACCCTCGCTCCCGGTGTTCTGACCGGCCGTCAGTCCGGGACCTTTGCCAGCACGGCGGCCAGCAATGGCTTCATCACGCTGGGTGTCGCTGGAGACAATCCGGTCTGGTCGGGTGCCGCCGGCAGCGCCTTGGTGCAAAATGCGCCGAATGCCGCGCTCAACACGGGGAATCTCGCCTTGAAGACGAACCACACGGCGACCGATTTCTGGACAAGCGACAACCTGGAGTTCAACGACACCTACAATGTCGGCGCGGGCAACGTGGCTGTGACGCAGAACACCGTGAACATCAGCGGCGGCGGGACCAATGCCGGTGGAATCGCGGCACTCGTGATTACCTTTAATAACTCCGCCGTCAATTACACCCTCGGGACCAGTGACAACACGGGCATTACGGCGGGTTCGTTGATCAAGAACGGCTCGGGCACGGTCAACATCGGCACGAACAACAGTTACACCGGCCCGACCACCATCACCGATGGCATCCTTAACGTGACCGGTTCGCTTACGGGCGGGACGGCGATCTCCACCGCGGATGCGGCCGTCCTGAACCAATCCTCCACGGGCGTCATCAGCGGCGCGTCGTCGGTGACGCTGGCGGGCTTTGGCATGAGTGCGCTGGGTGGCGCGAACAGTTACACCGGCGCGACCTCGATTGGCGACGGCACCGCGCTCTCGCTCACCGGATCGCTCACCGGCGGCACGGTGATTTCCACGGCGGGCAGCGGTCTCTTGAACCAATCCTCCACAGGCGTCATCAGCGGCGCATCGTCGGTGACTTTGGTGGGCACGGGCACAAGTGTCCTGGGTGGCGCGAACAGTTACACCGGCGCGACCTCAATTGGCGACGGCACCACGCTTTCGCTCACCGGCTCGCTCACGGGCGGCACGGCGATTTCCACGGCGGGCACGGGCGTCCTGAACCAATCCTCCACGGGCGGCATCAGCGGCGCGTCGTCGGTGACCCTGGCGGGCTTTGGCACGAGTGAACTCGGTGGCGCGAACAGTTACACCGGCGCGACCTTGATTGGGACCGGCACCACGCTCTCGCTCACCGGATCGGTCACAGGCACGGCGATTGCGACGGCGGGCACGGGCGTCCTGAACGAATCGTCCACAGGCATCATCAGCGGCGCGGTTTCGGTAACCGTGGCGGGCTTTGGCACGAGCACCCTTGCGGGCACCAACGCCTATAGCGGCGTCACCACTCTTGCGGGTGGGATCGTGAATGTGGCCTCGTTCTCCGACTACGGATTCGATGGCGGCCTCGGCAACCGCTCGTTCGGCGCAGACGTCGCCCAAGACATCGGCATCCTATTCCGCGGCGGCACCCTGCAATACACGGGTGCGACCGCGCAGAGCACCAACCGCGCGATCCGCATCAGTACGGTCGGCGGCGCATTCATCGATGCCTCGGGCAGCATTCCTTCGGCGACGCTCAGCTTCACCGGCACATCCTCCCCGGACTTCTTTGAAAACCCCGGCACCCGCACCCTCGCGCTGACCGGCAGCAATACCGGCGACAACACCTTTGGCATGGCCATCATCAACCAGGGCGGCAACGCGACCACTGTGGTCAAGACCGGGGTGGGCACTTGGATTCTCACGGGCAGCAGTAACTACACCGGCCAAACCCACATCAATTCCGGCGCCCTCCGCATCGCCACTAATACGGGACTGGGTGCGGGCGGCTTCAGCGGAGTCACCAATACCATCGTCGCCAATGGCGCGGCGCTGGAACTCCAGGGCGGCATCACCGTCGATGAGCATTTTCACTTCGCGGGGGTCGGCCCGGCGGGTTTTGGCGGTCTTCGCAGCGTCAGCGGGAATAACACGCTGACCACGAACTTCGCCATCGACGGTGATTCCACCATTGGCGTCGATGCGGACACCCTCACGGTTTCGTCGTCGCTTTACACCGACCTCGGCACCCTCCCTGGCATCACCAAGGTCGGAGCGGGCACACTCGTGTTTTCCGGAGGCAACAGCTACACCGGCTCGACCATCGTCAGCGTCGGCACGCTCATCGCGGCCAGTGCCACGGCGCTGGGGACGGCGGGCGTGGGCACCACGGTTGGCGGCGGGGCGACTCTGGATGTGCAGGCGAACGTCGGCTCGGAGGCCGTTGGCATCATCGGGACCGGCGTTGGCGGCAATGGAGCATTGGTCACGAGCGCGGGCGCGGGAACGGTGGGTGGACTTGTGACGCTGGCGGGCAATGCCAGGATTGGCGGTGCGGGCAGCCTCAATTTGACGGGCGGCATGGACGGAGCCTTTACCGCGACCAAGGTGGGTGCGGGCACCACCACGCTCTCCGGCGCGCAGAACTACAGCACGCTGACGACCAGCGACGGCATCACCAATGTCAGCGGGGGCTTCACCGGCGGGACCTCGACGGTGAACGCGAACGCGACGACGAACTTCACCGCGAGCCAGACTCTGGGAGCGCTGAACATCGGCGCCGGGGCCGTGGTGACATTTTCCGGCCCGCCGTCGCTAGCCGGCTTCGGCGGCGAATCGAATTTCGGAGCGGCGGTTGTGCCCGAGCCTGGCTCGATGGGTCTGCTGCTGACCGCTGGGCTCGGGATCCTCGCCCGCCGCCCGAAACGCCGCGCCGCCTAAGCATCGGGAGGCAGGCCAGCGGCGGGTGCTTCGATCGGCCGGACATCTGCCGTGCGCCCGGACCCGATCCGGTCTGACTGCGCCGATTAAGGCACGAACTTCCCGGGATTCAGCAGGCCGAGCGGATCGAGCGCGGACTTGAGCGCGGCGTGGACTTCGCGGCTGACCGGCGAGGTCGCTTGCGGCCACCAGCGTTCTTTCGCGAGGCCGATGCCGTGCTCGCCGGTGATGACGCCGCCCCACGCGAGCACCTGGGCGAAAAGCTCGTCGAGCGCCGCGCCGACCTTCTTCTTCACGGCATCGTCGTCGTGGTAGTGCGCGGCCATGATGTTGACGTGGATATTGCCGTCGCCTGCATGGCCGAAGCACGCGATGGGGTAGCCGTATTTCTTGCGCAGCTTTTCAGCGAAGGCGGCGAGGTCGGTGAGCTTTCCGCGCGGGACCACGATGTCCTCGTTCAGCTTCACGAGGCCGGTCGCCTTCAGTGATTGGGAAAAGGCGCGGCGCAGGTTCCAAAGCTCCTCGCAGGCCGCTTCGCCGACGGCGGTTTGCGCGCCGATGGCCTTGAGCTTCGCGAGCAGGGCGGCGAGCGATTTCACCTCGGAGCGCACGGACGCGGGCTGGCCGTCGAGATCCACGAGCAGGTGCGCGCTGCCGGGCGGCGCGAGGCGTTTGCCGAGATGCTCGCCGGCGGCGGCGAGGGTGAAGGCGTCGGCGATTTCCAAGGCGGACGGCAGAAATCCGGCGGCGAAGATTTCCTGCACCGCGTTCGCCGCCTGGCGGAAGGTGCGGAAGCTGGCGGAGAGCGTGGCGCGCGCGGGCGGCAGCGGGAGCAGGCGCAGCGTGGCTTCCGTGACGACGCCGAGCAGCCCTTCGCTGCCGACAAACATGCCGATGAGATCGAAGCCGGTCTTGTTCTTGTGCGTGCGGCCGCCGGTGAGGAGCACGCGGCCGTCGGCAAGCACGACTTCCAGGCCGAGCACGTAGTGGCGGGTCACGCCGTACTTCAGGCAGCGCGGGCCGCCGGCATTCGTGGCGATATTCCCGCCGAGGCTGCACTCCTTCATGCTCGCGGGGTCGGGCGGGTAGAAAAGGCCGCGCTTTCTCGCCGCAGCCTGGAGCACACCGGTGATGACCCCCGGCTCCACGACAGCGACGGCGTCGGCGAAGTTGATCTCCTTGATCCGGGTCATCCGCGCGAGCGAGAGCGCCACGCCGCCGCGCATCGGCACGCACCCGCCCACGTAGCCGACGCCCGCGCCGCGCGGCGTGACAGGGATGCGGTGCCGGCTGGCAAATTTCATCAGCCGACTCACGTCCTCCGTGGACTGCGCGAAGACCACGACCTCCGGCATGCGGCTCGCGAACCATTTGTCCGTGGCGTGCGTGGCGAGCGTCGGCGCATCGGCGGCGACGCGGTCTTTTCCGAGCAGCCGGGTGAGCTGGCGCGCAAGCGTCATTCCGTCGGCGGCCTGCGCTCTTTGCCGGTGAAAACCTTCTGGATGCTGTTGCCCATCCGGTCAAAAAGGCCGGGCTTTTTCGGAGGCGGCGTGGCCGCCGGGGGATCGACCGGCTCGGCGACCATGACGGGCATCGGCGTAGCGCGCGGCTCGACGACGACGGTGGCAGGCTGGCGCAGGCGGTCCTCGGGTTTCGGCGTGACCGGCAGCGGCACCGGCGTCGCAGGCGGCACGGGCGGCGGCGGCTCGGCGGGGAAGCCGTCGCGTGCGACGACCGTGCCTTTGCCCGCGCTGATGACGAGGTGGCCCATCTCCTTTCCCTCCTCGTCGAGACACGTCACTTTCCAAAGCGGTGCGGCTGCGGCCCCGCTCTTCTTCAGCTCGTACTGCATCGTCGCGACCGTCATGTTGTTCGCAAAGGCGTACTGCTGCGCGAGCTGGGCGGCGCGGTCGGAATTGATCTTCAGGCCGTCGGTTCCGACCACGTCCTCCGGACGCACGTTCTCGGCGAACTGGGACACGTCGCGCGAAGCGACGATCTCACCGCCGGCCACCACGTACTCATGCACGCCGGTCTCCGCCTTCGGGTCATGCACGATGAAATGCCAGCGCAGCGGCACCGGCGTGCCCTCGCGGGCCTCGATGAGGGCCAGCCGCTTTGCCTCGCCCCGCGGGAGCAGGCGGAGCGCGGCGAGCGCGGAGCCGGCGGGCTCCTTCTCCGCGCGGAGAAACCCGGCGCTGAGGATGAGGAAAAGTGTGACGAGGAAGGACGGACGCATGGCCGGAAGTTCGGGGCGGAGTCTAGCGCAGATACCCCCCTTTCCAAGCGAATGTCCGGCGCGGCGCGGCGCGCTGTCATCCTGAGCGGAGTTCCGTTTGGCTCTGCAAACGGAACGCAGTCGAAGGACCCCGGCGATCCGGTGCAGCGCCGCCCGCGAATGCCGGGGTCCTTCGACTGCGCTCCGCCCGCCTTTCCGCCTCCGCTCCGCTCAGGATGACACGTTTTCAATGACGCTCGGTACGCCCGCGGCGTCCCGTGTTTTCGAGAGCAGGAGCTGCTGGGGCACGGCTGCGAGGAATTGCTTTACGCATCCGGCGCGGACGCCCAAGTTTTTCGCATGATCATCAAGCCCAAGATTCGCGGATTCATTTGCACCACGGCCCATCCGGAGGGATGCGCGGCGCATGTGCAGGAGCAGATCGCCTATGTGCGTGGAAAGGGCGCAGTCCCCGGCATGGCGAAGCGTGTCCTGGTGATCGGCTCATCCACGGGCTACGGGCTTTCGAGCCGCATCGTGGCGGCATTTGCCGGCGGCGCGGCCACGCTCGGCGTCTTTTTTGAAAAGGGCGGCGAGGAAGGCCGGACGGGCAGCGCCGGGTGGTACAACTCGGTGGCTTTCGAGAAAGCCGCGCACGCCGCCGGGCTCTACGCGAAGAGCATCAATGGCGACGCCTTCTCCGACGCAATCAAGGAGCAGGTCATCGCCGCGATCAAGGCCGACCTGGGCCAGGTGGATGGCGTCATCTACAGCCTCGCCTCGCCGCGGCGCACGCATCCGAAGACCGGTGTGACGCACAGCTCCACACTCAAGCCCATCGGTGCGCCGTTCACCGCGAAGACGGTGAACACGGACAAGGGCGTGGTGACCGACATCACGATCGAGCCCGCGAGCGAGCAGGAGATCGCGGACACCGTCGCGGTCATGGGCGGCGAGGACTGGGAGATGTGGATCGATGCGCTGGAAAAGGCGGGCGTGCTGGCGGACGGCGCGTTCACCGTGGCCTACAGCTACATCGGGCCGGACCTGACGTGGGCGATCTACCGCAATGGCACGATCGGCCGCGCGAAGGAGGATCTCGAAGCGACTGCCGGCCGTCTCCAGACGCGGCTCGGCGCGAAAGGCGGGCACGCCTTCGTGTCGGTGAACAAGGCGCTCGTGACGCAGGCCAGCTCCGCCATCCCCGTCGTGCCGCTCTACATTTCCATGCTCTACAAAGTGATGAAGGCGCACGGCCTGCACGAGGGCTGCATCGAGCAGATTTACCGGCTGTTTGCCACGCGGCTTTACGACCGCTCCGCGCCGCCGCCCGACGAGGCCGGCCGCGTGCGCATCGACGACTGGGAGATGCGCCCGGAGATTCAGGCCGAGGTCGCCGCCATCTGGCCGCAGGCGACGACGGAAAATCTCGAAGCGCTCACCGACATCGCCGGATACCGCACGGAGTTTCTGAAGCTCTTCGGCTTCGGGCTTCCCGGCGTGGACTACGAGGCGGAGACCGATCCCATCGTGCCGCTGCCTTCGGCGTAGAGCGCTCCTTCGCGTGCCCTGGCACTGAAGGGCGGGGCCGAGTTCTGTATTCGTGGGACGTGCAGGAGCCCGTCCCTCCGGGAGGGCACCTCGCGGATGTGCGGAACCGCTTGTCCCAATTTAGTGGTGCCATGCTGTTCATAGGGGACGCCGCGCCGGATTTGCCAGCCAGCCGCCGTCGGACTACTTCAGCGACACCCACCCCACTCCGCGCCATGACATTTTTCCGCTTCCGCGCCTCACTGCCCGCCATCCTCATCCTCGCACTCGCCGGTTCGGCGGTGGCGGCAAAGGAAAAGCGGGCGCGCAGGCAGACACCGCCAGCCCCCGCCGTGGAAACCGCCCCGGCCGAGCCCGCGAAGCCCGCAGCGCCTGCGCCGCCCTCCAGCCCTTGGCGCGTGTGGAGCGACGCGCAGGGGCGCAAAGTCGAGGCCGAGTACCGCGGCCTCGATGGTGACTTCGTGCTCGTGCGCACGCGGGATGCGCAGTCCTACCGGCTCAATCTCGCGAAGCTCATCCCCGCGGACGGCGAATTCGCACGGCAGATGCAGCGCCTGCTGCCGCCGCCGCCCGTGCCGCTCGCGACGGCGGCGGCAAAGATCGACACGCTCGTCGTCGCGGGCCTGACCAAAGCCGGCCAGCAGCCG
Source organism: Chthoniobacter sp. (assembly GCA_031411535.1). Classification (GTDB taxonomy): domain Bacteria; phylum Verrucomicrobiota; class Verrucomicrobiia; order Chthoniobacterales; family Chthoniobacteraceae; genus Chthoniobacter. The sequence continues at coordinate 686 of JANOBH010000047.1, read as the reverse complement.
AATGCGCCGGCGTCCGACGAACAGCTCGTGCGCCGCCTTTACCTCGACATCGTGGGCCGCATCCCGACCGCGGCGGAGACGGCGGCTTTCGTGGACGATAAGTCCGCTGAGAAGCGGCCGAAGCTGATCGACCGGCTGCTGACTTCCGAGGGTTACAACTCGAACACGTTCAACTGGCTCGCGGACATGCTGCGGATCACGGACGACTACGGGAAGCAGGTGAAGACCTACGTGTATGAGGAGTGGATCAAGGACCAGATCGCCGAGAACCGGCCGTGGGACGGTTTCGTGCATGACCTGATGACGGCCGAGGGCCGCCTCACGAACACCGGCGCCGTCGGCTACCTCCTGCGCGACCGCAACATGCCGCTCGATAATCTCTCGAACACGGTGACGACCTTCCTCGGCGCGAACGTGGCCTGCGCGCAGTGCCACAATCACCCGCTGGCCCCGTGGACGCAGCGCGAGTTCTTCGAGCTCGCGTCGTTTTTCGGCGCGACGGACACGAGCTACGCCAAGGCGAACGGCATGGCGAAGAAGCTCGCCGCCAGCACCAACCTCAACAAACAACTGCTCACGGCCATGCTCGCGCCGAACCTCGCGGAGGTGGAGGCGCTGCACCGGAACAAGCTCACCTTCCCGAAGGATTACAAATACGACGACGCCAAGCCGGGCCAGCCGGTGCC
>JANOBH010000046.1:0-4494 GCA_031411535.1 Chthoniobacter sp. | reverse complement strand
GGCTCATTTCCCTCGAGCTCGCCGCTGAATGTCTTCGTTGGCGAAAGCGCGATCTGCCGGAAGGGCACGCGCACTCCCGGAAAAAGTTCGCCCTGCACATACACGCGGGTGCTGGCCGGGAGTTGGTCGCTGCTGTGCGGTTCGATGGATTCCTTGGTCGCAATCATGGGTGGTGGATAGTGGGCAAAAAGAAAGCCGTGCACGGAGGGCGGCACGGCTGAGAAATTTGAAAGCGTCGAGTGCGGCGCGGCTCCCTGCGGCGGCATGACCCGCGTCAGGTTCAAAGGGTCGTCCCGCTCACGCGAAACCTCTCAGCCAAAACGGCTCCCCTGCAATTTGGTGCGCGCGCAGGATAGAGGCGGCGCGGGGGCCGTCAAGGCCCGCGGCGCCGGCGGCAGCGTGGAGTTCACGCCGCGGCGGCGGCGGTGGGCGAGGCGGCGGCGAAGGCGGCGGCGATCATGGCGGAGAGATCGGCCGGGCGGTAAGGCTTCGGGAGATAGTTCACGCCTTCGAGGAGCTGCATGCCGCCCTTCAGCAGGTCGCGGCTGTATCCGCTGGAAAAGATCACGGGCAGCGCGGGGCGCTGCGTGCGGAGGCGGCTGGCGAGATCGTGGCCGGACATTCCGCCGGGCATCACCATGTCGGTGAAAAGGAGAACGACTTCGCTGGAGTGGCGCTCCCACAGTTGGAGTGCCTCGGCGGCGTTTGGCGCGGCGATGACTTTGAACCCATGCTCCTCGAAAGTGCAGGTGGCGAGCAGGCTGACCGCTTCCTCGTCCTCGGCGATGAGTACGGTGCCGCTGCCGCGCAGTGCGTTCGAAGCCATGACCTCGACCTTTGGTGCGACGGGCGTTTTCACCGAGGCGGGGAGGAAGACGTGAAAGGACGAGCCCTGCCCCGGCGCGCTCTCCAGCGCGACCCACCCGCCGTGCTGCTGGGCGATGCCCTGCACGGTCGCCAGCCCCATCCCGGTGCCCTGGCCCACTTCTTTCGTCGTGAAAAACGGCTCGAAGACGTGGCTCGCCGTCGCGGCGTCCATGCCGACGCCGGTGTCCGCGATGGTGATGCGCAGATGGGCGCCCGGCGAGGCGGAGTCTGCGGTCGCCGGGATGCGCTCCTGCGGCACCTCCTCCAGCGCGGTCTGGATGACGATGCTGCCGTCGTGCGGCATGGCGTCGCGGGCGTTGAGCGTGAGATTGAGGATGATCTGGTCGAGATTCGTGGAGTCGGCAAAGAGCGGCGGGAGATCCGGCGCGAGGTCGAAGCGCAGCGCGATGTGTGCACCGAGCAGGGGACGCAGCATGGGCTCCATGGCCGTGAGGCGGTCATTGAGCTGGAGCAGGCTCGGCAGCATGATTTGTTTGCGCCCAAAGGCGAGGAGCTGCCGCGTGAGGCTGGCGGCGCGCTCGGCGGCCGTGAAGATGTGGCCGAACGACTGCGCCACGTCGCATCCCGCGGGGAGCCGCGCGAGCTGGAGGCTGGAGTAGCCCTGGATGACGGTCAGGAGATTGTTGAAATCGTGCGCGACGCCCGCGGCGAGCTGCCCCACCGCTTCCATCTTGCACGCGTGCCGTCGCTGCTCCTGCGCGGCCTCCAACTCGGCGGTCCGCGTGGCGACCATCTGCTCGAGCTGATCCACACGCAGCGAAGCCTGCTGCGCGAGGTTCCATTTGTTCGTCAGCGAATGGGCGAGCTGCAGCGCCTCGACGTGGTCGAAGGGCTTTTTCAAAATCACGAGATTGTCCGACGCACCGAGCCGCTGGGTGATGCTGTCCCAGCCGTAGTCGGAGTACGCCGTGCAGATGACGACCTGCAGCTCCGGGTTGGCGGCCCAGAGGCGGGAGATTGTCTCGATGCCGTCCCACCCTGGCGGCATGCGGATGTCCACAAAGGCGAGCGCGAATGGGCGCTCATTGGCGAGGGATTCCTCGACGCGGACGAGCGCCTCCTGACCCTGGTGCGCGTGTCCGAGCTCGAACTGCGTCTGGGTTTGCGGCGCGGCGTCGCCGAAAATCAGCGACTCCAGGCTGTCGATCGCCTGCGAATCGGCGGCCTCAGGCGCGAGAATCTTGCGGAAATCCTCATGGATCGCCGCATTGTCATCCACGATCAGGATGCGGCGGTTAGGGAGTGGGATTTCGGCGGGCATACGCTGGTCGCTGGGGAAACTCTGAGATCGTAGGCGATCGGGACTGTGAGGGTGAAAGTGGCGCCCCGGCCCGGGCCTTCGCTGGTCACGGTGAGCGCGCCGCCCATCTCCTTGGCCGCGAGCGCGCCGCTGTGCAGGCCAAAGCCGTGGCCTTCCTTCCGGGTGGTGAAGCCGTGGGCGAAAATGCGCGTGAGATTCTCGGGCGGAATGCCCACGCCGTTGTCGGCCACGATGATCGCGACAAAGCCGCCGCTTTCCACCCGAGTCCTGACGGTGATGAGCTTCTTCGCCTGCGTGATCCCGTCCACGGCATACTTGGCGTTGCGCAGGAGATTGGTGAGGATTTGCAGCACCTTGTGCTTGTCCACCGAGACGAATGGGACGGGAGCAAAATCGCGCCGGAGCGTGACGCCGTGGCGGACAAAGGCGGCGGCGTTCATGCGGAGCGAATCCTCCACGAGGTCCGTGACCGGCAGGGATTCCGTCTCGCCGGAAACCTTGGCGTAGTTTTGCTGCATGGCCACGATCTCCTTGATGTGCTCGATGTTCGCCGCGAGCGAACGCAGTTCGGCATGCATCTTCAGACGGTCGGCCTCGAGCCGCTGGCCTAGCTCGGCGAGGTAGTCGGGCAGCGCGCGGCCTTTCGGATCGGTGGTCAGAAACTCGCCGAGGTCGTCCGCGCGGCTGTGCAGCAGTTGCGCGATCCGTGAGACGTTCGAAGCGCGGGATTTTTCGAGCTGCTCGTTGAGCAGCGCGGTGGAGATGTTCACGCTGTTGAGGACGTTTCCGACATTGTGCAGCACCCCGGTCGCGACTTCGGCCATGCCCGCCTGCCGGGTGGCTTGCAGCACCTGCTTGTGGAGCTTGTCCACCTCCTGCTCGACGCGCGCGCGCTCGGCGATCTCGCGCCGCAGCGCGGCGTCATGCCCCTGGATTTCGGCGAGCATCCGGTTGAATGCGTCGGTGAGTGCGCCCACCTCGTCGCGCCCGAATTTCCGGGCGCGCAGGGAGTAGTCCTTGTCTTTGGCAATGGTCGCCGCGGTCTGCGCGAGTTTGAGGACGGGGCCGGAGATCGTGCTCTGAAGGTGCGATGAAACGAGGAAGGCGAGAAGCAGCGACGCGACAAACGCGATGCCGAAAGTGGCGCCCTCCACTTTCGACGCCTGCTGAAGGGTGGGCCCGAAATCCGCGCGGACGTAGAGCGTGGCGATCTGTTCGCCGTCGAGGATCACTGGTTGGAGATGGCGAAAGGCGAGCCCTGGGAAATGGGTCGCGGGCCGGTCGGTCGCGGGCTTGATGCCGCCGAGGTCGTCGTCCGCGCCGAAGCGTGACAGCACCGTCCCGTCTGGCAGCCAGAGGCTGGCCGAAAGCACCGACGCTTTCGCCTCCAGCGCTTGGAGCACTTCACTGGCCGCCTTGGCGTCCCGGAATGTCACGGCGGCCGTGGTGTTGGAGGCGATGACTTTGGATAGGGCCGCCAGATCGTGCGAAAAGGTCTCCCTCAGCGAATAATACTGAAAGCCACCGCGCACGGCGGCCGCGAGGAGAAGCGCGATGCTGCAGCTCAGCAGAGCGATTGCGATCAGCTTGGCCCTGACCGGGAGATTGAGGAGCAGCGACTTCATCCGTATCAGCGGGCGACGCGCGCTGCGAAAGGCAGGCGCGAGTGGAGCGGGAGGCCCGCTGTTTCAGGGGTTCTCTCGCAGGCTTCAGTGTGCAGGTGATCCTGATCCATTTTTTGATTTGCTCATGACGTCACAGATGGGGGAGCCATCGGTGAGGCCGTTGCAGTTTCTTCACCTAGCAAGGCGCGGGCCAGCGCCGTCCCGCCTCGGGCCCGGGAAAGTGAATGGCAATTCGTTGAGGGCCGGCGCGTCCCTCAAGAAGCGGGCGCGCGGCGGCGATGCCGTTTGCAGCCGGGTCAGTGCACGTCTGCGGCCTCCAGCCGTGCGTGATGATGGGGGGCGCCTAGCTCTCGTGCCCGAGGCAGGCGGTGACGAAGCCTTTGAAAAGCGGGTGCGGCTGGTTCGGCTTGGACTGGAACTCCGGGTGAAACTGGCACGCGAGGTAAAACGGGTGGTCCCGCAGCTCGATGATCTCGACGAGCGTCCCGTCCGGTGAGGTGCCGCTGATGATGAACCCGGCGGCCTCCATCTGGGCGCGGTATTTCATATTGTATTCGTAGCGGTGCCGGTGCCGCTCGCGGATCTCGGCCTGGCCGTAAACCGCACGCGCCTTTGTGCCCTCGGCGATGGCCGTGACCCAAGAGCCGAGGCGCATGGAGGCGCCTTTGTCGGTCACGTCCTTCTGCTCTTCCAGCAGGTCGATGACGGGATCGACGCACT
>JANOBH010000045.1:0-22455 GCA_031411535.1 Chthoniobacter sp. | reverse complement strand
CCATAAGGCAAAATGGGAGGGCAGAAGCTATGGATGGAGGACCGCTTGTAAATGAAATATTCCGCTGGGAAGCGGCGGCGGATCATTTCCCGAGCGGCTGGGAGACGTGGGCGTCCGGCGGCGGTGCGAAGCTGAATGTGCCGGAGGGGAGCGGGGCGGGGAGCTGATTCCTGTAGGAGGTCACCACGCGGTCGCCTTTGGGCAGGGTGGTTTCCGTGCGCTGGATCTTGAAATCGGCATCCACGAAGACGGCCAGCTCTCTCACCATGCGGCGCAGGCCGCCGCTGCGCGGAGTGAGGGCGAGGCGGTAGCCGTCGCGTTCGCGGGCGGCAGTGCAGGTGTAGAATTTTTCCACGTTTTGGAAATTGAGTCCGGCGGTGAGCGCGGCGATGGAGTCGTCGAAAAACTGACGCTGTCCGAGGGTGTAGAGTTCGGCCTCCTTGAAGGCGGGATAGTAAATCCAGAGCTTCGTGCCGTCGCAGACGGTCAGGCTGGGGCTGCTGCCTTTGACTTCGCGGCGGAATTTGTTTGGAACCTGAAAGGAGATGGTGCCTTCGCTGGTGAGCGGTTTGGTGAGGAGGTGGGTGGTTTTCTCCTCCACGAAGTCGGCGGTGAGCGAGGGGAATTTCGCCCGGTGCTCTTTGAGACTTTTCATCAGCGCCTCCGTTTCGGCGGGAGCGAGGTCTGCCGCGACGGTCAGATCGAGCGCGGTTAGGAAGGCGAGCACGGTGAGTGTGGGGATGCGCATGAAAGGGGAATCGTTTTTGAGGAGATGAAAGGCCGTGGACTCACGGTGAGCGCGTGCGGGAGGGCAAGGCAATGCGCGTCGGTCATTCCTGGCGAAGATCCGGTTCCGTTCGTGTCCAGATGGGCACGTAATTGAACCACTGCGCCGGGTGCTGGCGGATGATGCCCTCAAAGGCGCTGGCGATGCGCTGCGTATTGGCGGTGAGGTCGGCGCGGGAGTCGCCGGTGGAGGACATCGGGATGAGCGGTTCCGCGAGGGAGACGTACCGTCCGCCCGGCTGGCGGAGGACGAAGGCGGGGAGCACAGCCGCGCCGGTATGCGCGGCAAGGAGGGCAGGGGCGGTGGAGAACCCGGTGTCGTGGCCGAAGAATCGCACGTCTGCGCCGGTGCCGGCGTATGGGCGATCTACGAGCATGGCCAGGAGTTCATTGCGCCGGAGAGTCTGGATCATCTCGACGAAGGCGAACGGGTGGCCCGGGCCTACGGTGATCGTCTTGATGCCGAGCCGGCGGCGGCTGGCTTCGCGCCAGCGAGTCAGGCCGGTGCTGGGTTCCTCAAGCGTGATGACGGTGAGCGGAAGGCCGCGCTGCGCGAGGACGAGGCCTCCCAGTTCCCAATGCCCAAGGTGGCCGGTGACGACGATGGTGCCGCGTCCCGCCGCGCGAGCCGCCGCGAAGTTTTCAAAGCCGCCCCATCCCTCGACGAGCGCGTCGCACTGCCGCGCGGCGTCGGCTCCGGCGCAGAGGAAATAGTCGGCGAGCATGCGGCTGAAGTTCGCCACGTTTTCGTCGCAGAGCGCGTCGAGCGCCCGGCCGGTGAGGCCGGTGACGAGCTGGAGATTCGCGTGGATCGCGGCCTGCGCATCCGCCTTTTGCCGATAGGCGAGCCGCCCGATGAAAGCCGCCAGCGCCTGGGCGGCGGGCCGTGGGATGAGGTGGGCGACGGCAAAGGCGGCCTTGAAGGCGGAGAGCGAGTAGAGGGCGCTCATGGGGGAAAAATCCGAAATCCGAAATCCGAAATCCGAAACAAATCCGAAGGATCGGAAATCAGGAAATGAGGAAGGGGCGTGCGCGAAGCCATGTCGGGCATTCCTATCGCGTGCCGCGCCAAACGTAGGCGGGCAGGACGAAGCAGAGCGTGGCGAAAAGGCACCACGCCACGCCCAGCGCGCAGACGAGGCCGAGGCCGCGGAGCGCGGGATTCGCGGCGAGGCCGAGCGATGCGAAGCCGCAGGTCGTGGTGAGGCCGCTGAGGAGGACGGGCTTGATGATCGTCGCGACGTTGCGGCGCGGATCGCCCTCGTGGCGCATGGCGATGACAACGTAGATGCCGTAGTCCACGCTGACGCCGAGGACGAGCGGGAACGCGAGCGCATTGAACATATTGAGCGGAATGCCGAATACTTTGAGCGACGCAAGGAGCGCGCCGATGGACAGCGCCAGCCCGGTCACGAGGATCGCGAGCGGGAAGAGTCTCCGATAGAGGATCAGGAGCAGCAGCGTGTTGAAAACGATCATGATCGATGACAGCTCGATGAGCTTGCCCTTGGCCCACGGGACGAGGTCTTGCAGCGTGTAGCTCCAGCCGGAGATCTGTAGCGGGACGCCGGGCGCCTGGAGGTCGGTGCGGAGCTGCTCTTTCTCGGCGAAGCTGGAGAGTGTGCGGGTGGGCGTGACGTAGGCCGCGCCGAGATTCGGGTCTTTTGAAAAAAAGCGGTCGAGGACGAACCACCAGCCCGAGCTTTCCGGCAGCGATTTCCGCCAGTCGAGCAGCGTCCGATCGCCGTGCGCGACGCCATCCAGCGCGTCAAGAAGTGCGAACGCAGCGTGGAAGGAATCCGCGCTCATGCCTTCGCGCGAAAGCGTCTCCGAGAGCGCGGCTCGGGCGGCCGGGAGGTTGAGCGCGGCGAGTTTCGCGGCGTTGCTCTCGATCTGTTTCGGCGAGACGGCAAAGGCGGCGGGAGAGGCTGAGGCCTTGATCCGCCCGCGGGCGACGAGGTCGTCAAAGGCAGTCTGGAGGCGCGCCCAGCGGGTGTGGAACTCCTCGGCGTCGCGCGCCTCGACGAGGAGGATGAGCGGCTCGGCGGCGACGGGCATTTTTTCCTGAATCATGCGCAGGGCCGCGCCGGCGCGGCTGCCGGGCGGCTCGAGCGAGCGCGGATTGGCGTCGAAGCGCAGCTCTCCGACCGGCGCGAAAGCGAGCACCGTGAGCGCGACGAGCAGGACTGCGCTGGCGAGGAAGTAGCCGCGCGGATGGCGGTAGATGGTATCGACGAAACGCCGCCCGGCGTCGCGCATCCAGTCCGTCTCGTGATGGCGGAAGCGCGGGCCGAGGAAGGCGAAGAAGATCGTCATCATGAACAGCCCGGCGAGGACGATGCCGATGGCGATGAGGACGCCGAGCTGGGCAAAGCCGGTCGAGTCGCTGCGGAGGAAGCAGAGGAACGCGGCGGCCGTGGTGAGCGCGCCGAAGACGATGCCGCTGCCGTGCTCGCGGATGGCTCCGGCGACTGCCTGCTCGTGGTCGAGGCCGGCGCTGCGCTCGCGCTCGTAGATGGCGTAGAGCATCATGCCGAAATCGACGCCGAGCCCGATGAGGATGGCGCAGAGCCCGATGGTGATCATGTTCAGCTCGCTGTAAATGAGCGCGCCTAGCGCGACGGCGACGACGCAGCACACGAGAAGCACATGCAGGATGGCGAGCAGGGGAGTGATGCGACGGAAGCCCGCGTAGAAGACCACGGCCACCAGGCCGATGGAGCCGAGAAGGGTGGAAAGCACGTCGCCGCGCATCGTGAGCGAGAGTTCGCCGACGTAGGGAGTGCGTCCGGTGACGAGGATCTGCGGCGCGGGGCCGGTCCAGTCCGCGAGGACTCGACGCTTGAAATCCTCGACCCGGGCCATCGTGGCCTGGCAGGCGTGCGCGCCGAGGTCCGGCTGGCTGGTTTTCGCGAGGACGATGCGGAGGGTGCCGTCGGCGGAGGCGAGCGGTCGCGTTTCCTCCACGGAGAATGAGCCGGCGAGCGGCTTGAGCGCGGGGGCGACGAGGCCGAGCGGATCGAAATCCAGCTCGAACTCCGCCTTGGGCGAGCCGGCTTCGAGTTCGGCGCGGAGTTTTTTCAGGCGCGAGGCGATCCGCTCGGGCGACGCGGCCTGGATCACGCGGTCGAAGTCGGCACCTTCGAGGCCGAGCAGTAGCGGCAGCGCGATGGAGCGGACCTCCTCGACGCCGCCGGGCGATTCGATGGGCGAGCGATCCATGACGCGGGTGACCCACGGCTCTTTGCGAAGCGCTTCGCCGAAATGCTCGGTGAAGGCGTCGAGATCGGCGGTGTGCGTGTCATCGACGATGGCAAAAGTCAGCTCGCGCGCCTGGCTGAACTCGCGGTCGAATGTCTTGAAGGCCTGGACGGATTCGAAGTGCTCCGGGAGGAGGTCGAGGACATCCGACGCGAAGCGGACGCCGAAGACGATCGTGAGCACCGAGGCGGCGAGCATCGCGGCGACGCCGGCGAAGAGAGCACGGCGGCGGTGCGTGACGAAGTGGGCGAAGGCGCGGTCGAGGCTCATGCGCGCGCGGCGGGCTGCGCGGAGCGCGCGAAAGACGAACCGTCATCCTGAGGAACCCCAACAAGCTTCGCGTGATATTTGGTGCCGGGACGAACCCTCCGTACGGGGTCATCCTGAGCGGAGCGGAGGCGGAAAGGCGGGCGCAGCGCAGTCGAAGGGCCCCGCGCATTTACGGGCGATGTCGCACGGAAGCTCCGGGGTTCTTCGACTCCATTCCGTTCCGCCTTCGCCCGCACGGAATTCCGCTCAGGATGACGGGATGTTTGGACGCGCGGCGCGCGCGGGGCGGATGGCATCCGGCGCTCAGCGGTTGAACTGGAATTGGAAACGCTGGCCGTCTTCCGGAAAATTGAGCGAGAGCGATGTGAGCTGGCCACGGGTGGATTTCGGCTGGCCTGCCCATGAGCCGACGGACGCGGGATGCACGAACGCTTCGCGGAGCGCGACCCAGTTTCGCAAATGCCTGGGGGCGGATGCCGGTTTGCCCTGCCATGAGCCGCGTGCCAGCACGCCCTCGGCCCGCGCGGTCGTGGCGTCCTCGTGGAGAGCGAGGAGCGGGACGCCGGCGGCCTTTTGGAAATCGAGCTGGAAGTCGTGCGCGCCGCGCTGGCGCACCACGACGTCGCCGACCAAAGTGCGGTCGCCGTCGGTGTATTTGAGCTGGCCGATGTGGGTCTTCCACGCCTTGTCCGGCGCGGTGAATTCATGAGGCGTCTGGCAGCCGCAGAGGACGGCGAGTGCGGCGATGGCGGTGAGGAGGCGTGTTTTCATGCGGCGGGTTCGAGCTGATGGGCGGGTGCGGATTGGCCCGCCTCCAGGCGCGGGCAGAGGGGCATGTAGCGCTGGAGGAAAAGCACGAGATAGAAAACCTGCATGCGCCACCAGATGGCGAAGCTGCTGCCGATGTTGCCGGCGAGGACGGCGTTCACGGCGGCGGCTAGCTGGAGGTGCTTTGTGGGCGAGGTGAAGACCTCGATGAATTCGGGGCGGTACCACGCGGTGACAAAGCGCAGGTATTTGTCCATGAGCGCGTGCAGGCTGCGCTCGTAGCGGCGGAAAAGGCGGGCCCGGCGCGCGGGGTGCGCGAGGATTTCATCCAGCATGTCGGCGCACTGCTCGCCGGTGTGGATGGCGAGGAAGACGCCGGTGGAAAAGATCGGGTCGATGAAGCCGGCGGCGTCGCCCGCGAGGATCCAGCGGTCGCCGGTCAGGCGCGCATTGCGGTAGGAGTAGTCGCCGGCTGAGTGGACCGGCGTGACGCGGACCGCGCCGCGCATGCGGTCTCGCATGACGGCGGAATCGCGAAGCGCCCAGTCGAGGATGTCTTCCGGCGATTGCTTGCGCGCCTTGAAGTCCGCGAGGTCCATCACCACGCCGATGCTCGTGCGGCGCTCGTCGAGCGGGATGAGCCAGAACCAGTGCCCGTCCGCGCGGACGAGGCGCGTGAGCGTGGCGTCGATCCCCTCGTCGCGCTGCACGTGCTCGTAGTGGGCGTAGCAGGAGAATTTCCTGAGGTGCCCGTAGGTGGTCTTGAGCTGGAATTGGGTGCCGACGACCGTGTTTCTCCCGCTGGCGTCGATGAGATAGCGCGCGCGGATCGCCGTGCCGCCGGCAGTCGTGAGCGTCACGCCCTCCGCGTCGCACGCGAGGTTCTCGACGGCGGTCTCCTCCCGCACCTCCGCGCCGCACTCGCGGGCGCGGTCGAGGAGCATTTTGTCAAACTCCGCGCGTCCGACTTGGTAGGCGTGGTGATGGCGGAGGCGGAAGCCGTCCTTGAAATAAAACTTCACCGCGCGCTGCCCGCAGGCCGTGGCCACTTCGCCACCGAATTTCTGCATCGCCCCTGAGTCGAGCTGCGCGCGGATGCCGAGCCGGTCAAAGGCCGTGAGCGAGTAGGGGAGGAGCGATTCGCCGATGTGGAAGCGGGGAAATCTCTCCCTTTCGAGGACGATCACGCTGCGGCCTTTCTGCGCGAGCAGCGTGGCGGCGGTGCTGCCAGCCGGGCCGCCGCCGATGATCGCCACGTCGTAAAGGGTTTCCATGAGTGCGTGAAAATTTAGTCGGATTCGGGGCGATGGGAAGACGCGAGATGCGGCGGAAACCCGCGCACGGCAAACTGCTTGCCATCGCGGGGTGCGGCGCGAAATATCGCGCGCTCTTGAAACTCATCGACCGCTACGTTGGCTGGCAGGTTTTGCTCACATCCACGATCGCGGTCGCGGTGCTGAGCGTGGTGCTGGTGCTCGGGAATGTCTTCAAGCAGCTGCTCGAGCTGCTCGTGAAAAACGACACGCCGCTGGAGCAGATCGTCACGTTTCTCGCCTACATCCTGCCGTTCTCGCTGACGTTCACGATTCCGTGGGGATTTCTCACGGCGGTGCTTTTGGTTTTTGGAAAGATGTCGGCCGAGAACGAACTGATCGCGCTGCGGGCGACGGGGGTGAGCATCCCGAGGGCGTGCATGACGGTATTCCTGCTGGCGCTGGTGAGCGTGGGCGTGTGCCTGTGGATCAATGTGGACGTGGCGCCGCGGGCGCAGGCGCGGATGAAGGAGGAGCTCTACCGCATCGCCACGAGCAACCCGCTGGCGATGTTTGGCAGCGACAAGGTGATCGAGGATTTTCCGGGCAAAAAAATCTACGTGGAGCGGAACGAGGGGGCGCAGCTTTTCAATCTTCTCGTGTATGAAATGGACGAGGAATTCCTGCCGGTGAAGGTGGTTTTCGCCCACCGCGGCCTGCTGGAGACGGACCGGGAGAAGAAGCAGATCCTGCTGCACATTTTTGACGCGCGCTACGAGCAGCGCGACACCGATGAACCGGCGAACCTGATGAAAATCCGCACCGCCACTGCGCAGGAAAACACGCTGCCGATCTCGCTGGAGGAACTCTCCGAGAAGAAGCGGGGGAAGGGGATCGGCAGCATGACGGCGAGCGAACTCCTCGAACGGCTGAACGCAGAGCAGAAGCTGGCGCGAAAGAGCGCGCGGGAAATGGAGGAGGAGCGCTCGGCCACGCGCACCGAGGTGAGCAAGCGTTTCGCCTATGCACTGGCTTCGTTCGCCTTTGCGCTGGTGGGCGTGCCGCTCGCCATCACGGCGCACCGCAAGGAGACGTCGGTGGGTTTCCTCCTCAGCGTCGGCATCGCGGTGACCTATTTTTTCATCGGCATTTTCGTGTACGGCGCGCGAGAGAATGCGCGGCTGCATCCCGAGTACCTGATCTGGCTGCCAAACCTGCTTTGCTTTGGGCTGGGCGGCTGGCTTTTTGCGCGGATGAGCAGGCGTTGAGGAGGCGGAAGGTTTTTGTTTTCGGAAATTTCTTCTTCCGAAAGACGCCAGCCGGGGTTATGAAATTGAAACAGGAGATGAATATGAGGAATGAAACTACAACGGCGCGGGTGAGGGTCGGAACTCTCCGCGAGCTAGACGCCTTGGTCGGGAAATATCTGACCGGGGAGCCGCCGCAGACGTATTGGGAAGACAGCCTCTCGTACCTGCGCTTCGATTCGATCGAGGAGGCGCTGAATGCCCTCGCGGATCCCTACTTTCAGCGCTGCTTTCCGGAAGGGGTGCGGCTCGATAACGAACTGAGCGAGGTGTTTGAATTCCGCGCCTACTCATCCGATCTGAGCCTCGCATGGGAGGTCGTCGAGCGGCTCAGCGGCACGGTCAATACGCTGCGCGTGCGGCGGGAGCGGAACAAATGGGTGGCGGCTTTCGGCGACGGACCCGCGGTGAGCGCGACAGCGGCTCCTGTGGCGATCTGCCTAGCGGCGCTGCGGACGCGTGGGATCGAAGTGGAGATCGACGAGGACGGGATGGCTTGGTCCCGTGGCGGCTGCGTGGCGGCGTAAAGCGCGGGCGCTTTTCGGCCTCAGTCGCGGGCGCCGAGGATGCGACGGGTTTCGTTCAGCATCACGCCTTGAAAGCGCATCTTCAGGGCTTCGGGATTCGGTGAATTTGCGAGCGCCTCGGCCTGGGTGATGTCGCCGGCGGTGACAAACGCGTGAAGCGCGAGGTTGAACGTCTGCATGCCTTCGCTCGCGCCGAGTTCGATGGCGGCGGGGAGTTTCTCCAAGGCGCCGGTGTGGATGAGCTTGGTCACGGACGCGTTGTTCGTGAGGATTTCCAGCGCGGGGCGCAATTCGCCAGCCGGCGTGCGCACGAGCCGCTGGCAGACGACGGCGCGGAGAGTGGTCGCAAACTGCTGGCGCCCCTGCTCCCGCTCGGCGGCGGGGAAGAACTCGAGGAGCCGCTGCACGGACTTCGAGGCATCGACGGTGTGCAGCGTGGAGATGACGAGGTGGCCGATGCTGGCGGCGCTCATGGCCGCGACGGCGCTCGCTGCGTCGCGCATTTCGCCGATGACGAGCACGTCGGGATCCTGCCGCAGGACGTTCTTCAGGCCCGAGGCGAAACTGGCGGTGTCGAGCCCGATTTCGCGCTGCTCGATGACTGACTGCTTGTCGTCGAAGAGAAACTCGATCGGGTCTTCGAGCGTCAGGATGTGCTTCCGCGCGGTGGAATTGATGTGGTCGATCATCGCCGCCAGCGTCGTGGATTTTCCAGAGCCGGTGGCGCCGGTCACAAGGACGATGCCGCTCGGAGCTTCGGCGACGCGGCGCAGGGTTTCCGGAAGGTGGAGCTGCTCGAAAGTGCGGATCACGGATTTCACCAGGCGCAGCGCCATGACGTGCCCGCCGCGCTGCTGGAAGACATTGACCCGGAAGCGCCCGGTATCGGCGGGTGAATACGCGAAATCGACCTCGTGCTCCTGATCGAGCCGCTCGCGCAGATGCGCGGGAACGATCTCCCCGAGCACCGTCCGCATCCAGGCGGCGGTGGGCGGTGGCGCATCCACGGGCACGAGTTCACCCGCGATACGGAAGATGACGGGTGCGTCGATTTTGAGATGCACGTCCGATGCGCCAGCCTCGACGGCACCGTGCAGGATGCGCTCAAAGATTTCCATCGCAGTGACGCTCAGCGGGCGGCGGCCGCGAGCAGTTCATCGAGGCGGTCGCAGCAAATCTGCGACCACGTCTCCATCGCGTCCCGCCGCGCGGCGAGTCCGGCGCGGTCTAGGAATTGCAGTTCGGTGATCATCGCCTCGCCCTTCTGCACGTCTTCGGATTCGAGATCGAAAATGTGGACGACGCCGAGATGCACGCGCCCCACGTCGTTCGAGTCGTCATTGAGCAAGGCGACCGCGCGGTTCCGGTAGCGCGCGCCGAGCTTCAATTCCTCGCCGACTTCGCGCTGCACCGCCGCGTCGTAGGCGGCGCGGTCGAGCGCAAAGAGGCCTTCGTCGTGGTCGTTCATGTGACCGCCGATGCCGATGGAGCCTTTCGCCACGAGCCGCTGCTCGCCCGCTTTTTTCCCGCGGACGTAGTGGAGCACGCGGCCTTCATGCACGAGCAGCACGTAGGGGATGATCTGCTTGAGCGTGAGGTCGGTCTCGGCGGCGGCTCGCGCGGTGAAGAAGTTGTTTTCCCGAGCGAGGAGCGCAGGGAGGTAGCGGCCGATGTCAAAGTTCAGCCCTTGGAACGCGCCGAGTTCATCGAACAGCGCACGGCGCACGACCAGAATCATTTCGTCTTTCATCGCACCGATGCTGCGCAGGCGGCACGATTTTTGGCAATAGGTGGGGATGATTTCTCACCGATATGCGCCAGGCGCGCGGGGTGGGACAAGTCCACCGGCTTCCGCCAGACGAGATCCATCCCCTCGCAATTTCATGCCGTCCAGTTTCTCCACTTTGAAATAGGATCGCCCGATCATGAAAGCCGACCGTCCAAGCCCGACCTCGCTGCTCATCGCGCGCGCTCTGCTGCTCGCCGCTGCGACTCCGCGGCTCCGGCCGCTGATCGTGGATGGATGTACCACGCTAACTCGCCGGCTGCTCGACGCCGCGGAACCTGCGCATTGGTTCGACCTGACGCTGCGCCATCCTTTCCTGCGGTGCGCCCCCTTCGCTGCGGAGAGTCTCTTTCTCCCAGGAATCCTGCTTCATTGGCTCGTTCGCAAACGTCTGCTCGATGCGCTTGCGCACGAGGCTCTGACGGCCGGTTGCCGCCAGATCGTAGTGCTCGGAGCCGGGCTCGACACGCTGGCATGGCGCCTGCAATCCGCCGCGGTTTGCTTCGAACTCGACCACCCGGCGACCCAGGTGATCAAGCGTCGAGCCATCGCGGAAGGCCCGGTGCTCATGGCGGCTGACCTCATGCACGCCTCGGTCGCCGAAGCGTTGCGGGCGCAGCCGCGATTCGCCGTGAATCAGCCCACGCTCTACATTGCCGAGGGATTGCTGATGTATCTGCCGCCCGCGCGCGTGGCGGAATTGTTTCGCGAAATTGCCGCTCTGAGCGCGCCCGGCAGCCGGTTCGCCTTCACTTTCATGGAAGCGCGCCCCGGTCGCCGGATCGCGTTTCACAACGAGCGTCGCATCATCGGCTGGTGGCTGCGGTGGCGCGGCGAATCCTTTCGCTGGGCGCTTGCCCGCACGGACGTGGAGGCCTTTGCCGCGCAACATGGATGGGAGCTCGCGTCGCTCAGTTCGCCCGAGGAATTGCGGCGCCGCTTTCTCACGCCGGCCGGCCTCGGCGACGCGCCGCTGGCGACTGGTGAATCCGTGGCCATGACCTACCTTCGCGCGCGATGAGCAGCCTTTTGGTCAACGACATCCACTCGCAACTCAACGCAACCCGCGTGGCTCGGCTGATCGAACCGGCCGGGCTCGATGCGCTCGTCGGGATCGTCCGCGACGCTCGGGCCGCCGGTGCGCAGCTCTCCCTCTGCGGCGGGCGGCACGCGATGGGCGGCCAGCAGTTCGGCACCGATGCATGGCTGGTCGATTTGCGGCGGCACTCGGCCATTCACTCCTTTGATGAGGAGCGAGGCTTGATCGTCGCCGACGCCGGCATCCAGTGGCCCGAACTCATCGCCGGCTGCGCCGCTCTTCATCGCGGAGGTCAGCCCGCGTGGGGCATCCGCCAAAAGCAGACCGGGGCCGACCGCCTGACGCTCGGCGGATCGCTCTCCGCCAATGTCCACGGACGCGGCCTGCGCATGCCGCCGATCATCGCCGACGTCGAAGCATTTACGATCATCGACGCTTCGGGCGAAGTGCGCCGGTGCTCCCGGGAATATGACGCCGAACTCTTCCGCCTCGCGATTGGCGGTTACGGACTCTTCGGGATCATCGCCGAGGTGACGCTGAGGCTCATGCCCCGGGTCAAAGTCGAACGCCGCGTCGAAGTCATCTCGCTCGATGAACTCCTGCGCGTGCCCGAGGAGCGCGACACACGGGAGTGGCTCTTTGGCGATTTTCAATACTCGATCGACGAGAGCTCGCCGGACTTCCTGCGCCGTGGCGTCTTCTCCGCCTACCACCGGGTCGGGGATGATCGTGCGGTGCCCGGCGAGCAGCGGCAATTGCGCGGTGATGACTGGCGGCGTCTTCTGCATCTGGCGCACACGGACCGGGCGCGGGTCTTCGAGGAATACGCCGGCTACTATTTGTCCACAAACGGCCAGCTCTACTGGAGCGACACGCACCAGCTCGGCACCTATTTCGACGGCTACCACGCGGAGATCGATCGGCAGCTCGCCGCGTCCCACCACGGCAGCGAAATGATCACGGAAATCTATGTGCCGCGTCCCGCCCTCGGAGCCTTCATGGGGAGCGCCGCCGAACTGTTACGCCGAGGCGGCGTGCCCGTCATCTATGGCACCATTCGGCTGATCGAACGCGACGAGGAAAGCTTCCTCGCCTGGGCGCGGGAGCCGTGGGCCTGCATCATCTTCAACCTCTGCGTCGCCCACACGCCCGTCGGCCTCGCGGCAGCGCAGACGGCGTTCCGCGGCTTGATCGACCTCGGGATCACGCACGGAGGCAGCTACTACCTCACCTATCATCGCTGGGCCACGCGCGCCCAGGTCGCGGCCTGCCATCCACGCTTCCTCGAGTTTCTTCGCCTCAAAGAATTGCACGATCCCGCCGGGGTGTTCACCAGCGACTGGCACCGGCATCACCGCTCGCTCTTCGCCGCATGACGATCCACGAGCCGGCCACGCTCCTCACCGACTATCTGCTCGCGCTGCTCGGAATGGTCTGCGGCTGGCAGTTGGGCCGCCTCGCGAATCCTGCCCGGTCCTGGTGGAGCCGCGCGCTTTGGATGAGTGGAGCTGCCGCACTGGTCGGCGGCACGCATCACGGATTCGGTCCGCTGCTGGGTGAGGTCGCGAGCGCCGCGCTGTGGCGCGCGACCCTTCTGCTCATCAGCCTCACGAGCGCCGCGATGTCCCTGACGCTTGTGCATGAATTCGCGCCTGAGGCGTCGCGTCGCGCGTGGAGTGCCCTCGTCTGGTCCAAGTTCGCCGGGTTCGCCCTGCTCGGACTTCTGCATCCGCTCTTTCTCGTCGCGATCGTCGATTACGGCCTGGCCATGCTGGCGCTCGGCGCAGCGGCATTGTTTGCCGCCCGTCCCTGGCGCGGACCGATGCTCGCGGCTGTCGCGCTTTCCGCGCTCGCCGCCGCCGTGCAGCAGATGAAGTGGGGCTTCTCCTCACATTTCGATCACAATGCCCTCTATCATGTCATCCAGGGCGCCGCGATTTTCCTCTTCTGCCGCGCGGGTCAAAAATTCGGGGCCTCGGGAGCGAAGTAGGCAGCCTTGAGCCCCGTGAAGAAGCTGCGCTTCGCAGGGCCATCGCGTCAGTGTGGCGGCGAATTCTCCGCGCATCGCTTGACCGCTTCCGACCGCCCGCTAGTCTCCCGCCTCTCCCGACCCGCGACCCGAGTGAAGCACCACAAACCCACCCACGAGTGCGGCGTATTCGCCGTTTTTGGCCACCCAAACGCCGCCGTACTCACCTACTACGGCCTCTTTGCCTTGCAGCATCGCGGCCAGGAAAGCGCGGGCATCGTCACCGCCAGCGGCCCGAACACGCCATTCAACCGGCATGTGGCGATGGGCCTTGTCTCGCAGGTCTTCACTCCGCCGGATCTGGAGCGGATCAAGGGCACCCGCGCCATCGGCCACGTGCGCTACTCGACCACGGGATCGAGCAATCTGACCAACGCCCAGCCGCTGATGGTGGACTGCGCGCGCGGGCAGCTCGCGATCGGACACAATGGGAACCTCGTCAACGCCTCCCTCCTGCGCGACGAACTCGAGCAGCGCGGGTCCATTTTCCAGACGACCGTCGATAGCGAGATCATCCTCCACCTGCTCGCCCAGCCGATAGAGACCAGCGGGGTGCTCGCCGCGTTGCGGAGGATCCAGGGCGCCTTTTCACTCGTGCTGATGAGCGAGCAGCAGATCATCGGCGTTCGCGATCCCTTTGGCTTCCGCCCGCTTTCGCTCGGCCAGCTCGACGGTGCCTACGTCCTCTCGTCGGAAACGTGCGCGTTCGACCTGATTCACGCCGAATTCATCCGCGAGATCGAGCCGGGGGAGGTCGTCATCATCGACGAGACCGGCGTGCGCTCCGAGTTTCCGTTCAAGGTGGAAAAGCGCGCGTTCTGCATGTTCGAGTACGTCTATTTCGCGCGGCCGGACTCGATCATCAACGACATCAATGTCGCGCGGGTGCGGACGGAAATGGGCCGGGAGCTCGCACGCCTGCACCCGGCGGAAGCGGACCTCGTGGTGCCCGTGCCGGACTCGGGGAACTACGCCGCGCTCGGCTTCGCGGAGCAGCTCGGCATTCCCTACAACCACGCCTTTGTCCGCAACCACTACATCGGCCGCACCTTTCTCCAGCCCACCCAGCTCATCCGCGACTTCAATGTCCGCGTGAAGCTGAACCTCATCAAAGAGGCCGTCGCGGGGAAGCGAGTGGTCGTCGTGGATGACTCCATCGTCCGCGGCACCACCGCGCGCGCCCGCGTGGTGAATCTGCGCGAGGCCGGGGCGACGGAAGTCCACATGCGGATTTCCTGCCCGCCGCACAAAAACGCCTGCCACTACGGCATCGACTTTCCCGATCCGGAAAAGCTCCTCGCAAATCAATGCACGCTGGATCAGATCCGCGACTACCTCGGCGCGGACAGCATCGGCTACCTCGACGTGCCAGGAATGGTGCGCGCGACCGGGCAGGAGGAGAAAAACTTCTGCCTCGCGTGCTTCAATGGCGACTACCCCGTGCCGGTCGATCCGACGCTCGACAAATTCATCATGGAGCGGCGGAAAGGCCGCAAAGACCTGCTCGTCGCCGACGAGCATCCGGAGCTTTTCGACAAGGTTTTTTAGCACGACTGCCGAAGAAGACGTCTAGCTCTTGATCGGGTGTGATTGAAAGTGCTGCCTAACGCCAACGGCGTTGTGTCCTCCAGCCCAGGGTTGCGAGGCATGAGCTTCCATGGGAATGAAAGCTGAACCTGCCCCGGTTTGATGGACGGCTTGGAGGCGGCGGGGTGGTGTTGATTGGTTTGGTTGAGTTGGATCTCGAAATCCGCAGGGGATTGGTAGCCGAGTGCGCGGTGGCGCCGCACGCGGCTGCGGTAAGTTTCCACGGAGGCGAAGAAATCGGCGGTGGCCTGGGCGCGGGTGGCGTCGCCACCGGGATTGGAGGCGCAGGCCCAGCCGATGACCCGGCGGTTCCAGCGATCGAGCACGACGGCGGCGTCGAGCCAGCCTTCGGCGGAGGGCACGCAGGTCAGGTCACCCGCCCACACCTGGTCGCGCCCCGCCGCCTCCAAGCTGCCCATCAAACCGGGGCACGCCCAATCCGGGTTTGTTGAGGACGTGGGTGTAGATCATTGTCGTGGCGACATACTTAACCAATGGCTTCATCGTGCGTGAATTTGCTGACTACTTCATCGGATGCTCTTTGAGCAATTCAGCGGAGTTGTAGAACATCACGCGGCCTTTGGTGGCTTCGCGGATTTTTTGGATCTCGCTGACCTGGATCGGCGCGGCCTGGTTGCCGAAGCTATTGCGCACAAACGTGAGCACCGCGGCGAGTTCGTCGTCCTTTAACGTGCCGCCGAAGGGCGTCATGGGCACTTGGCCGTCGTATTTTTTGCCGTTGACCTCCAGCGGCCCCATCAGGCCATACATGGCGAGCTTGATGAGGCGGTCTTTGTCGCCAGTGATCCACGGGGTGTTTTCGATCGAGGGGAAGGCGGGATCGAGACCTTTGCCATTCGGCTGATGGCAGGTGACGCAGTGGCCCTCACGCAGATAGACTTTCTGGCCGGCTAGGAACTGTGCTTTGCCTTGTGCATCGAGATGCGCGGGGGCTTTGGCTTCGACATACTCGGGGCGCTCGACTTCGGCGACACCGTTCAGCCGGTTCAAGGCGGTGGTGATGGGCTCCTTGTTCCACTGGTCCATGGGCATGCTTGCGGCAATGGCGACGATCTTCTTCGCGGCGGCGATGTTGGGCAGCCATGAGGCGGCGACGGCGGCTTCGAGGCGCACACGACCATGCTCATCGGCAGCAGCCTTTTCGAGCAAGGCAACGTGATCCGCGATCCGGTGAGTGTTGTAGCGCAGCACACGGACGGCAGCGGCCCGGGCATGATAGTCCTTTGCCGAGAGCATCTGGCGCAGGAGCGTTTCATCGGCCTGATTCATGCCCCAGGTAACCCAGAGCGCTTCGAGCACATGGTGCTCGTAATCCGCATCATTCTTGTCGAGCGCGGCGACCCAGTTCTTCACCACGGGCAGCACTTCTCTGGCCGGATGGGCGCGCAGTTCACGGCGGGTGCGGTAGCAAGTACGGAGTTCTGGCTCCTTCAAGCTATTCAGCAACGTAGTGATACTGGCTCCGGCAATCTGCGCGGGCTTCACGAGAGACCGGCTCGGATAGGTGATGCGGTAAATGCGCCCATTCACATGGTCGCGCAGCGGGTCGCGGGCATTATGCTGCATGTGGCCGATGAGGACGTTGTGCCAGTCAATGACATAGAGCGATCCATCCGGCGCGAACTCAAGATCGACCGGGCGGAAGTTCCCATCGCTGCTCTTGAGCAGATCCTGGCGGAAAGTCGTCTTCCAGCCGGTGCCATCGTCCACGATCTGATGCTGCTTGATGCCGAGAAAGCCGATGGCGTTGCAAAGAATGAGATCGCCCTGTACTTCATCCGGGAAATGACGGGAAGAGACGATCTCGAGACCGGAGGTGGGGCGCACTTTCTGAGCGCTCGGGATGAGGTCAATGGTGGCTGGCGTCTTGCTGCCGAAGGTGGGCTTTACCTCCATGGGCAATGCCCAGTTCATGCTCGTGCCAGAGGTGAAGAGAAGGAAATCCTGGCCCCACTTGTCGAAGACAAAGCCCCAGGGATTCGGGATCTGCATCTGGATGGTGCGCTCCAGATGTCCGCGCTGCGGACTGTAGCGGTAGAATCCGCCATCAACAGAGCGCACGGGGCCATAAGGCGTATCGATATTTGAGTGCAGAAAAATGCCTTCGCAGAGCATGAATGCCCCGCTCGGATCGGCCGTGTAGGCGCTGATGGCGTGGTGCGTGTCGTGCGTGTCGAATCCGCCGAGCACGATCTCCATGCTGTCCGCCTTGTCATCGCCGTTCGTGTCGCCCAGAAGCACGAGATTCGGTTCCTGGGAAACATACACGCCTTCGGGTGCGAACTCAAAGCCGATGGGCAGGTGCAGATGATCCGCGAACACGGCTTCCTTGTCCGCCTTGCCATCTCCGTCGGTGTCTTCGTAAATCAGGATTTTGTCATTAGGCAGCGCATCGCCGGGGCGATAAGCTGGATAAGTCGGCATGGTCGCGACCCACAGCCGGCCTTTGTTATCAAAGGACATTTGCATGGGATTGGCGAGGTTTGGGAACTCCTTCTCGCTGGCAAAAAGCTCGACCTTGTAGCCCTCGGGAACCGTCAGCGACCTCACGGCGTCTTCACCATACAGATACTTCTCACTGCCGTTCTTGACGCTTGGCTGATAGTTCGTCGGCACCGGCGGCAGCGCGTGCGTTTTGCTGTCATCCACGGCGAGATCCGTCCTTTTGCCGGAGGCGATCTCATGGATGAGCGCATCCCGCAGCGCGGTCATCTCGCGGGCCTTCTGGACTTCATCGGGATAGTTCTGGGGGCCGTAGGGGTTGTAGCGCCGGCCATAGGCATGCACGCCGTTGACGAGGTTATAGTCGCTGTTCCAGAAGTAATCCTTCGCCTTCACCGCCTCGTGCATCAGTTTTGGGTCAGCCTTCGACACCCGCGATTGATGCCCATACAAGCCGTTCGCCAGCAGTTCCGCGACTTTCTTGTATCCCTCATCATTTGCTACAAAGCCGCCTGTCGTCAGCGGCTGTGTGGCCTTTTCGTAGAGCGCCTTCATCGGCGTGAAAAGATCGATGAAGGTCAGCCCGTTCTTCTTCACCACGGTCTCGATGGCCGCGGCGTAAAGCGTCATGTTCGCATTCTCCTTCGTGCCGTCAGGCAGATCGCGCTTCCCGGATTGGTTTTCATACGCGATCGGTGACACCAGCACGATCCGCGGCGCAGCCTGCCCATTGTAAGCCTTGCTGAGCGTGTGCTGCACCCAGGCATCGAGTTCAGCCTGGAAGTTGGCGACCTTGCTCGGGCCATCGAAGGATTCGTTGTAGCCAAAGAAGGCCACGATCGTATCCGCCTTCAGATGGGTGAGCCATTGGTCGGGCGTGGGATAGAAGCCAGCACCCTTATGCACGTTGAGTTCGGGATGGAATTTTTCCGCTCCGGGAAAGGCCCATTGCGATGCCCGCGACGGATGAGGACGGAAGCCCGGCGTATCCCCGACGTGGCCCATGTTGCGGAAGAAAAGCTTCTGCTCCGGGTACCGCAGGCTCAGCTCCGTCTCGATGCGGCTGTAATAGGCATCGCGCTCGGCAAGACCATTGCCGATTAACACGATGCGCTCGCCCTCCTTCGGCGGAGCGACGCTTTGAGCGCGCTTGGCAGTCGCCGCAGGCGGCTCGGCAGTGAGCGCGTGCGGTGCTGTTGCGGTGTTCCTGTCGCCCCCGCCATTTTCCTTTTTCGCCGGTCGCTTTTTCTTCTCGGCCTGCGCTGGAGTCGCGTCGGCGGGCTTTGCGACCTCCCCTTTTGCGGATTCTGTTTCAATCGCATTGCCTTTCTTCCGCGGGGTCTTCGCCGGGGCTGCCGGCTTGCTGCCTGGGGCGGGAATCGGACTCTCGAAGCCCGCATAGGCAGAAGGCTTCACGCCCGCCGCATAGCCATTGTTGCCAAATGTATTCGGCTTGTATGGACCGACGAACGCGACATCGAGGTCGGGCTTGATGGCACTTTCCAGACCCACCGCCCAGAAGCAGGCATTCACCAACATGCGACGGTAGCCTTCATTCAAAATGTCCTCCGACGCCCCGTAGAGCGAAGTGAAGACGCGAGCGGTCTTGCCCGCCTTGCTCTTGTACGTGCGCGTCCACTCCGACGGCATCGGCGGCTTTTTTGCATCCGCCGGAGAGTCAGCAGTCATGCCATCGAGCGGCTGCGCCATGGTCAAAATCTCGCCATCCACCGGCTTGCCCACGTAACCGCCCGCCTGCACCCAGACATCCTTCACTCCGCGCAAAATGGGATGCCCCGCCAGCGCAGGAACGATGCTGATGCGCGTGCTCTGCTTGTGGTTCGCGCCGTAGTGCCCCACCCACGACTGTCCGAGCACCTGATGACCGAAGCCCGTGGGATAATCGTCCCCCTTGTATTCCCAGGAATACTTTTTGAACTCACCGTCCGCTGGAATCTTAAACGCATGAGTCGCCGTGCGAAGCCCGACGACAGGCCCGCCGCGATCGAGATACGCCGCAAAGTGCTTCATTTTGTCCGCCGGGAAGTTTTGGAAGCGCAGGAAAACCACGGCGAGGTCCGCTGTGTCGAGCGCCTCCATGCCCGGCATGTTGGAATTGCCCGGAACGATCTCGCCGCTCTTCGGATCCACATTGAAGAGCAGCGTGCATTTGAACCCCTGATGCTTCGCCAGCACACGCGCCAGCGCCGGCAGGGTCTCCTCCGAGCGATACTCATGATCGCCCGCCAGAAAGACGATGTGCTTCCCCTTGCCCGGCCCGTCGATGCCTTCATAGACGAGCGGACCCTGCGCGTGCAGAGGGTAAGCAAGCCAAAAGGCGGCAAGCACGAAAAAGGCGAGGGATTTGTTGCTCATGATTTGGAGATCGAACGGGATGTCGGCAGGTTGAATGGGGGCACGGGCAGTGCATTTACCGCCACCTGCCAAATGGTTACGCGTTTTGGATTATTCCTTGGGTTTTCTCACCGTGCGCCTGGCCGGGCCGACGCCGTCTTCGGGCGTCCACTCGGCGGGATTGGGCTTGGCGACAGTGAGCGGGAAGCTGTCCGCGTGACTGGCCATTTCCTTGGCGAGCAGGGCCGTCATTTCCTTCAACTTCGCGGCGTGCTCGGGCTTGTCGGCGAGATTGGTCAGCTCATGGGGGTCGTTGCTGAGATCGAAGAACTGCGTGCGATCCACGAGCGGATACCGTAGCGCGTCGGCGTGCAGACCGATGAACTGGAGTGCGCATCCGTGAAAATCATCCCCTGCGCGGCCATACCGTCGAGCTGCGGCGTCGCGATCTTGCCACGTTGAGGATTGAGGCAATGCACGTCGCGGTAGCCGAGGTCGTCGGCGAGGATATAGACGATGTTGGGCTTGGCGCTCTCGGCAGCCCGTATCGTCGGCACAAGAGAGGTGGCGCAAAGTGCGATGCCAGCGAGAAGGCGTAGAAGCTGGATCATGTTGGGCCGCCGCTCCGACGCAGGCAGCGTGGGATCAACCAGCGTGGTGGTGGGTGCAAAACCACCCAGGAGATTGTGCGCGTGTTTCATTGGAGAATTGTCTCGCCGCTTGAGAATCACTCTTCTGGAGAAGCTTTCTTTTTTCCGGAAATTAGGCTGTTGGGGTTCATGCGTTTGAGCATTGCCGCGTTCGGGCCGCCGCCAAACTGCTTCCAGTAAAGTTCCTTCATCGGGTTCATTCTCGGGCCGACGGCGGTTTCATTTACGAGCAGCGGCTGCGCCTCGGTCCACCACTGGTCGTAGGCGGTGCGGAGTTTCGCCACCACCTCGGGATGCTCGGCGATGACGTTCTTGCTTTCGCCGGGGTCGGCCTTGAGGTCGAAAGGTTCCTTGTTGTTGACGAGCGTGAAGCGCGATTTCTGAATCGCGCAATCCTTGTATTTCCATTCCTCCGTCGCCCCCTTGTCCCAGCGGCCGACGTGATGGACCAGAATTCGGTCCGGCCACTCGGCTTTCGTGTCCTTGAGCAGCGGCAGCAGACTGCGGCCTTCAACCTGTTGCTTCACTTCGTCGGACAGCTTCGCGCCGGTAATCGCAGCGAGCGTCGGGAGGAGGTCGATGGCCGAGCCTAATGCGTCGCATTCCTGTCCAGCCGGAATGCCGCCGGCGGGCCAGCGGAAGAAGCAGGGCACGCGGGTCCCTCCCTGGTACGGGCGTCCCTTGTTCCCCCGCATGCCGGCGTTGAAGATATGGACGCCCTTGGTGCCGCCGTTATCGGAGGCAAGAAAGATTACGAGGGTGTTGTTGGCGATGCCCCAGTCGTCGATCTGCTTCAGAAGCGCGCCGAAATTGGTATCAATGTTCTCAATCATGCCGAAGAACTTAGCGATCTCCTCGTTGACACCGGGTTTGCCGAGATACTGCTGTTGGTATTCGCGAATTCACAAAGTGAGCGCAACACGGGAAGAGTGGTGGTGGGAGGAAGAAGAAAGTCTCGATGGAGGGGAAAATGTGGCAGGAGGGTGGCAATGAACTACGAGCAACTCAATGCGGAAGAACGAAGCGCGATAGCGGCCCTGCGAAGGGTTGGGCTGAGCCGTGCGGAAATTGGCCGGGAGCTTGGGCGGCATCGGAGCACCGTTGGGCGGGAGTTGAAACGCAACGCGGCAGGCTACGATGGACGGTATCGTGCGGCGCGAGCGCAGGAGCGGGCGGTGGCGCGAAGAAAGCGGTCGCGACGCAACCGGCAGTTTGGGCGTGCGGAGCTGGCGCGTGTCGAGAAGCTGCTGAAGAAGCAATGGAGTCCCGAGCAGGTGTCCGGGCACCTGGCCCGGACCAGGGAACTGTCGATCAGCCACGAGACGATCTACCGGCACGTCTGGGCGGACCTGAAGAAAGGCGGCGCGCTGCACCTGAACCTGCGATGCGCGCGCAAGCAATGCCGGAAGCGCTACGGAAGGCACGACAGCCGGGGGCGGCTGGCCGGGAAGCGGATGATCGGGGAGCGCCCGGCCTCGATCGGGAAGCGGCTGCGGATCGGGCACTGGGAGATCGACACGGTGATGGGGCAAAGCCTTGGGGAAAGCAGCGACTGCATCCTGACGCTGGTGGAGCGCAAGAGCGGCTACGTGCTGATCGGGAAACTGGCGGCGCGGACGGTGGCCGAGGCCAGCCGTGCGACGATCAAGCTGTTGAAGCGGCACCCCGGACGCTGCCAGACGATCACCTCGGACAACGGGACGGAATTCCACGGGTACGCGGACATTGAGGCCGAGAGCGGACTGAAGTTCTATTTTGCAACGCCGCATCACAGTTGGGAGCAAGGGACCAATGAAAACACCAACGGACTGATCCGGCAGTGTCTGCCCAAGGGGCAAAGCATGGCCGGACTGACCCAGAAAGAATGCGATGCCATAGCAAAACAACTAAATACCCGACCAAGAAAAAGACATGGATACAAAACACCCGATCAATGCTTCCTTCGCCACTATCCAATGTTGCACTTCACACTTGAGCCTAGGCGGCGTTCGTTGCAAGAAAGGCGTGGCATAAGAGTCTTTATGGTTGGCGCTGTGCATCAAGGGCTGCTGCTATCTGTTCGACGGCCGTTCGGAGCGAGGCAACATCGAAAGGCTTGTGGAGAATGTGGTCAACACCCAAAGCGTGATAGGCTTGTTCGTTGGCGGACGTAAGATAGGCTGAGAGCACGATAATCTTGCCGGTGAATTTGGCGGTGCGGAGCTTCGCGACGAGTTGAAGACCCGTGAGCGTCGGCATGGTGTGGTCTGTAATGAGCAGGTCATAGTCGGCAGACTTGGCGGTGAGTTGGGCGAAGGCGTCCGAGCCGTCCGTGACCGACTCGATGTGATGTCCCGCGTATCTGAGCACGATGGAAACCGACTGCGTGACCGAA
>JANOBH010000044.1:0-5030 GCA_031411535.1 Chthoniobacter sp. | reverse complement strand
CACGCCGGGCGAGCCGCCCAGTCTTTCAGCCGTCATGCCGCGCCAGCGCGGCGGCATCCGCAGCGGAAGCGAGGGCGGTGGCGGCATGACCGGCGGGGCGAGCGACGGCGAGCAGGCCGGGCCGCTGACCGGCGACAACTTTGCCGACTGGGCCGACCGGCTCCGCAACGTCGAGGAGATGGTGGATTCCCCGGAGCTTCGCACTGAAGTCGCACGCATCCGCGAAACGGCGCAGGGCGTGCGCGCGGAGTTCAAGCGCCACAGCGTGAAACCCAACTGGGATCTCGTGAACACGAAGATCAGCACCCCGCTCGTGGACCTGCGCAACCGCCTCACCGAGGAACTCGCGCGCCGCGAATCGAAGGAGAGCCTCGTGCCGATTGACCGCGACCCCGTGCCGAGCAAATACGCCGAGCGCGTGCGGCGCTACTACGAGGAGCTTGGGCGGAGCACGGACCGATGAGGAGAGTGCCCCTCCCCCACCCGCATTCTGAGCGGCGGTCTCGAAACTCAACGAAGCTTGTCATCCAGAGCGGAGTTTCGCGTGGGCGAAGGCGGGCGGAACGCAATCGAGGGATGACACGCTATTTGAATTTCG
Source organism: Chthoniobacter sp. (assembly GCA_031411535.1). Lineage (GTDB taxonomy): Bacteria > Verrucomicrobiota > Verrucomicrobiia > Chthoniobacterales > Chthoniobacteraceae > Chthoniobacter. The sequence continues at coordinate 4,432 of JANOBH010000044.1, read as the reverse complement.
CGACCCCCCCAGGACAGCGCTGCTCCCCACGCCCATGAGCCTCGCCGCGCTTTTCCTCGCCGGGCGCGACTGGCTCTGGCCCGCGCTCATCGCGCTCGGCGCGGCGCTCGCGTTTGTCTCGTGGTCCTATCTCCGCGCACCGGCGCGCGGGCCGCTGCGGCTGGCGTGCGCTGCTTTGAAAATGCTCGGTCTCGCTGCGCTCCTCGCGTGCCTGCTGGAGCCCACGCTCTCAGACCAGCGCGCGAAGCCGGGCGCGAACGTCATCGCCATCGTCGCGGACAATTCGCTCAGCATGACGCTGCACGATGCCGGCTCGGCCGATTCGCGCGGCGATGTGCTGCGCAGCGTCGTCGCCGGGGCGCGCAGCGACTGGCGGACGCCGCTCGCGGAGAGCTTCGACCTCCGCCATTACCTCGCCGACGCGCGCCTCCAGCCCACGCTGGACTACCACGAACTCGCCTTTGACGGCCGCACCACCGCACTCGGCCACACGCTCGCGCAACTCGCCGAGCGCTACCGCGGACAGCCGCTCGCGGGCATCATCCTGCTCACCGACGGCATCGCCGCCGATGCCGCGGAAGCCGTGTCGCTGCAGGGATTGCCGCCCATCTACCCGGTCGTCATCGGACGCGACGGCCCGGAACGCGACCTGGCCGTGACGGGCACGGCGGTGACGCAAACCTCCTTTGAAGACGCGCCCGTGACTGTGCAGGCGGAGATCGCGGCGAGCGGATTCGCGGGCGAGGAAATCGTGGCTCAGCTCGTGCCGCTCACCGCCGGAAAGACTGGCGAAGCGGCGAAGCCCGCTGCGGAACAAACGCAGGCCGTCCCGCGCGAGGGAGGCAAACTCAGCGTCCGGTTCCAGTTTCGCCCCGCGCAGACGGGCGTCCTTTTCTACCGCCTCACGGTCGCACCGAAAAACGCGGGCGCGGCGGAGGCGACGATGGCGAACAACGAGACCGTCGTGGTCATCAATCGCGGCGCGGGGCCGCATCGCGTGCTCTACGTGAGCGGGCGGCCAAACTGGGAATACAAGTTCCTGCATCGCGCGGTGGAGGGCGACGATCAGACGCAGCTCATCGGGCTCATCCGCATCGCGAATCGCGAGCCGAAGTTTTCCTTCCGCGGACGCGCGGGCGAGGAAAGCAATCCGCTCTTCCGCGGCTTTGGCGACCAGTCGAAGGAAAACGTGGAGCGCTACGATCAGCCGGTGTTTGTGCGGCTCGGGACGGAGGATGAATACGAGCTGCGCGGCGGTTTTCCAAAGACCGCGGAGGAGCTGTTCAATTACCGCGCGGTGATCCTCGACGACACCGAGGCGGAGTTTTTCACCACCGACCAGATGACTCTGCTTCAGCGATTCGTCAGCGAGCGTGGCGGCGGGCTGCTGGCTCTCGGCGGTGCGGAGTCGTTTCGCGAAGGGCGCTACGCGCGGACGGCGGTGGGCGAAATGCTGCCGATCTATCTCCGCGGGCCGGAGTCCGCAGTCAGGAATCCGGAGGCGGGAGCGCTGCGCCTGGCGCTGACGCGCGAGGGCTGGCTGCAGCCGTGGGCGCGGCTGCGCGCAAACGAGACGGACGAGCGAGCGCGTCTCGCCGCGCAGCCGGGGTTCGACGTGCTCAATCACGCGGGCGAGCCGAAGCCGGCGGCGACGGTGGTGGCGACGGTGACGGACGGGACGCGCGAGCATCCCGCGCTCGTCACGCAGCGCTTCGGGCGCGGGCGCACGGCGGCGCTGCTCGTGGGCGATCTTTGGCAGGCGGGGCTGGGCGACGAGGCGCGGCAGGCGGACCTGATGAAGGCGTGGCGGCAGATGGTGCGCTGGATGGTGGCGGATGTGCCGGACGCGACCGAGGTGGTGAGCGAGCCGCAGCCGGACGGCGTGAGCGTGCGCCTGCGGGTGCGCGCGCGGGACGCGAAGTTTGAGCCGCTCGAAAACGCCGCGGTCGCGCTGACGGTCACGCGCGCAGGTGCATCGGACGCCGCGCCGCTGACGCTCACGGCTGAGGCGGCGGCGGGCGAGCCGGGACTTTACGAAACGACTTACATCCCGCGCGAAAACGGCGGCTACCGCGTGGACGCGGCGGTGAAGAACGATGCGGGGGCAATCGCCGGCAATGCAGCGGCCGGCTGGACGAGCGATCTCGCCGCTGCCGAGTTTCGCGATTTGAAACCGAACCGCGCGCTCATGGAGCAGCTCGCGCGGCAGACCGGCGGCGAGGTGCTCGCACCGGATGATCTCGCCGCTTTCGCGCGGCGCCTGCCGACCGAGCGCGCGCCGGTGACGGAGACGCGGACGCGCCCGCTGTGGCATACGCCGTGGATGATGCTTTTCGCTCTCGGCTGCCTGGTCAGCGAGTGGGGGTTGCGGCGTTGGAAAGGGCTGGCATGACACTGCGCTGCGCCTTCGTTTTCCTCGCGACGCTTATTTTCGCGTCCCTTCCGCTCCGTGCAGCGGGTGACGCGGCAGTGCTCATCGCCGTCGGCGCGAGCGGGGAGGATGCGTATGCGGGTGACTTTGCGAAGTGGGCGGCGCACTGGCAGAAGGCCGGTGCGGCGGGGAAGGCGCGGGTGCAGACGATCGGCGCACAGGCGGACGAAAAGGAGTCGCTCGGCCGGTTGCGTGCGGCGATCGAGGCGGAGGCCAAGGCAGGCACGGAGCCGCTGTGGCTCGTGCTGCTGGGTCACGGGACGTTTGACGGGCGCGACGGGAAATTCAATCTGCGCGGCGACGACGTGTCCTCCGCGGATCTCGCCGCTTGGCTGAAGCCGTGCGCGCGACCGGTCGTGATCGTGTGCGGCTTCTCGGCAAGCGGGGCGTTTCTCAAACCGCTCTCCGGCCCGGGCCGCGTCGTCGTGACGGCGACAAAGAGCGGGGCGGAGAACAACTTCGCGCGCTTCGGCGGATACTTCGCCGAGGCGGTGGCCGATCCAGCCGCCGATCTGGATCACGACGGGCAGACCTCGGTGCAGGAGGCGTGGCTCGCGGCGGCGCAGCGCACGGCGGAGTTTTACAAGACGGAAGGCCGGATCGCGACCGAGCACTCGCTGCTGGAGGATAACGGCGACGGACTGGGCACGCCGCCCGAGTGGTACGCGGGGCTGCGGCAGGTGAAGAAGCCGAAGGACGGAAAGGCGCCCGACGGCCCGCTCGCCGGCAGGCTCTCGCTCGTCCCGAGCGCGGAGGAACGCAGTCTTTCGCCCGAGCAGCGGAAGCGGCGCGATGCGCTGGAGACGGAGCTGGCGAAGCTTCGCGAGGCGAAAGCGACATTGCCGGAGAAGGAGTATTTCGCGCAGATCGAGGCGCTGCTATTGCAGCTCGCGCGGCTGTATCGGGGCGACTGAGTACGCCTGGGTGCGTGAGTGTGGACGGCGGCTCCGCACCACCTCCGCCCGCAGAAGTTTGCGACGGTCGCAGACCGCCGCTACGGACCGTCCGCCCTAGTCTTTCTTCTTCTTCTTGTCGTCGTCCTTGTCCTTGTCCTTGTCGGGCTTGGAGGGCTGGCCGCGCGGGCCGGCGATGACGGTGTGCATCTGATCCAGGCGCGTCTTGATGCGGGGCTCGAAGGGCCGCTCATTGCTCTCCTTCTTCTTGCTGTCGGAGCTCTCCTTCTTTTTCGACTGCTCCTTTTTGCGGTCGGCAGCGTCGTGCTGCTGATCAAGCGCCCGCTGGTGTGCATCGTGGTCGTGATACACCTGCACGGGCCGCTGGTAGCTGCGCGTGGTCTGGACCGTCACGCCGCCGCCGCCGTAGGCCCGCGGACGGTCGTCGTAGTAAGCGCGCGGGCGGTCATCGTAATAGGACTCCCGACGGTCATCGTAGTCGTAGGCCGGCCGGCGCTCGACGACCACTTCCTCTTCGGCATAGCCGCCGCGATAGACCCGGCGCGGCGATTCCTCCACGGTTTGGTATTCGTCATAAACACAGCCGCCGAGACTCATGGCGGCAGCAAGCAGAGGGAGGAGCGTCTTTGGAAAGGTCATGGCAGGTAGGTCGTGGATCGGGTCGGCGTTATTCAAAAGGAATCATTGTCTATGGCCGGGCATTCACAGCTTGAGCGAAACCTCCGCTTTCAGCAAATCCTCCACAGTTTCGCGACGCGAGATCATCTCCACCGCGCCGTCCTCTTCCAGCCAGAGCTGCGGCGCGCGGCCGATCGAGTTGTAGTTGGAAGACATCGCGTAGCCGTAGGCGCCGGCATCCGCGAGGGTGAGCAGGTCGCCCGCCTCGGGGCGCGGGAGCAGGCGCGGGGCGAGCAGTTCGCGGTCGTCGCGGGTGAAGATGTCGCCGCTTTCGCAGAGCGGACCGGCGATGACGATGGGTTCGCGCGCCATGTTTGGGTCGTCGTCGTCGCGGCCCACGATGTCGATGGCGTGGTAGCTGCCGTACATGGCCGGGCGGACGAGATCGACGAAGCCGGCATCGACCATC
>JANOBH010000043.1:0-5960 GCA_031411535.1 Chthoniobacter sp. | reverse complement strand
CAGGAGCGCTTGGCTCCGCAGGTCTTATTCGGAGCCAAGCGCTCCTGCGCGCCGGGCCTGGCGCTCCTGCGCCAGAACCACACGGGAGAAGAACGCTCCAACGACTTTTTTTCCCTCGTTCCGAAGCTGCACTTCGGAACGCGCCTGCTCCCCGAAGCTGAGCTTCGCGGGTGCGGTGACGGGGGAAGCTACACGCGGAAGAGTGCGCCGAGTTTTTTACCCAAAATCCGGCTGGTGGCGAAGATGGTGAGGCCGAGGAAGACCATGGCCCACACGCCGAGGGCGGAGGCGACGAAGCGGCCTTCGCCCATCATCTGGAACAGCTCGTAGATCGCCTTTGTGATCGGGAAGTGCTGCTGCTTTTGGGCGAGGATGAGGGAGTCGGACACCTCCAGCATCGCAAAAGAAAACGCGAGAAGGCCGCCGGCGAGGATGTTCGCCGTGATGAGCGGAAATGTGATGCGGCGCAGCGTGCGCAGCGGCGGGCAGCCGAGGTTTTGCGCCGCCTCCTCTAGAGTGACGCTGGTCTGCTGGAGGCCGGCGACGGTGGCGCGCACGACGTACGGCAGCCGCCGCACGGAGTAGGCGATGATGAGCAGGAGCGTGGGGTCTTTCGACGGATTGAGCCAGGCAAAGGCGCGGCCGTCCTGAGTCATCGAGATGTAGCCGAAGGCGAGCACCAGCCCCGGCACGGCGAGCGGGAGCATCGCCATCGCATCGAGCAGCGCGCGGCCGGGGAGCGTGGTGCGGACGACGACGTAGGCGATGGCGACGCCGAGCAGCACGTCGAAGAGCGTGGAGCAGGCGGCGTATTTCACGCTGTTGATGATCGAGGGCACGGTCAGCGAGTGGCCGAGCGCGGCCTCGTAGTGATCGAGCGTCCAGCTTTCAGGCAGCACCGTCCGGTACCAGTCGCCCGCGAACGAAACGAAGATGACGCCGAGATGCGGCAGCAGCGCGACCGCCGTGACCGCCGCGAAACCGAGCGCGCAGGCCCATCGCGCGGCGGTGCCCGGTGTGCGCGCGCCGCCGGCTGTCGCGGCCTTGGAGGTCATCGCGCTGTCGCTGCTGCCAAAGGCGAGCTTACTCGCGGCGTAAAGCAGCGCCGTGCAGGCGAGCATCACCACGACGAGGGCGAAGGGAAACGGGTTCCCGGCGATCTCTTTGATCCCATAGAAAATCTGCACCGGCGTGACGCGCGTCACGTCGAAGATCAGCGGCACGCCCAGCTCGGTGAATGCGAAGATGAAGACGATGGTCCCGCCCGCGAAAAGCCCCGGCATGATGAGCGGCAGCGTGATGCGCCGAAACCGCCGGAAACCGGTGCAGCCGAGGTTTTCCGCCGCCTCCTCCATCGCCGGGTCGAGATTCGCGAGCGCCGCCGTCAGGTTTAAAAACAGGATGGGATAAAGGTGCAGAGCGTTCAGCGCGACCACGCCCCAGAGCCGTCCGCTGCCGAGCCAGTCGATGGTTTCGCCCGCGCCGAGCACGCCGATTTTTTCCAGCAGCGCATTGAGCGCGCCGTACTGCCCGAGCATCTGCCGGATGCCGATCGCCCCGACGAACGGCGGCAGGATCATCGGCACGAGGATCGCGCCGGTGAGCAGCTTTTTCCCCGGAAACTCAAACCGGTCCGAGACAAACGCCAGCGGCAGCGCGATCGCCAGCGCCGCCAGCGTGCTGCCGACTGCGAGCAGGAAGGCATTGCGCAGCCCTTCGAGATAAATGCGGTTGCGAAAGACCTCCGCCACGAAGTCGAAAGTGAAACGCCGGTCCGCGTCGAAGAAAGCGCCGCCCACTACCGTCCCGATGGGCCACACAAAAAAACACGCGAAGAACGTGACAGTCAGCAGATAGGCAAACCATGCAAAGGTCTTCGACATCGGGCTGTGATTTACCGGCGTCGGCGCGGAGAGTCACTGCGAAATGGCCGAGGCGCGGCCCCCTTTCAAAACGGAACGAAATGACGGGTAGCGAACTTTATCCAAACTTTTCTGCAAATCTGGGCTATAGTGCCGCCGTATGAAAACTACCTACGGTTTTTCACGCCGCGGCCCGGACCGCGTCGCCGAAGAACTTGCCACCGTCCTTTCCACCAACGCGTCGTTTGAGTTTAAGGCGCTTTTCACCCTGGTCTTCGCCAATCTGCGAGCGCGAAACGCTGCCGGGGGCGGCGAGGAAATGCTCCGGTTGCGGGCCTATGAAAAGCTCCAGAACCTTGTGCAGGCAGGCATCGTCAAGAAGAACCTCAAGGAATACAAGGGGGTGGCTTCGGCTCTGGCCAGCTTCCTCGCCACGGCAGCCGAGTTGAATGCGAAATTTGCCGCAGGCACCCATGTCCGTCCGCCGAGCCCCGCGGTCGCCGCAGCAAAGCCCCCTGAGCCCTTGGTGCGTCCGCCCAGCCCGACGGTCGCCGCTGTAAAGCGCCCTTCCGCTGCCAAATCCCCTGCCGCCGCCAAATCCCCAGCCGCGAAGAAAGTCAGCCGCCCGGCGAAAGCTGCACCGCGCGCGGCGTAGCCCCGGCCATCATCCGCCCCCGCGGCGCTCGCGAAAGAATGCCTGAAGCATCGCGGCGCACTCGTCGTGCCGCACGCCGCTGGTGATCTCGCACTGGTGATTCAGTTGCGGATGCTGGAGCAGGTTCATCAGGCTGCCGCCCGCCCCGTCTTTCGCGGCGAGGCAGCCAAAGACCACCCGTTTCATCCGCACATGCACGAGTGCCCCGGCGCACATCGGGCACGGCTCCTTGGTCACAAACAGTTCGCATTCATTCAGCCGCCAGCCGCCGAGCACGCTTTCCGCCTGGGTGATCGCCAGCATCTCGGCGTGCGCCGTGGCGTCCTTCAAAGTCTCCACCTGGTTAAAAGCGCGGGCGATCACCTCGCCGCGATGCACGATCACGGCACCCACCGGCACTTCCTCCCGCTCCCACGCCCGCCGCGCCTGCCGCAGCGCCTCGGCCATGAAAAAGCTGTCGCTGTGAAGGTCGATGAGGTCATCCATGAGAGCGTTGAAATTCTGGTTGCGCCACCCGGGAATCAAGCTATTACTCCCCTCCCTTTTCCAAAAGCAATACACCACCCGGAGCCCACTGCCATGTCCATCATCGCCAAGATCAATCAGGAACAAATGAAGAAGGAAGTCACCGACTTCAACGTGGGCGACAGCGTGCGCGTGCATACCATCGTGAAAGAAGGCGAAAAGGAGCGCGTGCAGATTTTCACCGGCATCGTCATCGGACGGAAAGGGACCCTGCTGAACTCGACTGTCACCGTGCGCCGCATCAGCTACGGCGAGGGCGTCGAGCGCGTTTTCCCTATTCACTCGCCCCGCATCGCAAAGATCGAGGTGGAGACCGCCGGCACCGCCCGCCGCGCAAAGCTGAACTATCTCCGCAACCGGAAGGGCAAGAGCGCCATGGCCGTGCGCGAGAAGGCAAACACCTCGGCTTAGGCCGTGTCCCGCCCGCCGATTCCGTCGCGGGTTAAGTGCAGTCTGCAGCACGAGCGCCGCCTCCGGGAACTCGGCTGGGTTCGTGTCGCGGGCATCGATGAAGCCGGGCGCGGCCCTCTCGCCGGACCAGTCGTCGCAGCCGCCGTGGTGCTGCCGGACGGATTTCATCACCCGGCGCTCGACGACTCCAAGAAGCTGACCGCTCGCAAGCGCGACCTTCTTTTCCTGGAAATCACGACCCACAGCGATATCCACTGGGCCGTGTCTCTCGTCGGGACGGAGGAAATCGACCGCTTGAACATCCTCCGCGCCACGCACGAAGCGATGCGCCGGGCCGTCGCCGCGCTGGCCGTCGAGCCCGACCACGCCTTGATCGACGGCCTGCCAGTGCGGCCCTTCCCCATCCCTCACACCGCGCTCGTCGGCGGCGACGGACTCAGTTTCAGCATCGCGGCAGCCAGCGTCATCGCGAAGGTCACACGCGACCGCATCATGGTGGAAATGGATGCGCGCCATCCCGGCTACGAGTTTGCCCGGCATAAAGGCTATGGGACCGCGCTGCACCTTGCTAAGCTCCGCACGCATGGGCCTTGCCCGATACATCGGAAATCTTTTCGCCCCGTTCAGCAGGCGCTTCTCCCGCTCACCTGAGCCGGGGGAAAGCGAAGCCCAGTGGCTGGGGCGCGAAGGGGAACGCCTCGCAAAGCGCCACCTTCGCCGGCATCGCTATAAGGTGCTCTACCGGAACTTCCGCGCACCGCACGGCGGCGAAGTCGATCTCGTCTGCCGCGACAAGTCGTGCGGCGCGCTCGTCTTTGTGGAGGTCAAAACCCGGCGCGGCCTCGGCTACGGAGCGCCCGCGGAAGCCGTCACGCGCGACAAACAGAAACTAATAGCCCGCGGTGCACTGGCCTGGCTGCGGCTGCTGGACAATCCCGACATTTCGTTCCGCTTCGACATCGTGGAAGTCGTCTTCGATGACTCCGGGCCGTCCTTCAATATCATCCAGGACGCCTTCAAGCTACCCGAGCCTTATATCTATTAGCAGCCAGACTATGGAGCGCCGCCACGCTTCCGACAAAATGTGCCTCCTGCCCGGACGCACTTATTTTGGAAACGACTAACATGGCAACTCAGTCCTCCAGCTTGTAACACGCCGGGCAATCCTCACGATCACGGGACTCTCCATGTCGGACGTCGCGCTATTTCGCGCCAACCGACGCTCGATGGGTCGGCTCGTGCGGTCGGCACGTCCTTAGGACGAAGCCTCCTCTTCACCGGGGCGGCGGCCGTGGCCGTGGGGAAATAGTGCGTGACACGCTCTGCCGGGCGGGAAGTTGCGCAGCGGCACCATTCCCTGCTGGGATTCCCGGGGAAGTGTGATTACGTTTCCGCGCATTTTCCAATGTCACGCTCCCTCTTCCATCTTCGCCTTACGGTGTGCGCCATGCTTCTTGGCCTGGCCGGATGCGCCACTCCGCCGCCTCCTCCTCCGAAACCGCCCACGCCGGAGCCGCCTAGAAAGCAGTCTTACTGGCTCGGGGATGCAGTCACCGGCGATCCATCCATCGCCATCAACCTCAGCGAGCAGCGCGCGCATTTCTTCCGGGGCGACAAGGAGGTGGGGCAGGCAAAGATTTCCAGCGGAAAGAAGGGTTTCCTGACCCCTCCGGGCGAATTCAAGGTCACCCAGAAGGACAAAGACCACGTTTCCAATCTATACGGCGACTTTGTGGACGAAGCGGGCGAGGTCGTGAAAAAGGATGTCGATGCCAGCAAAGAAAAACCGCCGGAGGGCGCGAGTTTCCGCGGAGCCAAGATGCCTTACTTTCTCCGCTTCAACGGCGGCGTCGGAATGCACGCCGGCCGCTTGCCCGGCTACCCGGCCTCCCACGGCTGCGTGCGGCTTCCACGTTTCATGGCAGAGCATTTTTTTGAAAACGCGACCATCGGCACCCCGGTCACGGTGCAGCCGTGACCTGACTAGCATAGAGCGCCGCAAACAGTAGGCGGCAAGCGTGACAGGGGTTTGGCCGTATGGGGGATGGGGAGATGCGTATCGCACCAAGAGTCGAATGGAGCAGAGAAGGTGAGTCGCAGCCGGACTGAGGCTGTCCGCCTCTCGGGGCGCGCGCTCCTTGGGCTGCTGGCTGCGGACGGGAAGGCCCATCGTGAGATTGGGCGGGGCCTTGGCGTCTCGGAGGCGAAAGCCGCCCGGTGGCGCGGTCGCTTTATCTCGCAGGGCCGGACCGGCCTTGGGCAGGATGCGCCGGGCCGCGGGCGCAAGCCGACCTATCCCCCGGAGATGCTCGCGATGGTGGTGCGCCGGATGGCACGCCAAAAGCCGGGGGCGGCCGCGCAGTGGAGCCGCCGGGTGATGGCACGCGCGACCGATCTGAGCCGCACCTTCAAAGTTTCCAACGATCCGCACTTTGCCGAAAAGCTGGAGGACATCGTCGGCTCCATCTCAACGCGCCGGTGCACGCGCCGGGCTTTGGTTCCGATGA
>JANOBH010000042.1:0-23675 GCA_031411535.1 Chthoniobacter sp. | reverse complement strand
CAGCTCGATCAGGATGTGCGGAAGTTCTGGCAGTTCGTCAGCGAGCAGTCCGGCGGCGACGCCGCGGCCGCGGAGAACCTGGCGGCGGCGATGGTGGGCCGGAAGCGCGACGGCGATCCGCTCGTGCCGGTGCAGGCCGCGCCCATCCCCGGCATCGGCCCGGACCCGGAGCAGGTGAGGAAAAACCAGTTCACGTTCGACCAGGACGCCGCGGGCTCGCGGTGCCCGTTCGGCGCGCACGTCCGCCGGGCAAATCCGCGCAACTCCGACTACCCGAACCGCCCCGCCAGCCTGCTCAAGAAGCTCATCACCATGCTCGGCTTCGGCCCGAAAGGCTTTCGCGACGATCTCATGTCGTCCGTCCGCTTTCACCGCATCCTGCGCCGAGGCCGCGAGTACGGCAGCGAGCTGAAGCCAGAGGACGCGCTGTCGCCCGCGCCGCCCGACGACCCGAAGCGCGGGCTGCACTTCATCTGCCTGAACGCGAATATTTCGCGCCAGTTCGAGTTCCTCCAGAACGCGTGGATGGCCAGCACGAAATTCTCCGGCCTGACCGGCGAGACCGATCCGCTCCTCGGCAACCGCCACGCCATCCCCGGCTGCCCGGTGACGAGCGGTTTCACCGTGCAGTCCGACGGCGGCCTGCGCCGCCGGATCACCGGCCTGCCCCGGTTCGTAACAGTGCGCGGCGGCGCATATTTTTTCCTGCCGAGCCTGCGCGCCCTGCGCTACTTCGCGGCGCAGCGGTAAAAACCAATCACTGGCCAGCAAGGACGCGGAACATGTCCCAGATGCCGTAGGCGGTAAAAATGACGACGAGTTGCTCGCACAAAACGCTTCGCAGCCATACCCAACGCAAGTTCGGCAAGAACCTGGTACCGTAGCCAGCTGGGAAAAATAACGTGGCCAACGATGCTGCGAGAAATGAAACGCCGAAAGGCCAAAGATGCTCCGCGTTGAGAACAGGTTTAAACGGCGCCTGGTTCGAAGCTACGATAGTCCCAATGACTCCGATCAACGTGACATACCAGGCGCTGTATTGGGAGTTCGCACGAATATCGAGAACTAGAAACTCGCGCAGTTTGGCCCGTTCCTCATCGTTGGTTCCCAGCGCGTCCGCCCTCGGCAAATGACAACATGTCCAGATAGCGCAGAATAGCGCCACACCGACTGTGAGATAGATGGCCATAAGATTTTGTGGTTTGGTGCGGGGAGTGTTGTTCTGAGGCTTGGCGATCCCAGGCTCAGCGACAGGCAGAGCCTGTTCGCTACAGCGCATGGGTGGGCGTTGCTTACGACTTTTTCGCGCGCTTCTTGCCGAGGGCGCGAACTTCCGCGTCGTCCAAAACGACGGAAACCTCTGCGTCCAAAATGCTATTCCAATTAAGCGCCCAGTTAGAGACAGCCTCGCCACTGTCGGATTCGAGGATGATGACACCGCGGCCGCGTGCGAGGTCATGCCAGCGTCCGATCAGCTTGATGTCCTTGCCATGGTCCGCCGAGTCATCCTCGGGCGTCATCTGGTTGAAATGAGACATCCCCTCGTGGAGTTTTCCGGGGTGAAACTGCCAGTTAATCATGAATTTCATCTTGATGTGCTTTCTGTTGTTGTTGTTCGCGTGAACTAGACTGCTGGAAAACGCCTAACAATTTCTTAACCGACACGGCTATCTCATCCCCGCGCTAAAACTTCAGCGCGAAGTGGATGAGTTTGTGGGAGCCGTCTTTCTCTTTGCCCCAATAGACGACGCCTAGATAGACGCCGGGGCTGACTTCGCGGATTTCGTCGCGAATCCACTGCGCGACGATGGAGGTCTGGGAGTAGTCGAGGACAATGCACTCTTTGCCGTCGAGCCAGCTCTCGCTCTTGTACACTTGGGCGATGATGGCTTTGGTCCCGAGCAGGAGCAGGCGGTTCTTCAGAGTCGCGCGCTGCGGGTCGATCGGGTCCGGCTCGAAGACCTTCCCTTTCCACGAGAAGATGTGGACGAACTTCGCAATCGTGTCCGACACGGCGGTGCCGGGCGCGATAATCGCGGTGCCTTCGCCCTGGCCTTTCGGGACGGGGCCGGCTTGGGCGTTGCGAAAGATGGTGTCGAGCTGTTCCGCGCTGAGCTTCAGGAAGTCCTCGGGATCGGTGATGGGTGCGGTGGTGTCAGGCATGGCGTGTCTCCGGTTGGTGTTTATGAAAGGGTATTGGTTAGGAAGGTGTGTCGAAACACAAAAAAAAGCGTGTCATCCTGAGCGGAGCGGAGGCGGAAAGGCGGGCGCAGCGCAGTCGAAGGATCTCCCGCTTTCAAGGGCAGTGCTGCATAGAACCGCCGGGGTCCTTCGACTGCGTTCCGTCCCGCCTGCGCCCACGACGGAACTCCGCTCAGGATGACAGCGGGTTGTAAGTCGCGATTCATCTTCAAAACGTCTTGAGAAATTCGATGAGGGCGAGCTTGTCGGCGTCGGGAAGGTCGGAGCCGAAGGTGTGGCCGCGGTCTTCGATAAGGTCGGGGCACATGCTGACCTTGATAAGTTCCGGCGCGACCTCGCGCTTCATTACTTCCTTCGCCGCGTCGCCTTCGAGTCCCTTTACTTTGATTTCGAGCAGGGCGCGTTTCACCTTCAGGCAAAGCTTGGCGAAATCGCCGAAGGACATGTCGGGGTTCACATTGGCGAGCAGATTGACCGGCGTGCCCGCGGGGATGTGGGCGATGCGGAAGTAACCGTCCGGGTCGATCTCGCCGACGAGTGCCTTTTTCAAAAGGTCGGGCAGGTAGTCGCTGTGCAGCGTGATCTGGCTCTCGAGTTCGGTGCGCCAGACGGAATCCTTGCCGAGGCGCTTTTCCGGCCAGAGCAGCTTCTGCACGGCGTCATCGAATGCCTCCATCCGCCCGGCGACCGTCGGATTTCCGGTGAATTTTCCGAGCGCGTTATTATGGAAAAAGGGCGCGGACGACCAGCAGGAGATGAGCGACGGTGTGCGGTAGTAGCCGGTGCCGCCGGCGGGAATCGGGAACGCTTCATTCGCGTCGGTGTAGGGATTCCAAAACTCGATGCTGCCGGGCGACGGCAGGTTCTTATAGGTCTCGGAAGAGAACCAGTTCCAGATGTGTCCGCGCTTGGCATTGGTGGCAAAGGCGCGGGCGGCGTTGGTCTTGATCTTTGTTACCGGGTGGCGGCGCTCGTCGCTGAGGAAATTCGCTGTAAGGAAGTCCGGCTTCATCACTTCCGCGGCGAAGAACTTGTCCGCATCCTCGCCCTGTTTCGGCTGCTTGCTGGAGTGGCACTTCGCGCAGTTCTCGGCAAAGACGGTCTTCCCGCGCGTGAGCAGGGCCTCGTCCTTCGTCATAAATTCGCCGCCGCCGGGCGCGTCCGCCAATCGGTAGGAAGTCAGCACCTCAAAGAACTTCGCGATGTTTCCGACCTTCTCCTGCGTGGCGTTCCAGAAGACGGAGTTTTCCTGCGCGGTCTTGATGCTGAAAGGCTTCTGCGGCGTGAGCCCGAGCAGCGCCTGATGCTGTCCCAGCCAGTGCTGCTGGTACATGCCGATGTTGAGATAGACGCGGATCGTCGCGCCCGGCACGCCCACGGAATCCGCGCCGTCCTTTAGGATGTGCGGCACTTTCATCGTGGCCTGCTCGCCGGGGATGAGCATCGTCTCGCCGGCCATCGTCTCGTCCTCGCCGGCGGCGGCGCGGGCGCCGAGTTCGAAGATCGGGTTGATCGTGTTTGGGTTGTTGATGTGATCCGTGGCGATGCGCGAGGTGTCGGACGTACCGCGCGGCTGCGTCTTCAGCATCTCCCAGAAAAAGCCGCCCTCCTTCACATTCGGCGCGAATACTTTCCCCTCGTGGATGTACTGATTGCCGATGGCCGAGGCCAGGTTCTCCCACTTCGGGTTGTTCACGTCCGCGGGCGGATTCGTGGGGTGAAAGGCGATGTGGCAGGAGCCGCACGACACGCCCACGCGGTAGGGGCGCACGAGCCCCTTCTGCGTCGCATACTTCGGGTCGGTGTCGTACTTCACCGGGTCCCAGGCTTTCACCGCGTCGCCTTTGAATTCGGGATTGTCGAAGAGCCGGAAACCCATCACGCCGGTCGGCCTGCCATACACCTTCGTGTCGATGTCCGCCGGCTCCGGCTCCACGGCCTCGTCGATCCACAGCCCGTATTTGTCCGGCTTCGCCGCCTGTTTGAAGCCGGGCTGATTGATCAGCCCGAGTTCCTTGAAACGCGCGTCGCGTTTCCGCGAGTCGATCGTCTTTAGCAGGTCAAAAAGCCCGAGGTTTTCCTTGGCCACGCGATCCCAGAACTGCTCGTCGCCGCCGGTCCACAGGTTCCATGTGTTCCGGCCCTTGATGGCTTCGGGGCTGAGCGCGATGCCGCCGTCCATCAGCTTGAAAACATCTGCCGCGATTTCCGGGAAGTCTTTCACCGTCCGCCCGCCGCCGTCGTCGCGCAGCGAGTTCGCGTCCGCCTTTGGCTTTCTGTCGCAGCCGGTTTCGACAAATCCGAGAGCAGCCAGTGCGGCGGCCCCGGTGAGCAGTTTGAGCGTCGTTTTCATAAACTTTAACCTCTTAGTTTTTGCGGACCTCCCGCAGCTGATGACGGTCAAAGTCTCGCGCCGGCGAACGCGGCTTGGCAACCCTCAAAACGCCGGCCGGCCGCGTCCTTCAAATTTGTACCTATGGTTCCCGGCGGGCGCGTGTTTCCTTGTCACCCGACCGCCGGAATATGCCCCCTGCCTCCCGCCTCCGAATGATTCTGCTGCCTGCCGCCCTGCTCGCAGGCGCGCTGACGCTGCGCGGCGAGGACGTGACGTTTCGCCGCGACGTGATGGCGGTCGTTTCCAAGGCGGGATGCAATGTCGGCGGATGCCACGGAAACGGGAACGGCAAGGGCGGGATGAAGCTCTCGCTCCGCGGGCAGGACCCCGATCTCGACTGGCTGGCGATGACGCGCGACCAGGGCGGGCGGCGCGTGGACCTCATCCAGCCGGAAAACAGCCTCCTGCTTTTGAAGGCGACCGCGTCCCTCGCGCACGAGGGCGGCCAGCGGTTCGCGCCGGGCTCGCCGGAGTACGCCATTTTCCTGAACTGGATTCGCGACGGTGCGTCGGACTCCGGCGCGCAGGCGCCGAAGCTGACGGCGCTGGAGATCACGTCCGGCGAGCGGGTGCTGGTGGAGCCGTCCACGGAGCTGAAGCTGCGCGCGACCGCGAAATTCGCCGACGGCACCGAGCGCGACGTGACGCGGCTCGCCGTTTATGAGCCGACCAATTTCGTCGCCACGGTCTCCGCGGACGGCGTGGTGAAGCGCGCGACGCCGGGCGAGACCACCGTGCTCGTGCGCTACCTCGACCAGCAGGTCGCGGTGCCGGTTGCGTTCGTGCCTGCGCGGCCGGACTTCGTGTGGAGCGAGCCGGCGGCGAACAATTTCGTGGACGAGCATGTCTTCCGAAAGCTGCGCAAGCTGCGGATGAATCCCTCCGCGCTGTGCAGCGACGCGGTCTTTCTCCGCCGGGCCTGGCTCGACCTCCTCGGCATCGTGCCGACCGCGGAAGCCGCGCGCGCTTTCACCGCCGACCCCGATCCCGACAAGCGCGTAAAGCTCATCGACACGCTGCTCGCGCGCCCGGAGTTCGCGGATTTCTGGGCGCTGAAATGGGCGGACCTGCTGAAGATCGAGCAGCGCCAGCTCGACTACGACGGGATGACCGCGATCCACGGCTGGATCCGCGAGAGCATCGCGAAAAACAAGCCGCTCGATCAGTTCGCGCGCGAGCTGATCGCCGCGCGCGGCAGCACGCTGGGAAACCCGCCGGCGAACTGGTGGCGCGCGAACCGCGACCCGATCACGCGCGCGGAAAACACGGCCCGCGTCTTCCTCGGCACGCAGCTCAACTGCGCACAGTGCCACAATCATCCCTTCGAGCGCTGGACGCAGGACGACTACTACGACTGGGCCGGGCTTTTCGCGCGGCTCGACTACAAGCTCTCCGGCGAAAAGGCCAAGGACGACAACGACAAGAACGAGTTCCGAGGCGACCAGACGGTGCTCATCAAAGCGCGCGGTTCGGTGACGAATGCGCGCACCGGCGACGCGGCGACTCCCCGCTTCCTCGGCGGGGAAAAGCCCGCCACATCCGAGGACCGCGACGAGCTGCTCGCGCTCGCGGACTGGCTGCCACGCAGCCCCATGTTTGCGCGCATGCAGGTGAACCGCGTGTGGTTCAATCTGCTCGGCACGGGCATGGTCGATCCGGTGGACGATTTCCGCGCGAGCAATCCGCCGTCGCATCCCGGGCTGCTCGACGCGCTCGCGAAGGACTTCGCGGAAAACGGCTACGACCTCCGGCGCCTGATCCGCACGATCACGGCCTCGCGCACTTACCAGCTTTCGGCGGAGCCAAATGCGACGAACGCCGGTGACGAGGCGAACAACTCGCACGCCATCGCGCGCCGGCTGAGCGCCGAGCAGATGCTCGACTCGATCAGCGCCGTGCTCGCCACACCGCTGCCGCTGGAGGGCGCGCCCACCGGCACGCGCCTCGCGCAGATCGCGGAGGGGCGGAAGCACTACAAGCCGCTGCGGACCGACGTGGACCGCTTCGCCGCGAGCTTCGGCAAGCCGCCGCGGCTCATCGCGTCGGACTGCGAGCGCAGCAACGACACGGCGCTGCCGCAGGCGTTCCAGCTCATCAGCGGGCCGCTCATGCAGCAGTTGCTCACCCGCAGCGGCAATGCGCTCGACCCGCTCATGGCCTCGGAAAAGACGGACGCCGAGGTGATAGACCAGCTCTTCTGGGCCGCGCTTTCCCGCCCGCCCATCGAGGCGGAGATCGCGCGCGCCACCGCGCATCTCACCGGCGCGGCGGACCGCCGGAAGGCGCTCGAAGACCTCGCCTGGGCGCTGCTCAACTCGAAGGAATTCGTCTTCCGCCAATGATCCCATGAACCACGATTTCGCCTGCTCCGGTTTCCACCGCGCGATGACGCGCCGCCACGCGCTCAAGGTCGGCGGCCTCGGTCTGCTCGGCCTCGCGATGCCGCAGATGCTCCGCGCCGAGGCGCTCGCGAGCGCCGTGAAACTCAAGGCCCGCGCGAAGTCGGTGATCTTCCTTTTCCAATGGGGCGGGCCGTCGCACATCGACATGTTCGACATGAAGCCGGACGCGCCGGAGGGCATCCGCGGGCCGTACAAGCCGATCTCCAGCAAGGCCGACGGCATCCAGGTCTCCGAGCGCCTGCCGAAGACCGCGCAGATCATGGACAAGGTGACGCTCATCCGCTCGATGACGCACACGATGAAGAATCACAACTCCGCGGGCTACTACGCGCTCACCGGCCACGCGCCGCCGAGCGACGACCAGCGGCTGCGGGACTCGCTCGATCTCTTCCCCGGCTACTCCTCGATCGTGGACAAATTCGCGCCCTCGCACGGCGAGATGCCGACCGCCGTTTCCTATCCGTACGTCATCGGCGACGGCTCCGTCACGCCGGGCCAGCACGCCAGCTTCCTCGGCAAGACGCACGACCCGCTCGCCGTGATCCAGGATCCAAACTCGCCCGCCTTTGCGCTGCCCGAGCTGAGCCTGCCGGACGGGCTGCCCTTTGAGCGGCTGCAGGCGCGGCGCGGGCTCCAGCAGCTCATCGACCAGCAGGCGCGGATGCTGGATTTCTCCGCGCAGGCGCGCGGCTTCGACGCGTACTACGAGCGCGCCATCGGCATGCTGCAGTCGCCGAAACTGCGCGAGGCGTTCAATCTCGCCGCGGAGCCGGAGGTCGTGCGCGAGGCCTACGGACGCACGAGCTACGGGCAGAGCTGCCTGCTCGCGCGGCGGCTTGTGGAGGCGGGGACGAAGTTCGTGACCGTCTATTTCTCCGACCAGATCGGCGGGCAGAGCACCGAGCGCGGCGGCTGGGACACGCACGGCTTCAACAACACGCGGATGTTTCCCATCGTGGAGAAATACCACCTGCCGATCACCGAGCAGACGCTGCCCACGCTGCTGAATGACCTCGAACAGCGAGGCCTGCTGGACACCACGCTCGTCGTGTGGATGGGCGAGTTTGGCCGCACGCCGAACATCAACAAGAACGTGAGCCGCGACCACTGGCCGCAGTGCTACACCACGCTCCTCGCGGGCGGCGGCGTGAAGCGCGGCTTCGTCTATGGCGCGAGCGACAAGACCGGCGCGTATCCCGCAGAGGATCCCGTCCGCCCCGACGATCTCGCCGCCACGATCTACTACGCGCTCGGCATCGACCCGCACACCGAGATGCGCACGGCGACAAACCGCCCGGTGCTCATCTCGGATGGAAAGCCGGTGACGGGGATTTTTGCGTAAGCCGGCGACTGCGTGGTTGCGCGGATCCCGCAGGCCGTCCCTTTCCCCATGAAACTCCTCCTCCTCGCGCTCGCCGCGCTGCTGCCTTTCTCCGTCTCCGCCGCGGAGAAGCCGAACATCGTTTTCATCCTCGCGGATGACCTCGGCATCGGCGACGTGCGCGCTTTCAACCCCGCCTCAAAAATCCCGACGCCGAACCTCGACCGTCTCGCGGCGGCGGGGATGCGCTTCACGGATGCGCACACCAGCTCCAGCGTCTGCACGCCCACGCGCTACGGGCTGCTCACGGGCCGCTACAACTGGCGCTCGCGGCTCCCGCGCGGCGTGCAGGGCGGCATGAGCCCGCGGCTCGTCGAGCCGGGCCGGCTCACGGTCGCGCAGATGCTGAAGGACCGCGGCTATCACACCGCGTGCATGGGCAAGTGGCACGTCGGCATGGACTGGCCGCTGAAGCCGGGCGCGCAGCCGTTTGGCGACGGGATCGAAAGCGGCGCGGCGGGATGGAACGCGGACTTCTCGCAGCCGATCACGAATGGGCCGAACGCCCTCGGCTTCGACTACTTCTTCGGCATCGGCGGCTCGCTCGACATGGTGCCCTACGCGTTCATCGAAAACGACCGCGTCACCGCGCAGCCAACTGTGGACAAGTCTTTCCCGATGATGTTCGGGCGGGAGGGAAAGGCGACGCGCAAGGGGCCGGCGGCGGCGGATTTCGAGGCGGTGGCCGTCCTGCCCGAGCTGACGCGGAGGGCGGTGGAATACATCGGTCAGCGAGCCGCAGCCGCGACGCGCCAGCCGTTCTTCCTCTACCTGCCGCTCACCTCGCCGCACACCGCGATTGTCCCGACGCCGGAGTGGCAGGGCCGGAGCGGGCTGAATCCGTACGCGGATTTCGTCATGCAGACGGACGCCGCCGTCGGCGCGGTGCTGGATGCGCTCGATCGCGCGGGCGTCGCTGAGGGCACGCTCGTCGTTTTCACGTCCGACAACGGCTGCTCGCCCGAGGCGAAGTTTCCCGAGCTGGAGGCGAAGGGCCATTTCCCCAGCGCGCAGTTTCGCGGGACAAAGGCGGACATCTTTGAGGGCGGTCATCGCGTGCCATTTATCGTGCGCTGGCCGGGGCGGGTGAAAGCGGGCGCGGCCAGCGATCAGCTCGTCTGCCTGAATGACTTCATGGCCACCGCGGCGGAGATCACGGGCGGTGAAAAGCTCCCCTACAATGCCGCGGAGGACAGCGTGAGCCTGCTTCCCGCGCTGCTCGGCACGGCGGAGAAACCGCTGCGCGACTCGCTCGTGCATCACTCGATCAATGGCTCCTTTGCCATCCGGCAGGGCCAGTGGAAGCTCGCGCTCTGCCCCGACTCCGGCGGCTGGAGCGCGCCGAGGCCGGGCACGCCTGCGGCGAAAAACCTCCCGCCCGTGCAGCTCTACGATCTCGCCGCCGACATCGGCGAGACGAAGAACGTGGAGGCGGCGCATCCCGAGATTGTCGCGCGTCTCACTGCGCTGCTGGAGAAGCAGGTCGCCGACGGACGCACCACGCCAGGCGCGGCGCAAAAGAACACGGGCACCGTGCAGATCAGCTCCGCGCTCGCCGCAGCCGCGAAGCCTGTCGCGGTGAAGCCGAACATCCTCTGGCTCATCGCCGAGGACTTTGGCCCGGCGCTCGGCTGCTACGGGCAGCGCGAGGTTTTCACCCCGCATCTCGACGCGCTCGCCGCCGCGGGCGTGCGCTACACGCGCGCCTACACCACCGCGCCCGTCTGCTCGGCCAGCCGCTCGGCGTTTATGACCGGCATGTACCAGACCAGCATCGGCGCGCATCACCATCGCTCGCACCGCGGCGATGGCTTCCGCCTGCCCGACGGCGTGCGCACGCTCCCCGAGTGGCTGCGCGATGCGGGCTACTTCACCGCGAATGTCGTAGGGATGCCGGCGGGCTTCGGCTTCAAGGGCACCGGCAAGACGGACTGGAATTTCACGCCGCCCGAGAAGCCGTTCGATTCCAAGGCGTGGGGCGATCTCGCGTCGCATCAGCCCTTCTTTGCGCAGATCAATTACCAGGAGACGCACCGCGATTTCCACGGTCCGGCGAAGGCCGATCCCGCGAAGGTGGAGCTGCCGCCCTACTACCCGGACCACCCGGTCACGCGCGCCGACTACGCGCAGTATCTCGACGCCGCGAGCGAGCTGGACCGCAAGATCGGCGTCATCCTTGCCCAGCTTGAAAAGGACGGGCTGGCCGAGAGCACGGTCGTCATGTTTTTCGGCGATCACGGCGAGGCGCACGTGCGCGGAAAGCAGTTCTGCTACGAGGAGGGGCTGCGCGTGCCGCTCATCATCCGCTGGCCGAAAGGCGTGGCCGCACCAGCGCAGCTCGCGCCGGGAAAGGTGGATGACCGCTTCATCGAGGCGATCGATTTCGCGCCGACGATGCTCGACCTCGCCGGCGCACAGAAGCCCGCGAAAATGCAGGGCCGCATCCTCCTCGGGGAGCGCGCGGAAGCGCCGCGCGGGATGGTCTTCGGCGCGCGGGACCGCTGCGACGAGACGGCGATGCGCATCCGTACCGTGCGCGACGATCGCTACCGCTACATCCGCAATTTCACCCCCGAGATCCCGCTGCTCGCGCCGAATGCGTACAAGGAAAAGCAGTATCCCGTCTGGAATCTCCTCAAGCAGCTCCACGCCGAGGGCAGGCTCACGCCCGCGCAAGCGGCGCTCTGCGCCCCGCGCCTGCCGGAGGAGGAGCTATACGATCTCCAGGAAGACCCGCACGAGATCCGCAATCTCGCGGCGTCGCCGGAACACGCCGCCACGCTGGCGCGTCTGCGCGGCGCGCTGGAAAGGTGGATCGTGGAGACCGGCGACCAGGGGCGGGAGCCGGAGGCGGCCGGCGGGAGGGGAGTAGAGAAATGAAAACCGGGAGCGGCAACGGGAGTGCGGCGGCCAGTTCCTTCTGCTGATCCGGTTCTCATTCCTGCCATCCGCGACGCGGCTGGAATGGGGCGCGGCGAGGGAAACAAGGCGAGCATTTTATCAGGGTGGACGCCGCCGTGCGGATGGCGTAAGCAACCGCCGTGATCGCCGGGACGTTTGATTAAACAGTTATGGGGGAAGTGCTTCTTATCGTTTCCGTGTTTCTCCAGGCATGGAGCGTGGTGCAGGCGGTGCGACTGGCGGTGCTGCAGCGGCGCTGGGGCTGGATCCTTCTCGCACTGGCCAATATCCTGATGCTCGGCCAGCGGGGTTACAGGCTCGCTGGCGTCGTCTTGGAAAAGAAAGGCGTGGGTCCGGTGGCGGAATGCCTCGCGCTGCTGATCTCCCTGCTCATGGCGCTCGGGCTCACGCTGCTGCTGGCATGGGTGCGCACGGCGGGGAGCGAGGACCTCTCACCCGTGGAGATCCAAAACGGCGCGCGAAAACGCCTGATGCGGCAGGCGATCATCCTCGCCCTGCTTTCGCTCTTTGGCTGCGCGGGGCTGAGTTTTTTTGCCTACACGGCCAGCCGCGATGCCGTGACTGGCAGGGTGCTCAAAGGCAGCCTCGACCTCGCGAATATGCTGGGAACCGCAGTGAACTCCGCGCCGGATACGCCGTCGGCTTTGGGAACGATGAGCGGACTGTGGAAAAAGGCGGGAAGCCAGTATCCCGACAACTACCTCTGCGTGATCGGCGCGGACGGACGGCTGCTGCTGAATACCCGGCGGCCGGACAAGGTCGGCACCTTTGTCGGCGGGACGGAGATCCTGGCCGGAGAGACCGGGCCGCGCACGGTGCAGGAGCTGGTGGCCTCGCGCGGGGAGTGGGTGGGCAGGAACCGGAACTCCGAGGGCATGGAGCAGATCGCCGCCTACGCGTACAGCCCGCACCTAGATGCGCTGGTGGCCGTGCATCTGCCCGCGCGGAGCGTGGACGCTGAGATCCGCGCCGCCGCCCTGCCGTGGGGCGCGGGGCTCGCGCTCATCTTCGTCCTGATCCTCCCGCTGAGCTTTGGGCTGCTGTACGTGGTCGGCGCGGCGTCCGAGAAGTCGGCATTCCAGGCGCTCGCCCGCCAGATGGAGACGGAGCAGCGGTACGCTCTGCTGATCGGAAATGTGAAGGATCACGCCATCTTCCTGCTCGATTCCGAAGGGCGGGTGACGACGTGGAACTCGGGCGCGGAACTCCTCCGCGGCTGGACTGCGGAGGAAGTCAAAGGCCGCCACTTTTCGACCTTCTACACACCGGAGGATGTGGCCCGGAAGCAGGCGGACCTCGACCTGGAGGCTGCGGCACGGCAGGGCAGCGCGACCGCCGAGGGCTGGCGGCTGCGAAAGGATGGCTCGCGCTTTTGGGCGAGTGTCACGGTTTCCTCCGCCCAGAAGGATGCCGGCCAGTCCGGCTATCTGGTCGTGATCCGCGACATCACCGCGCGCAAGCAGTCGGACGACGCGGTCCGCGAGAGCGCCGAGATGCTGCGGGCGATCCTCCGCTCGCTGACCACGCACCTGGCCGTCCTCGACCGCGCTGGGAATGTGCTCGTCGTCAACCCGGCGTGGGAGCACTTCGCGGAGAAAAATGGAAACCCGCCGGCCCACCGCGTGGGCATCGGGGCGAACTACCTCGAGGTCTGCCGCGGGGCGGGCGGCGCCGACGCGCCGGAAGCCGCCAGCGCCTTGGAGGGGATTCAGGACGTCCTCAGCGGGAATCTCGACGAATTCTCGATCGAGTACCGGTGCGACTCGCCGGAGGTGAAGCGGTGGTTTGTCATGACGGTATCCGCGCTGCGGCGGGCGGGCGGCGGCGCGGTCGTCTCGCACATGGACATCACCGAGCGCAAGCAGACGGAGATCCGCATCCGCCAGCTCAACCGCGTCTATGCCGTCCTCAGCGGAATCAATGAAGCGATCGTGCGGGATGGCGATCCCCGGAAGCTCTTCCACGACGCGTGCCGCATCGCGGTGGAGACGGGCGGCTTTCGCATGGCGTGGATCGGCATGACGGACGCGGCCACCGGGCGCATCCACATCGCGGCCCACGCCGGCGCCTCGGAGCAGACGCTGGAAAAGCTCGACGCCATCGTCAATGGCGCGCAGCCCGGTGCGACCTGCGTCTTTACCAAACGCGCGCTGGCGACCGGCGTGCACGAGGTGTGCGATGAGATCGAGACCGATCCCGAGGCGGCCTGCTGGCGCGACGCCGCGCTGCGCCGGGACTACCACTCCATGGCCTCCCTGCCGCTGAAATCGGGAGCCCGCGTGATCGGCACATTCAACCTCTACGCGGGCGAGCCGCATTTTTTTGACCAAAAGGAAATGCGCCTGCTCGACGAGCTGGCGATCGACATCTCCTTCGCCATCGAGGTCAGCCGCCGCGAGGAGAAGCGGCAGCGGGCTGAGGACGCCCTGCGCGCGAGTGAGGAGCGCTTCCGCCAGTTTGCGGAGACCATCGAGGAGGTCTTCTGGATGATCGATCCGGCGCGGAATAGCGTGCTCTACGTGAGCCCGGCCTACGAGAAAATCTGGGGGCGCACCTGCGCCAGCGTCCATGAGTCCACGACGGCCTGGGTGGATGCGATCCATCCCGACGACCGCGCCAGGGTCGCCGCGGCGGCAGGGGCCGGGATCCCCGTGGGCGACTACGATGAGATTTTCCGCATCGTGCGGCCGGACGGGACGGTGCGCTGGATTCACGATCGCGCGTTTCCCGTTCGCGACGCGGACGGGAAAATCCACCGCGTGCTCGGAACGGCGCGGGACATCACCGACCGGCGGCAGCTCGAGGAGCAGTTCCGGCAGTCGCAAAAGATGGACGCCATCGGGCAGCTCGCCGGCGGGGTGGCGCATGATTTTAACAATCTCCTCGCCGCAATCATGATCCAGGCCGATCTCGCCGCGGCGACGAATCCGCCGGCGGAGACGCGGGAGCTGCTGGAGGACATCCAGGGCGCCGCCGAGCGCGCGGCGGAGCTCACGCGCCAGTTGCTCACCTTCAGCCGGCGGCAGGTCATGCAGCAGCGGGCGCTGGACCTGAATGAATCCGTCTCCGATCTCACACGGATGCTCCAGCGCATCCTCCGCGAGGACGTGAGCCTGGGCCTGAATCTCCACCCGGGACCGCTGCTGACCCGCGCCGACGCCGGCATGCTCGACCAGGTGCTGATAAACCTCGTCGTCAATGCCCGCGACGCCATGCCCGGCGGCGGCCGCCTTTCGATCCAGACCGGAGAGCGGACGCTGACCGCGGAGGAGGCCGCCTCGATCCCGGACGCCGAGCCGGGCCGCTGGGTGTGGCTGCGCGTGACGGACACCGGCACCGGCATCGAGCCGGAAAAACTCACGCGCATCTTCGAGCCATTCTTCACCACGAAAGCTCCGGGCAAAGGCACCGGGCTCGGGCTGGCCACGGTCTTTGGCATCGTCAAGCAGCACGGCGGCGCGATCCAGGTGGAGAGCGAAGTCACGCGGGGCACCACATTCCAGGTATTCCTCCGCGCCGTGGAAAAGGGGGATATGGCGCCTGGGCGCACGGTGGCGAGGTCCGAGCTGAAACGCGGTACGGAAACCATCCTCGTCGTCGAGGACGAGCCTTCCGTGCGGCTGCTCACGCGCATCATCCTGGAGCGGCAGGGCTACCGCGTGCTGGAGGCGGCGCACGGCGTCGAGGCGCTGAAAATCTGGGAGGAAAACATGGACGCCATCCACCTCCTTTTCACCGACATCGTCATGCCGCATGGAATCAACGGGCGCGAGCTGGCGGTCCGCCTCCAGGCGCGCAAACCCGCCCTCTGGGTCATCCTCACCAGCGGTTACAGCGCGGATATCGCGGGCCGCGAGATCACGCTGCAAGAGCGGCAGAGCTTCATCCCGAAGCCGAGCTCGCCCGAGCGCATCCTGGAAACCGTGCGGCGCTGTCTCGACAGTTGACCGCCGGCGCCGTCAGCCTTTCAGCTTGCGGAGGATTTCCACGAGGCCCTGCGCCAGCGCCGCCACCTGCTTCGCCTTGCGCGCGTCCTTGAGCTGCCCGGCATCGTCAAATGCCTCGTGCGCCGCGCCGATGCAGACCTGATCCGGCGCCACGAGGACGCCGATATTGCCGAGGATCGAGCGGAGCGTGACCAGGCCGCGCAGACCCCCGAGCGCGCCGGGCGAGGCGGAGAAAAGCGCCGCGGCCTTTCCGCGGTAGGCCGCGAGCGGCGGCTCGCCGTCGGCCTCGGAGCGCGAGGCCCAGTCGATCGCGTTCTTCAGCGCGCCGGTCACCGAGCTGTTGTACTCGGGCGAGGCGATGAGGAAGCCGTCGCTCGCGCGCAGCAGCGCCTTGAGCTTCTTCGCGCCTTCCGGCAGGCCGGAGGCGGCTTCGAGATCCTCGTCGAAAAGCGGCAGCGCCAGCTCGCGCAGGTCGATGATCGTGACTTCCGCGCCGGCCGCGCGCGCGGCGTCGGCGGCGAGGGAGAGGAGTTTCTTGTTGAAGGACCCGGCGCGCAGGCTGCCGGCGAATGCGGCGATCTTGGGAGTGTACATGGCGCGGAGAATCCCGCCTGCCGCGCCCCAAGGCAAGCCGCCGGGCCGAGCTCGCCCGCCGCCCTACCTGGGCCGGAGCGACTCGGTGCCGGGGATCGCTTTCAAATCCCAGATGCGCGTCGTGCCGTCGGCGCTGGTCGTGCAGAAGTTGCCGCCCGTGGGGCTGAATTTCACCGACCAGATCACGTTCGCGTGGCCGGTGAGCAGCGCGAGGCAGCGCTTCTCCGCGAAGTTCCAGATGCGCGCCGTGCGATCCCAGCTCGTCGTCACCAAGCCGGGGCCACCGGGGGTGAAAGCGATGGCGAAGACGGGCGCAGAGTGGCCCTTGAGCGCGGCCACGGGCGTGAACTTCGGCGGCTTCGCCTGCCAGTCTTTCACGTCCCAGACCTGCGCGCTGCCGTCCGCGCTGCCCGTTGCGAAATGGCGTCCGGTGGCGTCGAACGCCACGTCGCGCACGGCCTTTTCATGCACGGCCTCGAGGATCGGCCTCAGCGCGGGCGTCTCGCCTTTCCAGTCCCACAAGACTGCGCGTCCGTCCGCGCCGGCGGTCACCACGAGCCGCCCGTCCGGGCTCATCGCCGCGCGACGGATCGACGCGCCATGATTCAGCGTTTGCAGGAGTTTCCCGTCGGGAAAGCTGTAGATGTAGGCATTGCCGTCGCCGGACGGCGTAACGAGCCACGAGCCGTTCGCCGTTTCGAGCAGCGTCGGCGCCCAGACGCTCCCGGTGGCCCCGTCCAGCACCTGAGCCGCTCGCGGCTGGTCGCCGCCCACGTCCCAGATGATCGCCTTTGTGTCCTTGCTCGTCGTGACGAGCCAGCGGCCGCTGCGGCTCCATGCGAGGCCGGTGAGCTGCGCGGTGTGGGCCGTGAGTTCCTCAAAAGTGTTGTCGGCGAACCTCCAAACCCGCGCCGTCCTGTCATCGCTCGCCGTGGCGGCGAACCAGCCCGACGCGTGCATTGCGGGGTTTGGGTTGATGAGCGCCGCGTTGACCTCCCCGGAGTGTCCGCCCAGCCAAAAATCGCCGTCGCCGTTCAGGTCCATGACGAAGGCCGTCTTGTCGCGCCCTGCGGTGACGAGATAGGCCGGCCTCGCGCCGACCGGCGCGGGATCGGGAAGCGGGCTGTAGTCGGCGTTCCAGACATCGCGCTGGTGCGAGGTGTTGATCTTGTCGGTCGAAAACTCCGCCGCGCCTTCGAGCGCGGCCGCGGGGAGGACGGAGAGCTTGCTGTCGCCGCCGTTCGCGACAGATGGGCGGCCGCCGTCCTTCGCCGGCTCCTTCCGCGCGATCTCGTTCATCGCTGCCGCTTGGGACAGCGCTTTCACTTCCGGGGCGTTCAACTGCTTGGACGCGACTTCCATCTGGACCGAAAAGTTCATTTGCTGGACCGAGAGTTCCGTGGCGGCATCCTTGAGGCTCGTGAAGGCATCCTGCTTTTCCTTCTCCAGCCGCACGCGGGTCAGCCAGAGCCACACGATGACCGACCCCGCCATCAGAGCGCACACGCCGAACGCCCCGACGATCCGGCGCACCCATTTCTTTCTCGTCGCGAGCGCTTCGTCCGCCGCCACGCGCCGCTGCCGCCAGTCGAGGATCGGCGCCGCGAGCAGGTCGTGGAAAATCTCGTAGCGCTTCGACTCCATGCCGGGCGGCGTCACATCGCGCAGCACGCGCGCCTTCCAGTCCTCCAGCAGCGCGCACATGTGCGCGACGGCCGGGAGCGGCGCCTGCGCAAACTCCGCGAGGTCGCTGACGTAGTGCGCGATCTTTGTCCCGCTCGGCGTCACGAGCTGGTGAAAGACCCGCGCCGCCAGCGCCTGCTCGGGCGCGGGCAGACCGTCCATCACCACGTCGAGATGCGTGCGCAGGATCTGCTCCGCGCCGCCCAGCGTGCGCAGCGTGCCGAGCCGCAGCGTGTCGCCGCCGCGCGCGATGTTCTCGCGCCACAGCCGCATCATCACCATTTGCAGATACGGCGCCTCCACGCGCGCCTTTGCATCGATGATCCCCGAGCCGAAGCGCACCGCGCCCATCCCGGTCTGGCGCAGCCGCACGCGGCCCGCCTGCACCTGGCTCAGCAGCTCCTCGGTGAGGCCCGGCTCGATGGCGACGGGCGAGCCGCCATCCGGCAGCCGCGCGTTGTAGAGCTTGAGCGGGCCTTCGATCGCGAGCCGCGCGGACTCAACGGTGAGGTGGTCGAGACGGAGTCCGTTGGAAAAAAGCTCGGGGATGTTCGCCTTGAGCGTGTCCAGCCGGGCGAGCGCGTCCTCGCGGATGGAAATGAGCACGTTCACCCGCAACTCGGGGTCATTGATCACGGCCACGAGCTGATCGGCAAAGCTCGTGTCGTGCGCATCGCGGTAGAGGAAGTATTCCTCGAACTGGTCGAGCAGCAGCACGAGGTCGCTCCGCATGAAGTCCGTCCACGCCCGCAGGCTGTCCGCGAGCGTCTCCCCGCGCGGAGGCAGCTTTGGCAGCCAGTCCGCGGGAAGGGATGCGCGCAGCGTCGCCTCCACACGCTCCAGCAGGCCGGCCACGGGATCGTCGCGCCACGAGCTGAATGCCACGCCCACGCACTCCGGGCAGTTCCGCCGCTCCAGATTCGCGAGCGCGCGGCGGCGCAGGTCGCGGATGACGCCGGCGTAAAGCACCGAGCTTTTTCCCACGCCGCTCGCGCCGTAGAAAAGCGTGACGCGCGTCGTCATGCAGTTCGCCACGATGATCCGCGTGTCGCTTTGGCGGCCGAAAAAGTAATCCGCGTCGTCCTCGAAGTACGGCACGAGGCCGCGGTACGGGCACGCTTTGATCAGCTCCGCGTTCGGCTCGGCGGGTGGCGGCTTCATGGCGCGGGCGCGGCGGCGGTGCCCATGACGGCCTGCTCCAGCAGCGGGACGTAATCCTCCAGCTTCATGTCGAGCAGATCGACATTGCGCTTCGCCCACGACTTCCGGTCGATTGCCTGCGGATTGAGCTGGATGGCCCACGAATTGTAGGAGCGTTTCTGCGCGCCCCAGATGCGCTGGAGGATCACGCGCAGATTCCAGTCGCGCAGCCCGTAGCCGAGGAAAAGGAAGTGCGTGTCCTTCATCATCGCGGCCAGCATCTTTGGCAGCGGATTGGCGAAATCCATCTGCGAGAGGAAGTCGATGTAGTCGTCCTCGGTGATGACAAAGCTCGACTGGTCCTTGTCCGCGCGGTCCACGGCGCCGTGGATTTTCAGGATGATGGTCCGCTCGCCCACGGGCAGTTCGGCGTACGTGTTCGGCGGGGAGATGAGCTGCCACGGGGCGGCTTCGAGCGTGGCGGCGCCGGCGCGTTTCGTGAAATGCTCGGACGCCTGCGGGAGGTGCCAGAATTTCCCCCGGTGGTCCTCGCGCTCGATGAAATAGGAGACGAGATCGAAAGGCTCGCCCGCGAGGAGGAAGGCGGCTTCCAGCACCTCGTCATAGTTCGTGGTGACGATCAGCGGCAGCCCTGCCGCGCAGCCGCTTTGCCGCAGGGCGGCGGGCATTTTCGCGAGCAGCGTGTGGAGGGAGGTGAGCGGGTAGTCGCGCGCGAAAAGCTTTTGCAGCTCGTCGTAGAGCGGCCCCTCGCCGCTGACCACGCTGGCGTACTGCGAGACGCGCATGAGGTCCCAGTTCGTCGCCGGATCATTGTAGGCAAAGCGCTGGGCGAGATGCCGCGAAAGCTCGCTGCCATTGGGCAGCCAGCCCTTTTTCTCCCACAGATCCGCGGCGTCCGGCGTCCGCTCAAAGCCGCACAGATTCACCCCGGCCCCGAGAAACGGGATCACGCGCCCCGACTTGAACTCCTCGACGATCTGGCGGCAGTGCTCGGTGATTTCAGGGGACATGGGGCGCTACTTTTTCTTCCGCGTGCGCTTTTTCGGCGCGGTCGCGGCGGCCTTTTTCGTCGCCATGCCGGGCACGGCGAGGCGGAACCACGGATCGCCGTAATGCTGGTAGGCGCCCCAGGTGTCGCGTCCGCCCGCGTCCATGCCGGCGATTTCGAGACGCGCCTCGCGGATGGCCTCGTGCAGCGGCTCGGGGCCGCCGGGGAGCAGGCCGAGAAGGCCGCGGTACACCCGCAGCGAGAAGGCGAGCGCCGCCGCGTCGTCCACGGGCCACGCGGTGCAGATGAAATTCGCGACGCCGCGCGCGAAGAACGCCTCCGCAAAACTCGGCGCGAGAGCCGCGCTGCGCTCGTCGGCGCGATCCGGCGTGATGCCGGACTCGCACGCGTTCGAGAAAACGAAGCGCGGGATGCGGTCGATGCGGCCCAGCTCGTAGGCGCTCAGCACTTCGTCGCGGCTGAAAAGCCAGCCGGAGCGCGCGGGGTCGTCCGGCTTGAAGAAGCAGTGCCCGGCGTAGTGAACGAGGTCGAAGCGCTGGTTGATCAGCCGGTCGAGCACGGCCACGCGCGTCGCCTCGCTGGGGCCGAGCAGGCGCTCGACCTCGACGTTTCCGCCGGACTCCGCGACGCCTTCAAAGAGCCGCGCCACCGCCTCGCCCTCCTCCTGCGCGCCGGGCAGAGGCGACTCCTCGCACGGATCGGCGATCACCAGCACGCGCAGCGCGCGTCCGGTCATCATCGCCGGCTCCGGCAGCGGGGCGAAAGTGGTGCGCAACTGCCGGGTCAGGTTCGCCGCCAGTCCGACGAATGCGTCCGGTTCGAACTTGTCCTCGCCGGCCGCGGGCGTCAGCGCCGCCATCTCGAAATGGATGCGCGCCGTGGTGGCGTCCACCGCCAGCACCGTGGGAATGCCGCGCTGGACGACCGCGCTCCTGAGATCCGCCGGCACGAGCATCCGTCCGAGCAGATGGCCGAGGTCGCGCTGCCGCGCAAAGTCCGGCGCGACTGGAAGCTGCCGGTTGATCTGCTCGATCAGGAGCGGATCGACGGTCGTGTTCCGCTGCGGAATGGAGGCATCGCTGCTCAGCACGGAAAACTCGTACGTGCCGTTCTTGAGCGCGACATTGAAGCGAACCGGCTCCGGCTCCCGCGGCCGTGGCTCGGGTGCGCCGGCCAATTCCCGCCGGATGGTTTTCCGGACGCGGTCCACGGCCCTGGTCTCGGCATCGCGTTTCGCAGCCGCGAGCACTTTTTCCTTCGGCTCCAGGTAGTGGATAATCAGCGGCTCGCGGTCGCCGGCCATCCGTTTCGCCTCCTCCCCGATCGCCAGGTGCAGGCGCACGAAATTGGCGGGTGAATTTTCCACGAAGGTCAGCCGCTCCAGGCGCGGCGAGCCGGCCGCCTGCGCGTCGAAGAGCGCCCGCCGCAGCCCGCGCATCCACGCGCGGACGGCGCGCGGGATGGTCAGATTTCCCACGCCCGCGCCGATGAGCACCGAGGCGAGATGCCGCCGGTGCAGGCGGCCCATCGTCCACGCCAGCTCGCGGACGGCGACGGTCAGTTCCGGGATGCCAAACGCGCCGGGCTGCCCCATGCCGGCGAGCACCGCGACGCGGCCGGGGTGCGTCGGGTCGGGCACGATGAACTGCTGCCCGATCTGCGCGGCGATGGTGCCGCGCCTGTGCAGTGCGGTGAGCACGAGCTTCTCCTCCGGGTCCGACTCGCTCGCGCCGCTGACCATGCGATCCAGCGCCAGCTCCGCGTACTGCGGGGCGACGCCGATGTAGTGGCCGACGGAGATCGCGTCCACCGGCGGGACGCCGCGCGCGGCCGCCGGGAGTCTGGCGAGGTCGGCCAGCACGAGCGCGATCTGGATCTTCGGCACATGCTCGCCCGCCGCGGCCCTGGCCCTGCCCCTCGCCGCGCGGGTGCCGCCCGTCCCGCGCGCCCGCGTCGTCGCGCTCTCGCCGAGGAAGCCGCGAAGGAGGATTTCCGCGCCCTCGATTTCCTCGCGCGTGAGAGGCGTCTTTTCCACCACCGCCTCCTGCTGCACGGTGTCCTGTCTTGCCGCGCGCGAGCGCACCGGCAGCCGCGCGACGATCTCGGCGAGCCGCGCCTCGTCCGCGCTGCGGCGGTCCCGCTCCCCGGCTCCGGCGGCGCGTGCGGAGCTGCGGTCTGCGGCCGCGCCGCGCGCGCCTTCCGGAGTTTTGGAAAGGTCGCACTTGTCGCCCAGGAGGAGCATTTGCACGGCATGGATGACGTTCGTGTTGTTTGGCAGCGCGCCGTGCTCCTCCTGCACGAACCATGTCGGGATGCGCGTGCCGTTTTCCTCCAGAAAGCCGAGCCGGTGCGGCACGGTGCCATCTCCGTTCATGCTCGCGGTGTAGCCATCGAGCGCGTCGAGCCGCGCCCAGTCGCGGATGTCGTCGTAGGTGCGGCGGTTGCAGCCGGCGATGTAGTGCATGCGCGCGCCATCGACGATGCCGGCGAGGAGGTCGTGATGTTTCCGCGCGCGGTCGAGCAGCGCCTGCGGCACGCGCCCGCCCCAGGTGCTGCCCTGGTACAGCGCGGCCATGCCCGGCATGACGAGCGGCGAGGGGAGCATCTGCAGCGAACCGGGCAGGCCGCCGAGGATTTCGGTGATCTCGGCGAGCTTGTGCTTTTGATCCACCAAATCGAGCTTCCGCACCGTGTCGATGACGCCGGTGATGACCTGCGGGATCGCGAAGGAGCCGTGGTTCGGCGTGCCGAGCATCACGAGCTTTCCACCCTTGTTCCAGCGCTTCGCGTGGCGCGCGATGTAGCTGCGCGAGACCAGCCCGCCCATCGAGTGCGCCACGAGACTCACCGGCGCGTCCTCGCCGAACCAGCCGCCGATTTTTGCGTGGAGATCGTCCGCGATTTCGTCGAGGTCGCGCCGCCAGTCGTACCAGTACGTCTGCACGTTCCAGTCGTAGCTGAGCCCGAGGATCTGCTCCGCGTACCATTTTTTCAGGATGCCGGTCGCGCGCACGTCGAAGAGCGACTTGCCGTCTTTCATCCGCAGCCAGCCCACGGCGCCAAAGGCCAGCCGCAGGATGTGCATCCAGATGTGCTGGTCCTTCCCCTTGTCGCGCACAGTCAGCTCGCCGCCCATGATGCCGTGGAGGATGACCACGTTCCCGCGTTTCGCCGCGCGCGCCGCGCTGCGCTGCGCGAGTGTCCTGCTCCGCAGCGCGTCGTAGCGCGCCGGGCCGAAGTAGGTGCGATAGACGCGCGCCTCGCTTTCCGAAGGCCGGCGCAGGAGGTCGGCGAATTCCTTGGGTGATGCCGCCTCCAGGCGGGCGAGAATTTCGCGATCGTTCATGGGAGTGATGGTTGGCGGGCGGTGAGGGGCAGATTTTCCCCGACGGACCGCGGCGGGCGGTTCGCGCAGCGCTGCATGGTGATCCTCGCGCTCATGATTCCTCGTTACTGCGCCGCGAGTCTTTGGCTGCGCGCGGAGTCCCGTCAACGGCAAATTTCCTTGCGCCGCCCGGCGCGCTGACTTGCACTCCGCCGCAGCCGCACCGCTCCACCGCATGACGCTCCTCATCGCCGCCATCCTCGTCGCGAGCTACCTGCTGGGCTCGGTCCCGAGCGGGCTGCTCATCTCGAAATCGCGCGGCATGGACATCCGCGAGCACGGCAGCAAAAACATCGGCGCGACGAATGTGTGGCGCGTGATGGGGAAGAAATGGGGCGTGCTCGCCTTTCTCTGCGACACGGCGAAAGGCTGGCTGGCGGTCACTCTCGGCGTCGCCATCGCGGCGCGTTTCCCAGTCACCGAGCAGCTCCTCCACGGCCACACCGCGCTGCGTTTTCTTCCGCCGGATTTCGCAGGCATCACCGCCGCGATCGGCTGCATCCTCGGGCACAATTTCCCGGTCTGGCTGCGCTTCAAGGGCGGCAAGGGCGTGGCGACCTCGCTCGGCGTGATCATCGGCATGATGCCGCTCGC
>JANOBH010000041.1:0-1691 GCA_031411535.1 Chthoniobacter sp. | reverse complement strand
TCAAAAAAGGCGTGTCATCCTGAGCGGAGCGGAGGCTTTGCGCAGCGCAGTCGAAGGACCCCGGCGATTCCGTGCGACACTGCCCTTGAAGCCGCGGGGTCCTTCGACTTCGTTCCCGTCCACCTGCGCCCGCCGGGAACTGCGCTCAGGATGACACCGTGTCTGGCGCTTCCGCGCCATTCGGATGCGCGGACTTCAGGGCCGCGTTTGAGAAGGCGACGGGGACGGCGAGCGCCAGCGCGCGGCGGACGGTCGAGCGCGGAACCTTGACCTTATCGGCGCTCGCGAGCGGCGGAGTCTTTTCCATGAGCGCGAGCGTCTTCATCCCGAGATACCACGGGAGGAAGCAGCCCGCCCGCAGGCGCGGAGAGCGGAGCGCGGCGATGTAGCGGTAGCCGTCGTCGAGATAGGCGGCGGCGCGGGTGCGCCAGATGTCGAAGACGGGCTGCGCTTTCGCGGGGTCGTGCGCGAGCGGCGTGGGTGAGGTGCCTGCCGCGCGGAGGTCGCTCTCGGGGAAGTAGCAGCGGCCCGCGCGCAGGTCGGCGGGCGCGTCGCGGAGGATGTTCACGAGCTGGAGGCCTTTCCCGAAATTTGCGCCGAGGCGGCGGAGGTCGGCGAGGCCGAGATTCGCGCAGTCCGGGAGATGATGAAGGCAGAGACGCGTCCAGAATTCGCCGACGCAGCCGGCGACGAGGTAGGTGTAATCCTCCAGCTCGGCGGGAGTGTTTAGTGCGACGATCTGCGCGCCGTCGCCGAAGCGCTCAAGGTCGAGCGTCTGTCCGCGAATGATTTTCTCGAGCACGCCGAGGATCTCGCCGCGGTCTTTCGGCGTGAGCGCCGCGAGCCATGTGAGGCAGTCGTCGAGGCAGGCGATGAGTGTGCATTCGCCGTCGTGCGGTGAGGTGATTTCGCCGCGCAGTTCATCGAGACCTTCCGGCTCGCCGGTGCGGATCATTTTCCAAAACGCCGTGAGATGCCGAAGCCGCGCTTCCGCGGGGACGCCGGGGCTGTCCGCGATCGTGTCGCTGGCGCGCGCGAGCAGATACGCCAGGCCGATGGGAGCGCGCAGCACCGCGGGCAGCAGGCGGATGCTGAGGTAGAAGGACCGCGAGACGCTGGCGAGCAGCGGCCCGCCGAGGTCTGTGGTGTTGATCCGCGCGGATTCCATGGGCGCGCATCTTCGCGATGGCGGCTGGAAAATCAATTGGAGCTTGGCCTTTCGGCGCAGGCTATTTCGTCCCGACCGGGCGCAGCATGATCCTGCCCTCGGCGAAATTTCCCAGCCCGGCCTGCGCGGCTCCGGCGAGCCACTCGGCGCGCCTGCCGACGGGCGGCAGCTTCGCCTGCTTCCGCCAGCCCTCGATGAGGCGAAAGGCGTGCGCATCCAGCGCCACCGGGTCTTTGCTCGCGTAGAGCGTGTGCCAGGAAAAGGCGTAGTTCGGATTGAAGCCCGGGCCGCCCGCGTACTGCGGGCGCAGGGCATCCATGATGGTGAGCACCACCTTCGGGCCGAGATGCCCGTCGGCGTACAGGTCCGGGATGGAGTCGGCGCCGCCGTTCGGCTGGGTGAAGCGCCGCCAGTTGTCCACGTTCGGCACGGTCATGTTGTAAAGCGCGCCCGCCACGCCGCAGCCGCTTTCGTCCGAGAGGACGGGGACGTTGATGATCTTTGTCACCTCGCGGCTCACCAC
>JANOBH010000040.1:0-4836 GCA_031411535.1 Chthoniobacter sp. | reverse complement strand
GCAAAAGCAAAGTCGCCAGCGCCACCGCGACCGCAGATCATCGCCGGCATGAGAACCCTGCTGACCCTCGCCATCGCCACCGCCTCGATCGCCGCCGGCACGTCCGCCGCGGAGGAGGCCTTCCCCGTCGTCATCCGCGTGGATGCCGCGAAACCGCTCGGCGAGCTGAAACCGATATGGCGCTTCTTCGGGGCGGACGAGCCGAACTACGCGACGATGAAGGACGGCAAAAAACTTCTCGCGGAACTCGGCGAGCTGAAGCCCGGCCAGGTTTTTTTCCGCGCGCACAGCCTGCTCTGCACCGGCGACGGCACGCCCGCACTGAAGTGGGGCAGCACCAATGCCTACACCGAGGACGCCGAGGGCCGGCCGGTCTATGACTGGCGGATCGTCGATGCCATTTTCGACACGTACCTCGCGCGCGGCGTGCGGCCCTACGCGCAGATCGGCTTCATGCCGCAGGCGCTCTCGGTGAAGCCGGAGCCGTATCAGCACGCTTGGACGCCGAAGGCGAAATACGACGAGATCTACACCGGCTGGGCGTATCCGCCGAAAGACTACGCGAAATGGGAGGAACTCGTCTTCCAGTGGGCGAAGCATTGCGTGGAAAAATACGGCGCGGAGGAAGTGGCCCGCTGGTACTGGGAGACGTGGAATGAGCCGAACATCGGCTACTGGCGCGGGACGCGGGACGAATTCTACATCCTCCACGACCGCGCGATCCGGGCGGTGCGCCGCGCGCTACCGGCCGCGAAAGTCGGTGGGCCAGACCTCGCAGGCGGGGCGGGCGGGAAGTATCTCGGCGAGTTTCTGACCCACTGTCTCCAGGCCGGCACGCCGATGGATTTCATCTCGTTTCACGCGAAGGGACAGCCGCGTTTCACCGACGGCCACGTCGTCATGGGCATCGCAAACCAGCTCCGCGACATCGACTCCGGCTTCAAGGTGGTCGCGTCCTTTCCCGAGCTGAAAGCGAAGCCCATCGTCATCGGCGAGTCCGATCCCGACGGCTGCGCGGCGTGCCAGGGGCCGCAGCTCGGCTACCGGAATGGCACCATGTATTCCAGCTACACCGCCGCCAGCTTCGCGCGCAAACACGAGCTGGCCGACCGCCACGGCGTGAATCTCGAGGGCGCGCTGACGTGGGCGTTCGAGTTTGAAGACCAGCCCTTCTTCGCCGGCTTCCGCGTGCTCGCCAGCAATGGCCTCGACCTGCCGGTGATGAATGTCTTCCGCATGTTCAGCAAGATGAGCGGCCAGCGCGTGGCCGTGCAAAGCGACGCCGCGATTTCGCTCGATGACATCATGCGCGATGGCGTCCGCGCCCAGCCGGACATCTCCGCGCTCGCGAGCCTCGACCGCGGCAAGCTCGCCGTCCTCACCTGGCACTACCACGACGCCGACCTCCCCGG
This sequence comes from Chthoniobacter sp., assembly GCA_031411535.1. Classification (GTDB taxonomy): domain Bacteria; phylum Verrucomicrobiota; class Verrucomicrobiia; order Chthoniobacterales; family Chthoniobacteraceae; genus Chthoniobacter. The sequence continues at coordinate 3,424 of JANOBH010000040.1, read as the reverse complement.
CCCCGACGCCGACACCACGCTCACCCTCGCCGGTCTGCCGCTCACCGGCGGCGAGGTGCGGCTTCAGCGCTACGTCATCGATCAGGAGCACAGCAACGCCTTCACCGCATGGCAGCGCACGGGCTCCCCCGCCCAGCCCACACCCGCGCAATACGCGGAACTCGAAAAGGCCGGCCAACTCGCGGCTGTCGGCGCTCCGGAAGTGCTCAAAATCGAAAACGCCGCCGCCACTTTGAAACTGAAGCTCCCGCGCCAGGCCGTCGCCCTTCTCGTGCTCGAATGGACTCCACCCACCCAGTAAAGCATCCGTCCAAAATCGCCGCCGGATCCCAACCCCGTTAATTTCGTCAAATTCCGTTAATCCCGTCCAAAAAGTCAGAACGGAATTACGGAATTTTGCCAAATTAACGGAAACAGCTTTCGGCAACCGCTCTAACCAACCCGCCTGCATGAAAACGTATCGCTCCATTTTTCTCCTGCTCATTCTCGCCCTCACCGCCCGCGCCGAGCTGTCCGTGCCCGCCGCCACCGCCTACCTCGACCCGGACGCGAATGGCGCGAGGGTTTCCAAGACAGGCATCACGGGATGGACCAATCCGCAGAACACCGTGTCGTGGTTTGGCGAAATCAAGACGCCCGGAAAGCTCGATGCCACCTTGATCCTGCGCCTGCCAAAGGATGCGGTCTCGAAGCTGCGGCTGGCGGTGGGCGGGCAGTCGCGCGAGGTCAGCGCGACTGGCACGGGCGAGCCGCTGACGGTGAAGTTCGGCGACTTCACGATCGCGCAACCCGGCTACGTTCGATTCCAACTCACTTCGTTGAACGCCGCCGGAAAACCCGCGGGCGATCTCGATGCGCTCGTGCTGGACGGCCCGGCGATTGCCGACGCGCATTTCAATCTCGATCCGCGCCGCAACGCCGCGAGCGTCCATCTCAGCTACGCCACGCCAAAGGACACGCAGGTCGCGCTTTTCTACAACGAAATGACCGGCGTCGAGGACCCCGTGGCGACCTACTACATGGCGTGCGGCTTCTCGCGCGGCTACTTCGGCATGCAGGTGAACTCGAAGACGGAGCGGCGCATCATTTTCTCCATCTGGGACAGCGGCAATGAGGGCGTGGACCGCAGCAAGGTCGCCGAGGAAAATCGCGTGAAGCTGCTCGCGAAAGGCGAGGGCGTGGTCGCGAGCGACTTTGGCAATGAGGGCACGGGCGGGCACTCGCACCTCATCTATCCGTGGAAAACCGGGGGCGTGCAGCGCTTCGCCGTCACCGCAAAGGCCGAGGGCGAGCACACCGACTACACCGGCTGGTGGTTTCATCCCGAGCAGAAGAAATGGACGCTCATCGCCAGCTTCCGCGCGCCGCGCGACGGCAAGTGGCTGCGCGGGCTGTATTCGTTTTCGGAAAACTTCGGCGGCAGCAACGGCCACATCGTGCGCAAGGCGCTCTATGGCCCTGCGTGGCTGCGCAGCGCCGACGGCAAATGGCAGGAGATCACCGAGGCCAGCTTCAGTCACGACGGCACGGGCAAGGCGAACCGGTTCGACCGTTTCATGGGCGTGGAAGGCGGGCGCTTCTTTCTTTCGCACGGCGGCTTCGTCCCCGGCTTCACGAAGTTCGGCGAAAAGTTCACGCGCCCCGCGACGGGAATGCCGCCGAATGTGGATTTCCCTCCGCTCCCGCAGCCTGCAAATTAGACGGCCATGATTCGGCGCCTTCTCGTCCTCGCGTCCCTCGTCGCCACCGCTCTTTCGCAGGATCCGCACGCCGCGCACCGCGCCGCGCCGACGGAGTTCCCCTTCGAGCGCCAGCCGCTGCAGCCGGAATTCTGGCCCGCGTGGAATGAGCCGGTGAACCGCGACCGCATCTTCGACTTCTACGCGAAGCAGGCCGCGTGGGCCCTGGCGCAGCCACAGATGCCGGCGCTGCTCATTCAGTATCCCGGCCTCGACGGCGGAAAGCTCGGCCACTGGGGAAACCAGAACGAAGCGTTCTGGCGCGACGGCCGCTGGAACGACACCGACCTCGGCACGCTCGCGAGCGGCGTGGCGCGCGGCGGCGGGAAGGCGGTGGCGAAAGGGGTGTGCGTGCGGCTCGGCGACGGCGGCGAACTGGCCTGCTGCTTTGATCCGCAGACGCTCACGATCCCGCTCGTCTGGCGCGGCGGGTTTGTGAAATACGACGCGTTCCGCCACGGCATCGGCCAGGGCGTCGCCGTCGCGGGCGAGATCGTGCCGGCCGACGCGGGTGCCGCGGCGGCAGGCGACTTCACGTATCACGGCTATTACCGGCACGGGCGCCGCGTGGTTTTCAGCTACAGCCGGGACGGCGTGGAGATGCTGGATGCGCCGTGGATGGAGGATGGAAAATTCACGCGCACCGTCGCGCCCGCCGCCACGCATCCGCTCGCCACGCTGACGAAAGGCGGACCGCCGCAGTGGCCGCAGACCGTGGAAACAAGCGGCTCGCGCGGCACCACCGCGCCCTTCGCCGTGGACACGATCACGCTGCCGTTCACGAATCCGTGGAAGTCGCTCTTCTTCGTCGGCGACCACGACTTTCTCCCAAACGGCGACGGCGTGATCTGCACGATCATGGGCGAGGTGTGGACCGTCAGCGGACTGGATGAAAAGCTGGAGCATCTGCGCTGGCGGCGCTTCGCCACCGGCCTCAGCCAGCCGCTCGGCCTGCGCGTGGTGGATGGCATCATCCACGTCCTCGGTCGCGATCAGATCACGCGCCTGCACGATCTCAACGGCGACGGCGAAGCGGACTTCTACGAGTGCTTTTCAAACGCCTACACGACCTCACCGGGCGGCCACGACTACATCGCCGGGCTGCAGCGCGATGCCGCGGGCAATTTCTACACCGCCTCCGCAAACCAAGGCCTGATCAGGATCTCCGCCGATGGAAAGCGCGTGGACGTAATCGCGACCGGATTCCGCAATCCCAACGGCCTCGGCCTCGGCGCGGACGGCACGCTCACCACTTCCTGCCAGGAGGGAAACTGGACGCCGGCCTCGCAGGTGTGCCTCGTCCGCCCTGGCCAGACCGGGCTTTTCTTCGGCTACGGCGGCCCGCGCGCGAATCAGCCGACGACCCCGCCGCTGCTCTGGCTGCCGCGCGGCGTGGACAATTCGACAGGCGGACAGTGCTTCGTGGACAGCGACCGCTGGGGCGTGCCGCGCGGCTCGCTCGTGAGCCTGTCGTGGGGCGCGGGATCGGCGCTGCTACTGCTGCCGGAAACCGTGGACGGCGTCTCGCAGGCGGCGGCGGTTCAGCTTCCGGGCGAGTTTCGCAGCGGGGCGCAGCGCGGGCGGTTCAGTCCGCACGACGGCCAGCTCTACGTCAGCGGCTGCCAGGGCTGGGGCAGCTACACGCCGGACGACGGCTGCTTTCAGCGCCTGCGCTGGACCGGCGC
>JANOBH010000039.1:0-17070 GCA_031411535.1 Chthoniobacter sp. | reverse complement strand
GTGTATTCAAAACCGAGCGCGCCGATCTTTGAGAGCGTGCCCGTGTCTGCCACGCGCTCGGGATTCCAAAAGACCTTCGCCGACTGCGTGCCGCCGTAGATCGAGCCGAGATACTGGTTCGCGAGCGCGACGTTGGCCGCGTTGAAGTCATTCGGGAAGTAACCCACGATGTGGTCGGCGAACGTGCTCCCGAGCAGGTCGATCACGCCGCTTTGCGCCAGCGTCTTCACGCGCGCGTTGAAAGCCAGGCCGTCTTTCGCGGGATTCGCGGACGCCGCCCATTGCATCGCCGATGCGAGCGTGGGCGTGACGTGGAGCGTGAGCGGCACATCGAATGCCTGATGCGCGTCCAGCGGCCGGTAGTAGCCAGCGCCCGCGGCATTGCTGATGAGCGACTGGACCGTGCTGCCGGGCACGATCGCCTGGTTGCCATGCGCGAGCGTGATGACCTTCACGCGCTTTCCGCGGTCGTTTCCGGCCTTCACGCCGAAGTAGCCGCGCAGCACGCTGTTCCCGCCCGAGATTCCGGCCTGGTCGGAGTAGTAATCTGACGCGAGGAAGTCGTCGTAGATCGTGTCGCGGATGTCCGTGCGCCCGCCGAGATCGCCCGCGCCGGGCGGAGTGTTCCCCGTGCCGTCCTTCGTGGTGAAGACCTGATAGATGAGGTCGCCCGCGTCGAGGCCGAGCCAACCCGCGTCGCGCAGCGCCTTGCGGCTGATGGAAAACTCCACGGAATCGAGGTCGGAGTTGAAATACGCCTTCTTGAAACCGTCCGCCGCATTCTGGTCCCGCGGCACGACGCCGAACGGCGTGAGGCTCTGCCCGATTGCCGTCGAGTTTGAGCCGGGGTTCGTATCCACATACACGCGCCCGTTGTTCGTCGAGTAGCACGCCACCACGGCCTGCCAGCCCATCGTCGTCAGCGTGTCCACGTCGTCCGGCAGGTTCTTCTCGCCGGTGCCGGGATTGCCGAAATTGATCGCGACATAGATGTCCAGGCTCCCCTCCTCTGCGAAAGCGCGCAGATCGCGCAGATCGACGCGGAAGTAGAAATTGCCGTCGCCGCCCATCGCCGTGTCGCCGCCGTCGTGCGCGTAGAATGCCGTGATGTCGCGCGACGAGTCGAAGCCGTCGCCAGCGTGATACACGTCGCCGCCCTGGTTGTTCGGGCCCGCGCCGTCGTACTCGTCGAGCACGATCAGATCGCCCGCGCTCCAGTCCGTGAACTCGCGCGCATTCACCACGCCGCCGACGGTCGTCGTCGCGCCGGGGCCGATGACGATCGAGCCGGGTGGCGGCGGCGCGGCGCTGTTCGGAGTCTGCGGGTCCGTGTTGTTCACGTACTCGTCGACGTTCGTGAAAGTGTCGTTGTCCGGGTCGCCGCCCGCGCCGTTGTCGGGGTTCGCGGACTTGCCCGTGCGGAGCGAGTAGTGGCCGGCGATGCCGTCATCGAGCGGATCAAGGCCGTGCGCGATTTCCCAGCCATCCGGCAGACCATCACCGTCCGAGTCCGCGTTGCGCGGGTCGGTTTCGAGCCAGATGACATCGTAGCCGTCGGTGCGCGGCACGCCGCCGGGCCGGAAGACGGCATCGACCGCCGCCATCTTGATGCGCCGCGATTTGTAAGCGCCGAGCGAGTGGCAGAAATCGGAATACTTCCACGGCAGCGGCCCGGTGGTCGTCTCGTCGAGCGGCTTGAGGATCACGAAACTCGCGCCGCTCGGCTGGTTGCGGTCGATGATCGCGATGTCGGCCCGTCCATTCCCGTTCGCGTCCTCGCCGCCGTCGCTCACTCCGTCGCCGTCCGTGTCGGCGGAATTCGGGTCGGTTTCGAGAAAGACTCCGCCCGCCGGGAGCTTCGTGCGGTCGATGCGCGAGGTGTTGTAGATCGTCACCGGATGCTCGACGAGCGCCGTCAGCGTTCCGCCGCCGTCGAGCGTGCCGATCTCGACCCGCCCGTTGTGGTTCGCGTCCTCGATCCCGTCCTTCAGGCCGTCGTCATCCGTGTCCGGCTTGTTCGGATTCGTCATCGTGCCGGCGATGAGATCGGTGCGCGAACGGTTGTGATCGTAGGTCCACGGGTTGTAGTTCGCGTATCCGCCAGGGCGCGTCGCGTTGTCGTTCGTGTTGAAGATCGGCGCATCCACGTCGCCGATGAAATTCGGCTCGCCGTCGCCGTTCGTGTCGGTCGTCGTGTTCGTGCCGGCGAGCGCGCTGCCCCAGCCGGATTCGAGACCATCCGGCAGACCATCATTGTCGCTGTCCGGCTTGCGCGGATCGGTGTGGCCGGAGATCGACCAGAGGTGAATGTCGGCATTCAGCCAGCCCTCGGCGTTTGTCGTCGGCAGCGGCGTGATCGTCAGCTCCAGCGAGTCCGAAAGGCCGTCGTCGTCGTCATCCACGTCGTTCGGATTGCCCGCCACGATCTGCTCGAAGACGACCGACGCATTTCGCACCGCGACCACATCCGCGCCGACCGCCGGGTGGCCGGTCGCGGCGAAGGTGAACTCGCCCTGCGTCATGTTTGTCCACAGGAAATTCCACGACTTCTTGCTGCCGATGACGACCGGATTCCCGTCCACGCGGAAGGCCGTCAGCCCGCCCGCCGTGGTGCCGGTGAAAGCGCTGCCGAGCACCAGGCTCGATGCCGACGGCACCTGCGCGACGCTGAAAACCGTGCCAGCGATCTTGATGGTGTCGCCGCTGTGAAAAGTGCGGTCGAACGCCGCCTGGACGAAGGCGTTCGCATTCGACGCCGGCCCGGTGGCCGCGTTCGTCACCGCCAGTGCCGTGTTCGAGGAGATCGCCGCCACGGTGAAAGTCGCCGAGCCGACGCGGAGGACGTCGCCGACCGCCAACTCTGAGGTGAAGGCCGTTCCCGCGCCGGTCATCGCCGTGCCGCCGTTGCTGATTGAGACGGTTCCCGCGAGCTGTTTCTCCGTGCCCGTCACATTCGCGCTTCCATTTGTCACCGAGACAAATCCGCGGATCGCCGTCTCGGTCGAGGGCGTGAGCACGACCGTCCCCGCACCGCTCAGAAAGCTGATTCCCACCGTCTGCACGTCGAGACTCGTCTCGACCTGCACCGCCGTCTGGCGCTGCTCGGATGTCGGCGCGGCCACGTCCGGCAGCGAGATGACGTAACGCTTTCCGTCCGAGTCAAACTCCGGCGGCGTGACGATGTTCACGTAGGTTCCCTGCTCGGTCGGCGTGGCTTTCACCTGCCGCGCGGCGACGAGCGCGGAATTGCCGGGGCGCGTGAGCGTAACGATCAGCGTGTGGAGAAAATCCGGCTGGCCGTTGTAAAGGCCGGGCAGCGTGAATGCGAGATCGTCAAAGCCCGCCGCGGCGTTGCGGAAGATCTGGAACGACGCCCCGCTCTGCGTCACGGGATTTGAAAGCGAGCCCGACTCGCTGCTCGCGATCTGCACGACGAAGCGGCTCTTCAGCGTCGCGTCGTCCACGCCGTTCGAGATCGTCTGGCTCATCCGCGCCTTCATCACGTAGCCCGCGCCCACCGTCTGTCCGTCGCCCTGCGGGAATGCGATGAAGAGCCGCTGCGGATCGCCGGCCGCCGTCACCGTGCGCGTCAGCGTTTTGAAATGTCCCGGGGCATCCGCAATGTCCGCATTGCCCGCATCGAAAAACGAGGCGGACGACGAAAGCTCGCGCAGCCGCACCTTGATCGTGGCGCCGCCGCTCGCGGGGATGTTGCGGTAATTAAACCGCCACTCACGCGGGAAGGCGCTGCTGATTCCCGCGCTCGGCGAGCCTTCGCTCACCCGCACCCACGCGGGCACACTCGTGTCCCACGTCCCGTTGCCGTTCAGGTCGGTGAATGCCTCGCCGGAGTCGCGCATGCCGTTGCCGTTCGCATCGGTGAACGGCTCAAACCCGATCCCGTTTCCATTCGCCACGCCAGTCATCGCGTCGTCATTCGTCGCGTCCGCGTCGTCGATGTGCATCCACACCTCGGTGATCGTCGCGTCGCCGCGGACGACCGCGCCGTAGCTCTGGCCGGTCAGCGTCTCGCCATTGGTCGCGGGGAACTTGATCTCCCCGCCCGGCGTGGCGACATCGTAGTAAAAGGTCTGCGTGAAAGTGTTGTAGATCGACGCGCGGCCGCCACGGTTGAGAAACGCGCGAGCGCGCAGCCAGTGGAAGCCCTCGGTCAGCCCGGTCTGCGTCGTGGCGTAGTCGTTGTGCGGAAAGACGAGCGCCGTCGTGGCGTTGAAGCTCGGGATTTTGAAAACCGTGAGCATCTTCTTTTTCTGCGCGACCTGGTCCGGCCCACTCGGAAAGACGCCCGCCACCGGATTCCCCGCCGACATGTGCCGGTAGATGCCGAGCTTGTACCGGAGCTGGCCGCTCGGTTTGGGTGAGATCGTTCCCTTCCACCAGTTCGTCGTGCCGCCGTCGTCGTTCGGCGCCTGATAGGTCATCGCGACCGCTTTCGTCGTGCCGCTCCCGGAGCCGCCCGCGCCCTCCGGGTTCGTCCCGTCAGTGGTGTAGTAAAGATACATGGCGTATCCGACGCCCACGTTGTTCGACTTCCCGAAGATCACGACGTTCGCGCCGCCCTCGTCATATTGCAGCGCCTGGCCCGGCGTGCCGCCCCAGCTCCCGAAGCCCGCCGCGGGATCGTGATAGACGAAGGACGCCTGATTCCCGCCCTGCGTGTCGTACGCGCTGTTCGCACCCGCGGGACCGTTGACGATGACGAAGCCGGCAGTGCCGATCGTCTTGCGGTACGTCTCCGCGCCAGCCGAGCCGATCTGGCAGCGCGTCGTATCGACAGCGGCGAATTTTTCCGCGTACTGCCGGTGGTCGAAAAGCATCTGCTCGAATCCGACGAAGACATCCGTCGAAACCGCCGGCGCATTGTCGCGCTTCTCGCCGGTGGTCGGGCCGAGCGGGATCTGCGAGTTCACATCCACGCCGCCATCCAGCGAGAGGAGGATGTTTTCCGCCGACCCGTCGGCCCGCACGAAGAAGCTGAGGTTCGAGCCGCTGGTCACGCGCGGGATGGCGACGCTGAAATTGTAGTTCGGGTCTCCGTCGCGACCGTCCTTGCGGACGTAGCTCATCGTCCCGAGCGGCTGCCCGCCCTGAAGAATCGTGATTGGCTGGCCGCCGCCTGTTTTCCAAATGTCCGACTCCTCCGGCGAGCGCCACGAGAAGACGAAATAGCCGCCTGGCGGGACCAGCACCGAGCCGAGATCGGACGCCCACGAGTAGAAGCCGCCGCCGTAGCTCGAGTAGTTGAAAAGGTAGGAGTCGCTCCCGAATTTCACCGCCGGAAAGCTCGTGGAGAAAGAGCGCGCGAGGCCGTTCGCGTAGTTGTCATTCAGCATGAAAAGCATCGTGACGCCGTCCGCGTCCGTCATGCTGCCGTTCTCGCGCTTGTCGATCCGCTCGTAGGCGACGTAGTCCGGGTCGTTCACCGGGCTGCGCCCGACCTGGTAGCCGCGGGCGAAGTGGTTGTGGATGTAGAGCAGATTCGGGATGCGGTTGTCGCCGTACTGGCCAAGGAAATTCGTGTTCGAGTGCCGCGGAAAAGAGCCGCCCGTGCCGGCCAGCACTTCGGCATGGTTGTTGCCGTCCGTGTAGATGAGCCCGAGGCCCGCCCGCGTGAGATACATGGCGTGCTGCAGCTCGCGGCGTGCGGCGTAGTCGCTGTCGTGACTCTGTGCGTGCATCACGCCCGTCTCCGGTGCGAAGCCGCCCGCGCCCGGCTGATCGAAGCCCTGAAGACCGCTGCTGGGATTGCCGAGCCGGTCGTTGAACTCGTTGCGCAGCGGATTATCCACGAGCCGCATCCCGCGGTCGATGAAGTCGCCAAAGCCGGGCGGCTCCCCGAGGTGCTCGCCGAACATCAGCAGATCGTCGCGCCCCTTCTCCGAATCAAAGTTCGAGTCGCGGTGATTCGGGTCCGAAAATCCGCGCGTGAAATTGAACTGCCGCTGCGACTGACCCGTGAAGCCGTAATCGCTCGTGTCCGCGCCGCTCCCGGACGCCCCGTAGAAATCCGCGCGCACATGCTTCACCGCATCCAGGCGGAAACCGTCCGCTTTCGTCCGGTCCACGATCCAGCGGCCCGCGCGGTTCAGCGAGTCCTCGACATACTCGCCGTAAAAACCCGCGTGATCCGCGAGATTCTGCACCGTCAGCCCGTTGCCCGTGCCGAAGCCGACATAGGTTCCGTTCCAGTCGTAGCAGTAGTACTCCGGGTTGTTCGGATGCCGGACGAATTTCAGCTTCGGGATCGTCGCGCCCTCGCTCAGGCCGAAGTTCACATTCAGCGGCCCCGGTTCCTGCGCGATGTCGATGAGATCCGCCAGCCCGAGATGCTGCACCTGCCAGGCGTCGCCCCAGTTTCGCGTATTGTCCCACTTCCGGTAAAAGCCCGACTGCGTCAGCCGGAGGTGGAAATCCTCCGGTACAAAACCCGGATACAGGTCGATCGGCGTGCTCGCGTTGAAGCCGGGGATGTCGAACGCGTTGTGATTCGTGATGTAGTCGAAATACACGCGGATGCCGAAGCGGTGCGCCGTCTCCACCAGCCGTAGCAATTCCGCCTCGGTACCGTAGAGCGTCCGCACCGTGCCGCGCTGGTCCTTTGACCCGAGGTCAAAACGGTCCCACAAATCGTAGCCCACGCTCAGCCCGCCCGAGCCCTTCGTCGGCGGCGGCAGCCACAGCGAGGTGTAGCCCGCCTCTGCCAGCTCGGGCATCTTCGCCGCGATGTCATTCCAGCTCGTGTTGAAATACTGGAGCATCGCCTCACCGCGCCCCGTGCAGGGCAGAGCGAGCAGCGCGGACAGCGCCACGGCCAGAGCGAAAAGGGGGCGGAGGATGGAGGGTCGGGCTTTCACAAAAGGGAACGGTCGCCGTGCGGGTGGGATAATTTTCTGAATCTACGGCAACTGCGCCCCCACGGTTGCCCCGTTCCGCCCCGCCGACAAGCCGCCGCAGCAAGATACATCTCACTTTTTATCTAGCCGAAACGGAGACCCGGCAGCGCTCCGACGCGGGCTCGCCTGCCCGTGTTTGCATGCAGATTTCGAAGATGCGGTCCCCCGAAGAAAAGGCGGCCTCGCAAATGAAGAACGCCGGGATGTTTCCATCCCGGCGTTTTCGCAAATGCTGAGTGGTGTCGGCTAGAACACGAAACGGATGCCCAGCGAGACGCGGGCATTGTCGTCATCGTCACCCGCCCACGTGTAGCGGCCTTCGCCGTAAACGCCGAAGCTCGGGGTGGCACGCCATTCGAGGCCGCCGCCAGCGTGGACGGTGCCGACCGTGGAGCCGTTCGTCTGGACGCCGCCGCCGCCGAGGAGGTAGGGCGCGAGGCAGACGCTGCCAAGTTCGAGAGGGTAGCGCCCGATGAGGCTGGCGCTGAAGGTCCAGAGCGAATCGGAGACACTGGCGACATTCGCGTCCACGCCGACGCCGAGGTAGCGCTGGAAGAAGTAGCTCAGGCCCAGGCCGCCGCCGAAGCCATCGCCGAGACCGCCGCCTTGGGTGTCAACGTAGCTGCCGAAGAGATCGAGGTGGACTTCCTGATCATGGAAGCAGGGTTCGACGGGGTTCTTGTAGTCCTTGCCAGTGGCCATCTCGTGTCCGGCGAAGGCGCTGGTGGCGACTCCAAGGCACGCGATGAAAGCAAATGCATTTTTTTTCATTGAGTGGTGTTTGGTTTTTTGGATTGGGACCGGGCAGAAAGCCGGAATGGGCGGTTCAGGTAGGGCAATGACCAGAATGAGTAAAGGGATTTTTCCGATTCCCTGCGTGAAAGCCACACGGCTCAGCCCGGGATTTTGCGACCTGCGGAAAACACGCCATCCGCCTCGATCAGGCGGAGTTTTCCCCGCGTTTCCTGACCGCGCGCGGTCACAAAAAACCGCCATATTTTCCGTTTGTATTTCAGTTTTCGCGGCCTAGAGTCGCCGTCCCAATTTTCCCGACCCATGTTTCGCTCACAGACTGAGATGAAGATCTTCTGCGGCTCCGCGCACCGAGAGCTGGCGCAGCGAATCTGCGACTGTATCGGTGTGCCGCTCGGGGACGCGACGGTGAGCACATTTCCGGACGGGGAGACGTTTGTAAAAATCAACGACAACATCCGCGGGCGCGATGTCTTTCTCGTCCAGCCGACCTGTCCTCCGACGAATCAGAACCTGATGGAGCTGCTCATCATGGTCGATGCGGCGCGGCGGGCGAGTGCGGCGCGCATCACGGCGGTCATCCCTTTTTTCGGCTACGCCCGGCAGGATCGAAAGGATCAGCCCCGTGTGCCGATCACGGCCAAGCTCGTCGCCAATCTGCTCACCGCGGCGGGCGTGGACCGGGTGCTGACGATGGATCTGCACGCGCAGCAAGTGGCCGGCTTTTTCGACATCCCGGTCGATCACCTTTTCGCCGCGCCCGTGCTCATCCGCTATCTCCGGGCGAAACAGATCGTGAATCCCGTGGTGGTTTCGCCGGATGTCGGTGGGCTGAAAATGGCCTCGGCCTACTCGCAGGCGCTGAATGCAACGCTGGCGATCGTGGCGAAGCGGCGCAAGAGCCCGACAGAGATCGAGGCCCTGAACGTCATCGGAGAAGTCGAGGGCCGCGACGTCATCCTCGTCGATGATCTGACCGAAACCGCCGGCACGCTCTGCAGCGCGGCGAAGATCCTGAAGGAGCGCGGCGCCGCGCGGATCATCGCGGGCGTGTCTCACGCCGTGCTGTCGGACCTCGCCATTGAGCGGCTGAATGGTTCCTGCATCGCCGAACTCATCACCACGAACAGCGTCCCGGTGCGCTCCGGCGACGGCTTTCCGATCACCACCCTCTGCATCGCCGAACTGCTCGGCGAAGGCATCCGGCGCATCCACGACGACGAGTCCGTCTCCTCACTCTTCCGCATCACCGAAACCGAAAAAGTCTGAATTATTATGGCCAAACAACTGAAACTAACCGCGCAAACGCGCCTCACCTCCGGCCGTACTGCGGTCAAGAAAATCAAGAAGCAGGGTCTCGTCCCCGCCGTCGTCTATGGCGGCCACGACAAGCCCCTCAACCTCACGCTCAACGCGCGTGAAATCACCCGACTGCTCGCCCACGCGACCAGCGAGCACTTTCTCGTCGACCTGGAGATCAGCGACGGCGGCACCACGACCAACCGGCTGGCACTGATTCAGGAAGTCCAGCACGACGCCATCCGGCGCGATGTACTCCACGTGGACTTCCACGCCGTCAGGGCCGATGAAAAGCTGCACTCGCAGATTCCGGTCGAGACGACTGGCGAGCCCGCGGGCGTCAAGAATTTCGGCGGCATTCTCGAAATCAACATGCACTCCATCGAGGTCGAGTGTCTGCCAAAGGATCTGCCCGAGTCCATCCAACTCGACGTCTCGGCCCTCGGCGTGGGCGACTCGATTCACATCAAGGACATCCAGTTTCCCGAAGGCGTCACGCCGCGTGGGGATGGCGATCTCACGGTCGTCCGCGTGGCCGCTCCGAAGGTAGAAGTTGAGCCGGAAGTCGCGACCGAAGCGGCCCAGCCGGAAGTCCTGAAGGAAAAGAAGGATGACGCCGCCGCCAAGCCCGCAGCCGGGGCAAAGCCCGCCGACAAGAAGTAGCTGACTCGTACGGCGGCTGAATGAATGTCTGCGGATTCCGAGCGACCGGCGCTGCGCCTCATCGTCGGGCTGGGAAATCCCGGACGCGATTACCGCGACACGCGGCATAATGTCGGCTTCATGATCGTCGATCGCCTCGCCCAGCGCGCACGTGCCGGATTCCGGACGGAGAAAAGCTGGCACGCGGAAGTCGCCCGTGCCGGCGACCTCCTGCTCTGCAAGCCGCTGACCTACATGAATCTGAGCGGGCAGGCCATCCGCCCGCTCAGCCAGTTCTACAAGCTCGACGCCGCGCAGATGCTCATCATCCTGGACGACATGGCGCTGCCGCTCGGCAAGCTGCGCCTCCGCGGGAGCGGCTCCGCCGGCGGTCACAACGGCCTCAAGTCGGTCATCGAGCACTTTGGCACGCAGTCGGTGCCGCGGCTCCGCGTCGGCATCGGCGCAGCCGAGGGCGAGGCCGTCGGCCACGTCCTCGGGCGATTTACCTTGGAGGAAAAGGCCGCGCTGGAGCAGAGTCTCGACCTCGCGGTGAATGCGGTCGATTGCCTCCGCGAGCGCGGGCTCGACGCCGCGATGAACGCGGTCAACTGACCCGCCGATCCATTCTCAATACAACCAACCAACCTCAAACCAGACAACGCATGAAAAACCGCTACGAAGGACTCCTCGTCCTCAACATCAAAGGCAACGAAGACGGCGCCAAGGAAGTCATCGAACGACTCGAAGGTGAATTCAAAAAAGAGGGAGCCAAGGTCGAGCAGGTCCAGAAGATGGACCGCCGGCAGTTCACCTACGTCGCAGGCGACCTCGATGGCGGCTACTACGTGAATTTCATCTTCAGCGCCGAACCGCAGACCCTCGGCAAGCTCCGCGCCAAGCTCACGCTCGACGAGACGGTCTATCGCCAGAACTACCTGAAGCTCCGCACAAAGACGGCCGACAAGCCCGAGCGCACAGCGAAGGCCGCGAAGGCCGCCTGATCCACCGCTCCCCGGAACCGAGGGCGACCCTATGGCCAGCTACAATAAAGTCATGCTGATCGGGAATCTCACGCGAGATCCCGAGATCAAGTACACGCCGAAAGGCACTGCCATCGCCGACATCGGCCTGGCCGTGAATCGCAACTACACGACCGACAGCGGCGAAAAACGCGAGGAAGTCACCTTCATCGACGTGACCCTGTGGGGCCGCGTCGCCGAGATCGTGGGCGAGTACTGCAAAAAGGGACGCCCGCTTTTTGTGGAAGGCCGGCTCCAGCTAGACACCTGGGACGACAAGGCCACCGGCCAGAAGCGCAGCAAACTCAAAGTCGTGGGCGAAAACATCCAACTCCTCGGAGGTCGCGAAGGTGGTGGCGGCGGGGAACACAGTGAAGGCCGGAGCGAAGGCCGGAGCGAAGGCCGAAGCGAAGGGCGCCCGCAGCAAAGCCGACCCGCCGCTGGCCGGCCCGCGTCCCCTCCCCCGCGTCCACCAGCGGACCCGGACTTGGACGCACCGGAAGACGACATCCCGTTCTGATCGCAGCGGACGCTGCGAAAAACTTCATGGCTGTCAGGGAAGTGGCAAACTTCCCTGACAGCTTTTTTTCTTCTCCCCGCGGTAAACAGAACCGTAGAGAAGCGCTGGCTAATCGGAAATGCCTGCGGCGACCCGTCCGCATCGCAGGCGAAACCGCCCGCAGCAAACGCTACGACTCGCCAGGAGCCCTGAGTTCGAAGACGGTCTCGGCCTCGTCGCCACCCTGACCGGCGCGCGGTTCGAGGCCGAGCGTCTGGTAGGCGCGCTCCAGCGCGGCGGGATTGTTGCGGAGTTCGGGGAACACGGCGACGAGGCGCTGCTTGATCCAGCGCCGCGCCATCCCGTGCTCGACCGGGTGAATGGCCGGCTGGCTGCGGAAGGCGCGCTTGATGAGTGAGAAGAGTCCCGTTTGCATGTTGCCGTAAATAACGCCGGATGACCGGGATTGTTTGAAGAAAAAAGTGCCCGGCGTACCTCAGCCGCGGATCCTCAGGCCGATATTGGCGGCGAGAAACACGGCATTCATCAGCACGAAAAGCGCGACCGGGCGAAACGCCTTGTCACGGTAGCCGACCGCCACCTGCTCCTCCCGGAGAGCGAAGGCAAGCGCGCTCGACGCGACGAACCACGCGGCGTAACTGCCCCACGGCGGAGCGAAGTGCGGTGGGAGCGCGGGTGATTCCGCGCGCCAGAACCAAAACCCGCGCACTTTCGCCGCGACCGGCTCGATATTGAAATCCGCCAGCACCACGAGCGCCCCGGTGCCGAGCGCCAGCCCCATCTGTCCCGCCCCCGGCCACCAGCGCAGCACCGTCTGGCGCGCCCCGATCAGGAGCGCGAACCACAGCAGCGGAAGCCCCAGCGGGACCGGCCCCGCCTTTGCCCCGAGCTGCCGCGAATACTCAATCTCCCCGAGCGGAAATCCGCTCAGCGCGCTGAGCGCGCCCATCGCAGCCACTCCCCCGCAGACCGTCAGCGCCCAGCGCCGCGCCGTGGGCAGTCCTTCGTTTTCGGCGACCCACAGGTGGATGACCGCTGCGGCGAGTGTGATCCACGCGAAATCCCCTATTGCGATGATCCACTCCAGCGCAGCGCGGAGGTCGCGATTGCCCACCCATCGCCCGATCGCCGCGTCACCGATGGGAATACTCCAGACACACGCGATCCAACCCGACCAGAGCAGGAAGAATATCCACAGCCCGGAGACAAGCGGCTCCGCAACACGACCGAGCGAGGAAAAGCGGGAGCCCATCGGAAAACGAACGTCCGCCGTGCGGAGCAAAGCGAAGGCGGCAACGCCGCCCGCAGGTCAGACCACCGACGCGGCGCCGGCCAGCTCGTGATCGCGCAGCTTCAGACTGGCGATCGCCCTGCGGACTTCCGCACTCAGCTCCGCCAGCATCTCGCGCGTGACCTCCATCTGCGCCGTCTTGAATTGCGCCCACTCCGCCGCCGTCGCCTGCAACCGCTCGCAGGTACGGGTGAAATAGGCCCGCGCCGCGTCAGTGAGATGCGGGCATTCGAGTTTCGACTCCATGCAGCGCTGCGCTTCCGCAAGTTCAGAAAGGAGGATTTTCTCCGACGGCACCCGGCGCAGATTGTCCGCGAGACCGACGAAATTCAGCGTCCAGATGATCCACTTCGTCGGGTCAAACTGCCAGGGCTTCACGCCATTGCGGTAGTCGTGCTGAAACTCGTGGTGATAGTTGTGGTAGCCCTCGCCGAAGGTCACGATCGCCGTGATCCACGAATCCCGCGCGCTGCACCGCGAGGAGTAGGGACGCTTGCCGATCCAGTGGCAGAGCGAATTGATGCAGAAAGTGCAGTGCTGGAGGAAAACCACGCGCGCCACTCCCGCGATGAGGAAAGCGCCGAGCGCCGCCGACCAGCCGCCCCAGGCATAGCCGAGGATCGCGGGCAGAATGAAAGCCACGAAAACCGCGATCTTCTGCGTGTGCCGGTGCTGCCACATGACGAGCTTGTCCTTCTGGAGATCCGTCACGTTCTCGTAGGTCAGCGCCGGGCGGAGCTTGAACATCAGCCAGCCGATGTGCGCGTGAAAAAGCCCCTTGTTGATGTCGTAGGGATCGTCGTCGTGATCCACATGCTTGTGATGCGTGCGGTGCTCGCACGACCACATCAGCGCCGAATTTTCAAAAGCGCCCGCGCCGAAGATGAGCGTGAAAAGTTTCACCGACCAGTGCCCGCGGAAGGCGAGATGCGAAAACATCCGGTGATACCCCAGTGTGATCGAGAAGCCGCAGGCGGACAGCATCACGAAAAACAGCGCGATCTGAAACCAGTCGATCCCGAACTTCCACAGATAGAGCGGCACCGCGGTCAGCGAGAGAAAAAGGGTGCCGATCAGGAAGGAACTGGTGACCCAGTTGACTCGGGCGAAAGGGATGTTTTTGAACATGGTTTGGTGATTGGAGGGGCCTGTAAAAGGCGCGGACCTATAGGGGCAAAGCAGGTCGCGTGCAACCGAAAAAGCCGACTGGAGCCACTTGTCGTGGAATCAAATGCCGACGCCTTCCCGCCGCCAAAACATTGACGTCCCTTGGCCGCCATAAAAAGCGCCCGGCTAACGGTGCCTGTCCCGGCAGTCGTGGTTGTCACGATGACGTTTGTCTTTGCGGTCGCACTCCTCCTTAGTCGCGGCGTCGTTTTCGATCGGATCGCTGGCGGTGTCGGTGCTGGAAGAGGTCGAAGCGGCGCCTCTTCCCACGGGGCTGACGGATCGCATCGCCTGAAGCGCGAAGAGCGTGCCTCGCAACGCCGATGTGTCGCGGCTGCGCAGCGGGCGATGGCGCGCCAGCAGCGTGGCGTACTCCTTTTCGAGCGAGCCGACGGTGGCGAGCGCCTTCTTGCTCATGTAGCCGTCGCGTATGCGCAGGATCCTCACCTGCGCCTGGGATTGTCTCAGAAATTGCTGGCTGTCCGGCAGGGAGAGCCGGCCGGCATCGCCATCCGCCACCACTTCGTTCGTGCGGCGCACCAGTTCCCGGATGCCTTCCTCCGCGCCGGAGTCGTATGGCGAGAGAAAGGCGCAGCCTGACAAAAGCGCCCCGGCCACGAAGGCGAGGATCGGAGTCTTCATCCAGGCGGCACTCGAAGCGGCACTCGGACTCACGTTGCCCGCGGTTCCGTGCACCGGCGCGGCTTACTTTCCGAGGTGCTGGTGCAGGCCGAAGATCGCGCCCTGCGGGTCTTTGATCACCGCGATTCTGCCGGCTTCGCCGACGTCCATCGGGCCGGCGCAGACGGTCGCGCCCAAGCTCACGGCCTTGGCGGCGGCGGCGGCGATATCGGTGACGGAAACGTAATGCAGCCAGTGCGCCGGGATGCCGGGCTGCGGCGGAGCCATCACGCCGCCGAACATGCGGTCGCCAAGTTTCAGCATGGTGTAATCCGTTCCGGGCATCTGCATCACCTCGGTGGTCCAGCCGAAAAGTCCGCCGTAAAAGCTGATGGCGACCGCGGGATCCGGGGTGATCAGTTCATTCCATTCGATCGCATTGGGCGTCGGTTTGGGCATGTCGTTGCTTTCGCAGGATTCAGGAGTGCTCATGGAGAAACTGAACACCCTTTCCGCGCGGAAGACCATCCCCGCATCGTGACGATTCCACGCCCGCGCGCAGGCATGGATCTAAACGAGCAGCGCGATCTCGCGGTTCGCTTTTCGCAATTTGCGGCAGAGGTCGAGGCTGAGATTCTCGAGGAGGCGGATCTTGATCTTCGGATGCGTGACGCCGAGCGCGGTCAGCCGCGCGAGGCTCAGCAGGTCGCAGGACACGGGCGTCTCGGCGGTGATCGTGGCGCTGCGTGGGGCGCGGTCGATGATGGCCATTTCGCCAAACGCCATGCCTGGGCCAAACGAGGCGAGGCGCTTTTGCGCGCCGTTTTCCAGCGGGAGAAAGACGCTGACCAGTCCGCGCGAGAGGAGGAAAAGCTCCCGGGCAGGATCGCCGGCGCGGATGATGACATCGCCGGGCTCGTACGTGCGCCGCTCGAAGAGTGCATGCACGACGGCGACTTCCTCCCGGCTCAGTCCGTCGAGGAGCGAATACTGGGTGACGGCGATGCTGATGTCCGGGATGTCCGGCTGGAGGCGGGCGAGGAGGCGGTCCTCGCTCCACTGGAGCGCGGGGTCGAGTTCCTCAAATGTGCGGAATATCTCCTCGAACCGCGCGCCAAGCCGCGCACGCATGAGACGCCGGAGCGAGGACCCGCTTTCCAGGCCGGTGAAAATGACGGTGCAGCCGGACGCGTGGAGTCGGCGGAGGATGTCATGAAAGATATGGGAGGCGCTTTCGTTGATCGAAAGGACGTGGCGGAAGTCTAGGATGAGGCTTTCGAGACCGGTCAGCCCGGTGAGCTCGCGGATAATGAGCTCGGCGGTGGCAAAGACGAAATTGCCCTGGAGCTGATAGACCTGAATGGCGCGGCCATGCTCGCGGAGGACTTCGTTTTGCGCTGCGGTGCGGACACGGCTGGAGTTGAACTCGGCGGCATTCAGCCGCAGGCGGATCGCGGCCTTGCCGATGCCGGGGCGGTTGAAAAGGTGGAGATCCCAGCGCCGCGAGAGCGCGCTGCACACGCGGATGCCGCGCACGCTGTTCCCCTTGCTGTCGAGGCGCGGGGAGAAGACGCCGATGCCGAGCTGTCCGGGGAGCACGGCGATCACGCCGCCCGCGACACCGCTTTTCGCCGGCATCCCCACGTCGTAGAGCCACTCGCCCGCGTAGTCGTACATGCCGCAGGTGCCCATGACGCCGAGCACGCTCTCGACGTATTCACCACGGATCGCCTGCTCGCCTGTGAGCGGGTTCACGCCGCGATTCGCGAGCGTGGCGGCCATGGTCGCGAGGTCGCGGCAGTGGCCGAGGATGGAGCATTGCTTGAAGTAGGTCTCGACGACGGGCATCGGGTCGCCGGTGAGGATGCCGAAGTTTCGCAGCATGTGGCCGATGGCGCGGTTGCGATGTCCGGTCGTGCTCTCGGAGGCGTAAACCTCCTCGTCGATCTTCATCTCGCGTCCGGCGTAGTGGCCGAACATCTCCATGATGCGGCGGAGGCGGACATCCGCCGTGCGGCCCTCGATGAGTCCGGTGCTGGCGATCGCGCCGGCATTGATCATCGGATTGCGCGGGCAGCCGGTCACGGGATCGAGCGAGATGGAGTTAAACGCGTCGCCCGTCGGTTCGACCCCGACTTTTGCCAGCACCTCCGCGCGGCCGTGGTCCTCGAGAGCGAGGCCATAGACGAAAGGCTTCGACAGCGACTGGATGGTGAACTCCTGCCGCGAGTCGCCGACCTCGTAGATGCCGCCGTTCGCGGTGACGACGCAGATGCCGAACCAGTCGGGATTCGCCTTGCCCAATTCGGGAATGTACGTGGCGACTTCGCCGTCGTGAATTTGGGAAAACTCACGGTGCAGCTCTTCGAGCTGATCGTGAATCGGCGATGAAGTCGGAGACGGATCGGATGTCATTGCGCGCCCTGAAATGATTGGCCCTGCGGCGGCGCAGACATGGCGAAACCGGCGGCGCAAGACAAGCGCGAAGCCGCATCCCGCGCGGAATCCCAGTCATGGGCGCGATGGATTTCGACTGCCATCCAGCCGCCACCCGTCTAGCACTGCCGCATGCCCATTTTCAAATTCCCCCTCCCCGTCACGGCCGCGCTCGCATTCCTCGCGGCGAATCTCTACGCGGCGCCGGTCGGCGTGCAGCTCATCAAAAAAGACGGGCGCTTTGAACTCCAGCGAAACGGTGCGGCGTATCTCGTGAAAGGCGGCGGCGGTGGGGAAAACGCGCTGGACTCGCTGGCGAAGGCGGGCGGCAACTCGATCCGGCTGTGGGGCGACGATCATCTCGGCGAGATACTCGACCGTGCGCAAAAGCTGGGCCTCACCGTG
>JANOBH010000038.1:0-6456 GCA_031411535.1 Chthoniobacter sp. | reverse complement strand
GCGCGCGCTCCGAGAGGCGGACAGCCTCAGTCCGGCTGCGACTCACCTTCTCCAGCCAGTCTCTGTCTTCTCCGCTCCATTCGACTCTTGGTGCGATACGCATCTCCCCATCCCCCATACGGCCAAACCCCTGTCACACTTGCCGCCTACTGTTTGCGGCGCACTCCACTAGGGCGCGAAAGACGTCGACGTCGCCAAACATTCTCCCGGCGTCGTCCTGCCGGTCCCCGCCGCTACTTCTTCTTACTCTTTTTCTTTTTGCTCTTCTTCTTCTTCTTCTTCTTTTTGCTCTTCGAGGAGCTGCTGCTGCTGCTCGGGGCCGAGTAGCTCACGGCGGCAGGCGCGGGTGCCACGTAGGGTGCGGGCGCTGGCGGCGGTGGAGAAGGCGGCGCGGGACTGCTCACGGCGATGGATTTGAGAGTCGTCGGCTCACCGAATGCCCCCACGCCCTCCTGGGTCATCCGCCACTGAAATGCGTGCGTGCCGGCGGAGGCCGGGGCCGTCACCGTAAAGTTGACCGTGACCTCGCTCCCCGGCGTGACGTTTCCC
The DNA here is from genome assembly GCA_031411535.1 of Chthoniobacter sp. Classification (GTDB taxonomy): domain Bacteria; phylum Verrucomicrobiota; class Verrucomicrobiia; order Chthoniobacterales; family Chthoniobacteraceae; genus Chthoniobacter. Next base: position 5,907 of record JANOBH010000038.1, on the reverse strand, counting down.
GGCAGGGTGACCTGCGAAAGCCCCCACGTCGTATTGTAGGCCGGCGCTTCTGCGGCGAGTCGGTAGCCGTCCGCCTGCGTCCACGTATTCGAGCCCGTATTGCGCACCGAGACCGACACATTGTAAGTCGAGCCTGCGGTCATGCTGGCCGGCGCGGTCTGCGAAGTGACGAGGGCGGCGTTCGCCTCCGGCACGCTCGGCGGCGCAGTGAGGATGACCCAGTAGTGCTTGTAGGTGCTTGTCGCCGAGTAGGCGTAGCCCACCCCGTAGGACGTCTGGTTTTCGTAGAAAGGCGCGAGCGCCAGAATGTGCGTGCGGTGCCCCGGCGATCCCATCCAGTCCGCATAGGTATCCGCCGGGTTGGCGTATCCGGCGGCGATGGATTCGATGAAATTGTCCGCGTCGCCCGTGCCCCACCATGCCGGGAGGACGTAACCCGCTTCCCGCACGAGGTAGTTGGCCGCATAGCCGTCCGGATTCGTATGTGCGAAATAATCCCGGCCGGCCAGATCCTGCGCGCGTTCGCGGGCGACCTGCGAAAGGATCGGGTCAAGGTGCATCTCGGGCCGCCCCTGGTCCGGGTCGTTCACCATGAAGTCTGCGATGAGCGCCTCTTCCGCGCTGAGGACATACTGGGCCGCGGCTTGGAACGGGGCTGCCGCCAGACTGAGAGCGGCGAAAAGGAGCGCCAGAGAGAGGAGTCGGGACGCGAGCCGGAGGGGTTTCGTGCGGAGCATGATGAGTTCTGTTAAATGATGGCTGCCGAGGCAAGCCATTTAGCCGCTTCCGTGCCATTTTCCGGGCGGCGGAACGCCCATGCTGCGCGCCGCATTCCAGACCGCGCCGTCGGCAGCCTCGCCGTTGTTGTCGGCGCCAGCGTCATCCTCGCCGACCCGGTCTTCAATGGGCTCGTCATCGCCCTCATGGCCGGCGAAATCGCGGGCCTGCTCTTCAGCCGCGTAGCCGTGCCCGTGCTTTACTTCATGGCGAACCACCCGCGGGCAACGGCAGCGGCAGCTTCATCCGCGAGCCGTGGACCGGTGCCGACCGATTAGTCCGCTCCGGCGCTCTCCTTGAATGGATTGAAGACCTTCAGGCCGGGGCGGCGGAAGTCTTTGTCATTGCCGGTGACGATTGTGAGACCGTGTCGGCGGGCGGTCGCCGCGATATAGCTGTCTTCGACCGGCATCCTGCTTCCCGCATTCTCCAGCAGATGTTCCTGTTCGGCCCAGACGTGGGCGACGGAAACGTTGAATCCATGAATGCGGCCGTGCATCGCGTCGATCAGCCGGTTCAGCCACGCTTGCAGAGCCGTCCGCTGCCGACCTTCCTTGCTGCGGACCCAGTAGGCGATCTGCGCGATAACGATGGCGCTCGTGTAGCAGCGATCCTTTTCCTGATCGAGCCAGGCGATCACGCGCGGGTCGCCGTTCTTCTTTGCCGGCTGGCAAAGCACATCGGTATCAAGCAGCCAGCTCAAAGCTTGCGATGTCGGGGAAGTTCGCGCCGGCGCGGTGGCACGTCGTCCATGCTCACGGGGCATTCCTTGAGCACCGCAAGCCAGTCCGATTTGGTAGCGAGGCGGCGAAAGACGAGCGTGTCCTCCTCGGGATCGAATTGAGCGTCAAAGTAGTCGCCCGGCACAGCCGGAGCGAGCGCAGTGGGAACCGTCAGACGGCGCTTGGAATCAAGGGTCACGATCATGGTGGGATAATCCCACCCGCCTTCCCGTGCGTCAAGTGCCAGTGACCAGCCGAGGGCGCGCCTCCCACCTGAGCCGTCGTGGATGCCGGCGTTGTCCGCTTCCGCCCCATTCTTTTCACCGCGCTCGCCGTCGTCGGCGCGAGCGCTATCCCCGCCGACCCGATCTTAAAAGGCCTCGCCATCGTCCTCATGGCCGGCGAGATCGCGGGCCTACTCATCGGCCGCGTAGCCGTGCCGGCGCCCTATTTCATGGCGAATAAGGAGGCGGGGCCGTCTCCCCGCATTCCGGCCGCAACCGACGAATCTGAATGTTACACTCTGCGTGTCAGCCTCACCGAATGGGGCATTCCTGCGGTGCGGGTCGTGAAGCCTGCTATCGCCTACAATCCGGCGATTCACATGTATCGAAACGGCACCCTCTGCCTTTTCCATCCTCCGACACAGCCATGGTCGGGAGCCTATGACCTTCACAAGACCATCATCCCGTGGACTGCCGAGTGGCTTGTTTACTACGAGCTGTATCTCACTGAAGGAAAGTGGCTCGGGCCAGAAGTCCCGCACGGCGAACTTCAACTTGAATGAGCGCAGCCTGCCAAACTTTTCCCGCACCCCACCCGGGGTGCATGGAATGGTGGGGCGGGTTCCGGGGGTGGTCGCTCGTTCCTCGCTCGACCCCCGGCTAATTTCCGGTAGCCCGCCGGGCTGCGATGAACGTGGATATTTTGAAGGCCTCAAACAGCGCGGCGCTTCCGCCCTCATCCGGCGCGGCGCTTCTTTGAGGCTTTGGCGCGTGGGTTGAAGTCGAGGGCGAGAGCGAGCCAGTGGCGGAGTTGGGCCTCGGATTCATAGCCCTCGGGGTGGACGAAGACGTAGCCTTTCATGGGGCGGCCGGTGAAGTCCATGGGCTGGCAGCCGGGACGGGTGAGGGCGCTGGATTCCACGGCGGGATCGAGGCGGACCATGAGGCGGTCTTTAGTCACACCGAGGCACATCTTGCCATCCACCATGAAGCAGAGACCGCCCATCATGGCTTTGGCTTCAAATGGGACGCGACGGGCGGTGAGTGAGTCGGTCACGCGATCGGCGAGGGCTGAGTCGTAGTGCATGGCGGGTGGAGTGGGTGCCGGGTGGACGGGGGAGGGTGATTGGTTGGAGCGCAGCGAAATGGGACACAACTCCCTTCACCGAAAGCAATGAGGTTCTTTACGCTCGTGCCCATCGCCGAATGCCGTCCTGGATGCCCGCGCTGACAGCATCCTCGCGGCTCCGATCCTCAAAGGCCTCGCAATCCAACCGTGGCGCGGCTCCAATGCGCGCTCGCATGAAAACAAGCCCGCTCATTTTCGCCTGCCTCCTCGTCACTCTCGCGTCGGCTCCGGCGCTGGATTGGGCTCAGTTCCGCGGCCCGGACGGCAGCGATGTTTCAAAGGAAACAGGCCTCCTCAAGCAATGGCCGGAGGGCGGCCCGAAGCAGGTCTGGCTCTATAAGGATGCCGGCAGCGGCTACTCGGGATTTTCCGTCGTCGCCGGGAAGCTCTTCACGATGGGCACGCGCGACGGCAATGAGATCCTCCTCGCGCTCGACGCCGCGACCGGCAAGGAACTCTGGGCGGCTGTCCTCGGCAAGATCCTCACCAACAACTGGGGAGACGGCCCGCGCGGCACGCCGACCGTGGATGGCGGGCGCGTCTATGCGCTCGGCGGGCAGGGTGCGCTGGTCTGCGCGAACGCGGCGGACGGGAAGGTGATCTGGACGGTCTCCATGAAAGATCTCGGCGGCAAGACTCCCGGCTGGGGCTACACCGAGTCCGTCGTCATCGACGGCGCCCAGGTCGTCTGCACTCCCGGCGGCGCCAGCGGCACGATCGCCGCGCTCGACAAGATGACCGGCAAGGCGCTCTGGCAAAGCAAGGAGATCACCGACGGCGCGCAGTATTCCTCCATCGTCGCGGCCTCCATCAATGGCGAGAAGCAATACGTGCAGCTCACGATGCAGACCTACTTCGGCGTCTCGGCAAAGGATGGCGCGGTGAAATGGCGTCTGCCTTTCCCTGGAAAAACGGCCGTCATCCCCACGCCGATCGTGCGCGACAATCTTGTCTTCGTGAACGCCGGATACGGCGTCGGCTGCCAGCTTGCGGAAGTGAAAGCCGGAAACGAGGCCGCTGTCGTGTACGAAAACAAGACGATGAAAAACCACCACGGCGGCGTGCTCCTGCTCGGGGAGAATCTTTACGGCTACAGCGACGGCATCGGCTGGCTCTGCATGGATTTCAAAACCGGCAATCAAGTCTGGGCCGAGCGCAGCAAGCTCGGCAAAGGCGCGGCCACCTGCGCCGACGGCATGCTCTACCTGCTGGATGAAGGCAGCGGCACCGTCGTCCTGATCAAGGCTTCGCCGAAAGGCTGGGCCGAGCACGGCCGCTTCAAGCTCGACCCTCAAACCACGATCCGGAATCCGCAGGGTCGCATCTGGACCCACCCCGTCATCTCCGGCGGCAAGCTCTACCTCCGCGATCAGGACCTCATCTTCTGCTTCGACGTGAAAGGGTGATCGGCCGGTGACTGCCAGCAGCGGGGCCGGCCGCGCGCCCATCCGGCATGGCCGGTTGGCGCCCCTTTTGCCCGGCGGATTCCAGACTTTCACGGCCCTCCGCGCCTCCCGCTTGCCGCCCGTCCGCCCCCCGGCGCGCGGCGGGCACTTTCGGTTTGACTCTCCCATTTTGCCCGCCGAGACTCCGCGCCCTTTCTCCATGCGCCACACCATTTCTGTCCTCGTCGAAAACAAATTCGGCGTGCTCACGCGCATCGCCGGCATGTTCAGCGGACGCGGTTTCAATATCGATTCGCTCAATGTCGGGCCGACGCTCGATCCCGCCACCTCGCGCATGACCATCGTGGTCAAAGGCGACGACACCACGCTTGAGCAGGTCACCAAGCAACTGAACAAGCTCATCGACGTCATCAAGATCGAGGACTTCCACGACGACCAGGTCGTCGAGCGCGAACTCGTCCTCATGCGCGTGAGCGTGAACTCCGAGACCCGCGCCGAAGTCATGCAGATCGGCGACATCTTCCGCGCGAAGATCATCGACGTGCAGATCAACAACCTCGCCATCGAGATCACCGGCAACGAGTCGAAGATCGACAAGTTTCTCATGCTCATGGGCAAGTTTGGCATCACCGAACTCACCCGCACCGGCCGCGTCGCTCTCGCCCGGAAGTCGCACTGATTCACCCTCTCCACACCCACCTACATGAAAGTTTATACCGACAAAGACGCTGATCTCTCCGTTCTCAAAGGCAAAACCTGCGCCGTGCTCGGCTTTGGCTCCCAGGGCCACGCCCACGCGCTGAACCTCAAGGAATCCGGCGTCAAAGTCATCATCGGCCTCTACCCCGGCTCGAAGTCGCGCGCGGTCGCGGCGGAAAAAGGATTCCAGGTTTTCGACACCGGCGACGCGGTGAAACAGGCGGACGTGATCTTCGTCGCCATCCCCGACACGAAACAGCCTGCGGCCTTTGAAAAGGACATCCGCCCGAACCTCGCGAAGGGCAAGACCCTCGTCTTCAGCCACGGCTTCTCCATCCATTTCAAGACGCTCGTCCCGCCCGCGGACGTGGACGTCATCATGGTCGCGCCGAAAGGCCCCGGCCACATCGTCCGCCGCCAGTACACCGAGGGCAAAGGCGTGCCGACCCTGATCGCCATCTACCAGAACCCCAGCAAGAAGGCCAAGAAGGTCGCGCTCGCCTGGGCAAAGGGCATCGGCGGAACGCGCGGCGGCGTCATCGAGACGACTTTCAAGGAAGAAACCGAGACCGATCTTTTCGGCGAGCAGACCGTCCTCTGCGGCGGCGCGAGCGCGCTGGTGCAGGCGGGTTTCGAGGTGCTGACCGAGGCCGGCTACGCGCCCGAGATGGCCTACTTCGAGTGCCTCCACGAGCTGAAGCTCATCGTCGATCTGATGAACGAAGCGGGCATCGCCGGCATGCGTTTCTCGATCTCCGAGACGGCCAAGTGGGGCGACGTCTCCGTCGGCCCGAAGATCATCGACGCCAGCGTCAAGAAGCGCATGAAAGCCGCGCTCAAGGACATCCAGAACGGCAAGTTCGCGAAGGACTGGGTCAACGAATACAAAGGCGGCTACAAGAAGTACAACGCCCTCCTCAAGGCCGGAGAAAAGCACCCGATCGAAAAGA
>JANOBH010000037.1:0-1721 GCA_031411535.1 Chthoniobacter sp. | reverse complement strand
TCGTGCCCGCTCTCCGCCTTCGTCGAGGGCGTGAAAAGCGTCTCCGGCAACTGCTCCGCCTGCTGCAGCCCGGCGGGGAGCCGGATTCCGCAGATGCTTTGCGAGGCCTGATACTCCTTCCAGCCGGAGCCGGCCAGGTAGCCGCGCACCACGCACTCCACCGGCAGCGGCTTCGCCTTTTGCACCACCATGGCGCGGTGGGAAAGCTGTGCGGCAAAAGGTTTCAGCACGGCAGGGAAATCATGCACATCGCTGGCGATGACGTGGTTTTCCACCGAATGAAAATGCGCGAACCAGAACGCCGAGATCGACGTCAGGACCGCGCCCTTGTGCGGGATGGGATTCGGAAGGATGCAGTCAAAGGCGCTGATTCGGTCCGTGGCGACGAGGAGCAGTTGCTCACCGAGGTCGAAGATTTCGCGCACTTTGCCGCTGGCGACTTTGCGGATGCCGGGGAGGTCGAGGGAATGGATGAGCATTTCGGATTTCAGATTTCGGACTTCAGATTCATACAAGGCACCCATCGTCCGCACTTCCAATCTGAAATCTGAAATCCGCGATCTGAAATCCAACATCCCTCTCTTCATCGCCTTCCGGGTGCTCTTCAATGCGCGCTGGTATTACCCTGTGCTGGCAGTGCTCTTCCTCGATCTGGGGCTCACGATCGGGCAGTACGCGATGCTCAATGTGGCGTGGGCGGCGGCGATCGTGGGGCTGGAGGTGCCGTCCGGCGCGCTCGCGGACCGGCTCGGGCGCAGGCGGCTCGTGGTGCTCGCGGCGGCGCTGATGGTCGTGGAAATGGCGATCTTCGCCTTTGCGCCGCGCGGAAATCCCACGCTGCTCTTCGCGCTCTTTTTCCTGAACCGCATCCTCAGCGGCGCGGCGGAAGCCTGCGCCAGCGGGGCCGACGAGGCGCTCGCGTACGATTCGCTCGTGGCCGAGGGCCGCGCCGCGGAATGGCCACGCGTGCTGGAGCGGCTCATGCGCTGGCAGTCCGCCGGTTTCTTCGTGGCGATGATGCTCGGGGCGGCCGCCTACGACGCGCGGCTCGTTCAGCACGTCGTCGATTTCCTCGGCCTCCCGTGGACGGTCACGCGCGAGATGACCGTGCGCTTCCCCGTCTATCTCACGCTCGGGAACGCCGTCCTCGCGCTGCTCGTCGCGCTGCGCATGCGCGAGCCTGCGGTCGCCGCCGATGCATCGCACGCGGGCGCGACGTGGGGCGCCACGCTCGCCGCCGGGCGCTGGATCCTGCACACGCCGCTGGCGCTCGCCGTGATCCTCGCCGGGCTGTGCTTCGACAGCATCGTGCGCCTTTTCCTCACCATCGGGAGCGGCTACTACCGGCTCATCGCCATTCCCGAGGCAGCCTTCGGGCTGATCGGATCGAGCTTCGCCGTCATCGGCTTTCTGCTCCCTCCCCTCGCCCGCCGACTCGCCGAGCGCCGCACTATGCGCGCGAATTTCTCGCTCGTCGCTGCGCTCGTCCTCGCCGGGTTCACCGGCGTCGCCTTCGCCTGGCCGCTGTGGGGCCTGCTCCCCGTGCTGCCGCTCGGCGCAGCCATGTCGCTCACGGGCTTCTTCGTCTCGCACTACCTGAATGCGGCGGTCACCGACTCGCGCCAGCGCGCGACCGTCCTCAGCTTCCGCGGGCTCGCCTACAATCTCGCGTACGGCGGCATCGGCCTGCTTTTCGCCGCGCTCACCCGCGCGCTCGCCGC
>JANOBH010000036.1:0-28334 GCA_031411535.1 Chthoniobacter sp. | reverse complement strand
TCCTTCTTGATGTAGCCAGCCTGCATGTTCACCGGCAGCACGTAGTTTCGCATCTGCCTCACCGGCGCGAGCACGCGCACAGTTTCCACGGCCTCGATCGAGTTTTCACCGTGGTTGCGCAGCAGGCTGGGGATGAGTTTTTCCTGCACCGTCTGGACGATGTCGATCTCATCGGCGCCGTCGATGAAGAGCAGCATCGCGAGCTTGCCGTCGATTTCCGCGATGTGGCTCTCAAAGATGATCTCGGTGAAACTCGATCGCACAAACGGCTCGCGCTGGATGTCCTCCATGAGCTGCCGGTAGGTCACCCCGATCCGGAATTTGATCGTATAAAGGTGCCGGGCATGGAATTGGCCGGTGCCGCGCGGGGAAAGGTCGAGGTGGGTGAAGTAGGACAGGATGCCCGCCTGTTCGAGCCGTTGCCGTTTCCGTCCGACCGTGCGGACATTCACGCCGGTGGCTTCGCCGATGCCGTTGTCGCTTTCACGCGGGTCGCGGACGAGCTGGCGGACGATCAGGCGCTCCTGCGCATCGAGTTCTCTTGGGGCGTTCATAAAGGGATGGTTTTGGCTGGAAACGTCAAGAGTTAGACAGCCCGGACCCCGCGCGCGACATGTTTCAGCCGAAATGGCCCCCCTTTCGCCCAAAACTGAGCTTTTCCGCCCGACCTCGTGAACGCGCGAAACGCGCCTACGGAAGCGCCATCCCGAAAACCCGCACCAGAAAGCTGAGCTGGTCCGCCTTTTCCTCGATGATCTTCGTCATCGGTTTGCCGCTGCCGTGGCCTGCCTTCGTCTCGATGCGGATGAGCACGGGCGGGCCGTCCGGCGCCTGGCACTCCTGGAGGCGCGCGGCGAACTTGAAGCTGTGCGCGGGGACGACGCGGTCGTCGTGGTCGCCGGTGGTGATGAGCGTGGCGGGGTAGCGCACGCCGGGCTTGAGCCGGTGGAGCGGCGAGTAGGCGAGCAGCGTGCGGAAATCGGCCGCGTCTTCAGCCGAGCCGTAGTCGCTCTTCCACGCCCAGCCGATCGTGAATTTGTGAAAGCGCAGCATGTCGAGCACGCCGACCGCGGGCAGCGCCGCGCCGAAAAGCTCGGGCCTCTGCGTCATGCAGGCGCCAACGAGCAGCCCGCCATTGCTGCCGCCCTGGATCGCGAGCTTTTCGCGCGAGGTGTACTTGTTTTCCACGAGCCACTCCGCCGCGGCGATAAAGTCGTCGAAGACATTCTGCTTCCGCCCCTTGATGCCAGCCTGATGCCAGTCGAAGCCGTACTCGCCGCCGCCGCGCAGGTTCGGCATCGCGAAGACGCCGCCCATTTCCATCCACGCCAGATCCGTCACGCTGAAGCCCGGCGTGAGGCTGATATTGAAACCGCCGTAGCCGTAGAGCAGCGCAGGCGCGGAGCCATCGAGCGCCAGCCCGCGCCGGTGCGTGATGAACATCGGGATGCGCGTGCCGTCTTTGCTCGGAAAAAAGACCTGCTTCGTCTCGTAGTCCTCCGGCTTGAAATCCACGCGCGGCTCGCGGAAGACGCTGCTCTCGCCGGTCTTCATATCGAGCCGGTAGATCACCCCCGGCGCGGTGAAGCTCGTGAAAGAGTAGAACGTCTCCACGTCATCCCGCCGCCCGCCAAAGCCGTCCGCAGTCCCCAGCCCCGGCAGCTCCAGCTCGCGCACGGGCTTTGCGCGCGGCGCCTTTCCATCCCACTCCATGATGCGCACCACGGTGTGCGCGTCCTTCAGATACCGGCAGAGGAATTGCCGCCGGACGAGCGTCACGTTTTTCAGCACCTCCGCCGCCTGCGGGATGATCTCGCGCCAGTCCGCGCGCGCCGGCTTCCGGATGTCGATCGCAACCACGCGGCTGCGCGGCGCATCGAGATCGGTCTCGAAAAAGAAAAGCGGCCCGTCGTTGTCGATGAACGAATACGACGCGGTGAATTCCGGGATCAGTTCGACGACCTTCGACTTCGCATCGGCGAGGTCCTTGTAAAAAACCATGTTCCGCGTGTCCGTGCCCTTGCTCACATGGATCACGAGGAAGCGCCCGTCATCCGTCACGCCGCCATTGAAGCCCCAGTCCGCGTGGTCGCGCCGCTCGTACACGAGCGTATCCTCCGCCTGCTTCGTGCCGACCCGGTGAAAGTAGAGCTTCTGAAACTCGTTCACGCCTTTCTTCTCCTCGCCCGCCCGCGGCGCATCGTAGCGGCTGTAGAAAAAGCCGCTCCCATCCTTCGCCCACGACGCGCCGGAAAACTTCACCCAGTCCACCAGATCCTCCCGCTCGGCGCCCGTCTCCACCTCGCGCACATGCCAGTCCTCCCAGTCCGACCCCGCGCGCGAAAGCCCGTACGCGAGCAACTCGCCGTCATCGCTCACGGAGTATCCCGCCAGCGAAATCGTCCCGTCCGCCGAGAGCGTATTCGGATCCAGCAGCACGCGCGGCGGCTCCTCGTGCCTGCCGAGGGTGTAAAGCACGCGCTGGTTCTGCAGCCCGCTGTTTCGCGTGAAAAAGTAACGCCCGCCCCGCTGGAACGGCACCCCAAAGCGCTCGTAATTCCACAGCTTCGTCAGCCGCTCCTTGATCTTCGCCCGCTCCGGAATCGCATCGAGAAACGCCGACGTCACCTTGTTCTGCTCCACCACCCACGCCTTGGTCTCGTCCGAGTTGTCATCCTCCAGCCAGCGGAATGGGTCCGCGATCTTCTCCCCGTGATAGTCATCCACCTGCGCATCCTGGCGGGTCTTCGGATAGGTCAGCTTCGGTTCGTCGGCGATCGTCATTGTGGGAAAAAGGCACGCTGCAAGCAGGAGTGCGAGCACGGACATCAAACGCGCCGGGGCACAATTCATAGTGCGGGATGAACCTCCCAATCGCGGGTCATCCTGAGCGAAGCGGAGGCGGAAAGGCGGGCGCAGCGCAGTCGAAGGACCCCGCCAATCCAAGGGCAGTATCGCACGGAATCCCCGGGGTCCTTCGACTCCGTTCCGTTCGCAGAGCCGAACGGAACTCCGCTCAGGATGACACGATTGATTACGCCTCCTCACGATCAGTTCCTCCGCGCCAGGATGTAACCCCGCGCCACCGCCGTGGGCTGATACTCCATCCACTCAAACCCCGCGCCGTCCAGATACACGCGCATCTCGGCCAGCGAGTAGCATTTTCCCTCGGTGATGTTCATCAGCAGCGCGGAGTACTCGGCGACGTGCAGCGGGCCGGTCTTTTCGGCGTTGATGTAGGCGTCGTGCAGGATGAGCAGTCCGCCGGGAGCCAGGGCGGCATGGGACTTCGCGAGCAGGTCGCGCACGAGCGGTTCGTCCCAGTCGTGCAGCACGTTCGAGATCAGATGCGTGTCGAAACCCGCCGGCCACGCGTCCTTGAACATGTCCCCCGCGATCACCTCCACCTGCTCCGTACACTCCTGCCGCGCGATGCATTCGCGCGCGATGCGATCCACCGGTGGCTTTTCAAAAACCGCCCCCCGCACATGCGGATGCCGCGCCACCAGCGCACACGCATAGATCCCCGATCCACCCGCCACATCGAGCACCGCGCGCTGCTGCGAGAGATCGAGCTTCTTCGCCATCGCTGGCCCGAGCAGCACGCCGCGGCAGTCCATCGCCGCGGTGAAAGGCTTTGCGAAGTCCTCGCGCTCCATCGCCTGCGCCCACGCCTGCGGATCGTAGCTGCCCCAGTTCGCGGGCTTGCCGGTGCGCAGCACTTTCACCATGTCGAGCGTCGGCGCGCGGTCCTTCATCGAGGCGTAGTACGGCGCGATATTCCACGGCGAGCCCGCGCACAGATGCTCCCTCGCCCGCAGCGTGCAGTGAAAGCAACCGCCCGCCGAGGTGACGAGGCCCATCGCCGTAAAGAGCGTCATCATCACATCCGCCGGGCGCGGATGGATTTCAAAGTGCGCGCAGATCGCGCCGAGCGTGGACGGGTGATCCGCGAGCCAGGTGAAAAAATCCAGGTGCGCCAGCGCCGCCGCGAGCAGATCGACGGAGACGATCGCATCCCGGTAGTGATAGAGCGCGAGAGGATCGGTGGCGGGTTCGGAGAGAAGCGAGGCGTGCGGCATAAGATGTCCCGAGTCCTACCCGCCAACCCCACCGTCGGCGAGGAAGAAGCCGCAGCGAAAACGCCGCATCCGCGTTTGCATTTCCGCCGCGCTTTGCCGAAATGCAGAGCATGGCCTGGCGCATCGACGAACACCTCCTCCGCGGCGAAATCGAAAACTGCACGCGCGGTCGCGTGACGGGCATGCTCTGGTTCCTCGGCCTCGCCGAACCCGTCGTGCTCGATCTGCGCGGCGACTGCGCGCCCGACCTCGCGGGCTGCACGCTCAGCATCCAGAACACGGAGCCTGTCGCCGGCCTGCGCGACGGCTTTTCCACCGACCAGCGCGGCCACGTCGGCGACATCACCGCGTCGCAGCGGGTGAAAGTGCCGGAACTCCCGATGGAAGAATTCATCCGCACAAAGAACGCACCGTGGCACTGGGCAAACGCGCTCTATCTGGAGTGGTTCAGCCCGCGCAACGGACGCGTCGTCATCCAGACGACCAAATACAAGCTCCGCATCTCCCCGCCCGCTTGGACCATGACCGACGAGGAATACCGCCTCAGCCGCGAGGCGAGCGCCGCCGACTATCAGAGCGAGCTGGAAAAATTGTTCGGCCCGCTCACCGGCGACGCACGCGTGATCGACCTCAGCGAGCTGCTCGGCGAGCAGGAGAAGGACGAGGACGACGACGGCGAGCAATGGCAGAAGCTGGAGGAGTGAGCGGATGGCGGGGAAGCTGACAGCTTCCCCTACAGCAGGGCGCGCACGGCGAATGCCGTGGCGACGATCGGATCGTCCTCGAAGCTGTCCGGGCATTCGCCGGTCCATGACCCGTCGCGCCCCTGGCAAGCGAGGAGGTCCGCGGTGAGCACGCGGCGCTGCGCGACGGCCCACGGCGAGGCGGCGGCGATGGGAAGCACAGTGGCGAAAGCCTGCGCGTGGTAGTAGCGGAGCGATTCGCGTTCATCCCCGCGGTCGGCGGCCCACGAGCCGCTGTGCCTCATCCCGGCGGCATTGCGGCCGAGCCAGCCGAGCGCGGCGCGCATGCGCGGATCGTCCGCCCCGCACCCGCAGGCGTGCAGCGCGAGCACGCCATCGCATGTCGCGCTCCCGTACGAGTGGTAGCGCTCGCGGCCCGTCGCGTCGTGGCCGGAGACGCCCGCCTTGTTCCGCACCGGATCGGCGGGGGCGAAATAGAACCCGCCATCATCGGACGACGCGACCAGCGCGTCGGGGAAGTTCTGGCATTGCGCGAGAAAGGGCAATGCGGCTGCGAGGTCGCGGCGTCCCGCGGCGGAAAGCGCTGCGAGACCGAGTACGGTCGCGGAGATATTCGGCGCGAGCATGTCCGGCGGCGTTGAAACACCGGGCGGCAGACGTGGCGGCATCGGCGCATCGCTCCACGCGCCGCACGCCGCGGCGTCCGCCGGCCAGCCGCGCGATGGCGTGATGCGCAGCCGCTCGACGAGATCGGCCCAAAACGACGCGCGGCGGGCGTCGCCTGTCTTCGCGAAGACCTGCGCTGCGTAGCTCGCCGTGAAAAGCGGGTAACGCAGCTCCGCCCACGGCTCCCGGCGCGCAGACTGTGTATCCGTCAGACGTTCCAGCCAGCGCACGCCACGCGCGAGCGGCTCCGCATCCGCACAGGGCGCGCCCGCGAGCGCCCACAGCACGAGCGGCGTGAGCGCATCGCCCTCCTGGAATGCGCCATACCGCGCCGAGCGCCACGCACCGTCGCGCGACTGCCGCGCAGCGAGAAATGCCACCGCCGCGCGCAAAGCATCCGCACTGCCGGTCCGCGGCGGCTCCGCCCCGCGGGTGAGCGCGCCGCCGCACGGGGCGGCGGCCCGCGCCAGGAATTCGCGTCGCGTTTGCGGCATGACCATCACTCCACCGCGGCAGTTTTCGGAGCGGTCTTTTCAGGCGCTGCCGTGCCGATCACCGCGCCCACCGGCGCGCGGTCGATGAGCAGCGTGAGCAGCGCCGTGGAGGTGCAGAAGGTGCGGCCCGTGATGCAGTGATGGCCGGCCCAGCTCCCGTCCTCGTTTTGCGCCGAGCAGAGCGTCGTCTGCATCTTCTCCTTCCACGCGTCCCACTCCTTGCCGCCGCGTTCGCGCAGGCTTTCGCCGAGGTTCAGGTAGCTGAGGAATTCCTCCCCGCCGTTGTTGCCGAAGCCCGCGACGTATTTGCTGTCGCCGAGCTTCCCCGCGACCGCCGCCTGCGCGACCTGCGACGCCTTGTCATCCGCCGCGAACTGCTTCAGCTCCTCGCGCGCCTGCTCTTTCTCCGCCGCGGGCGCGCTGGCATCCGCGATCTTCCGCTCCGCCTCCGCCTTGCGCGGCGCATTCGATTTCGTCTTCTCCCGCAAGCCTCCAAGCTTCGCCGCCTCGCGGTAAAGCGAGACACCCGCGCTCGACGGCTCCGCCGCCCCACCCGTCGCGGTGAAATCACCCTTCGCCACGTCCAGCCCGGCGAGATTCTGCTGCTGATCCTTGTCCAGCGCGTTGTTGCTCACCTTCGCTCCGCTGCGCGCGGCGGAGTTCAGCGCCTTGCTGCACAGCCCCTGCGAGAGCACGGCGGCCCAGCCCTTGTTCTCGGCAAAGGAGCCGTCCTCCTTTTGGTTGCGCTCGATCTTCGCCACCACCTTGTCGAGCGCGGTGGCGCGGCGCTTTTCCGCGGCCTCGTCGCCCGCGCGCCCTTTCAGCTCCGAGAGCGCCCAGCCGGCGAGGAAGGTGTCCACATACGTGCCGATCTTCACCTGCATCTGCGTGTCGCGCACCGAGGTCACGTAGAGCGATTTCTCATCCGCCTGCTCCACCTGCCCGCAGATGAACTCGAACGCCTTTCGCGCCGCCTCGCGGTGCGCGCCCTCCGCCGGCGAATCGCCCGCGCGCAGCAGCGTCACCAGGCTCACGCAGGTGTTTCCGAGATCGGGCGGGTCTTCCACATTCGCGCCCTCCACGCGCCCGCCGCCTTTCGCGTTCTGCCGCCACCCGCCGCCCTGCCCCCAGCCGCCGTCGCTCTTCTGCTGGTTGAGCAGGTACTCGATGCCCACCCGCACCGCTTCCTCCGGTGCGCGCGCCGCGGATTTTGTTTCGCCCGCTTTCTCCGCCTGCGCCTCCGCAGCTCGCCGCGCGGGCTCTTTGGCAAAGGCGCCGGGCGCCCACCCGGCGGCGGTGACCGCCAGCGCGATGCCCGCGAGGAGGCCGCGGACGGAGCCCGCCAGCGGCATGATTTTTTTCGAGGAATGGAGTTTGGTGTTCATAGGTTTCATGGGTTCGACGAACACCTCTACGGCATCCTTAGAGCCGCAGTGCCACAGCGCGGTAAAAAGGCTGTCAAAGAATTGTGAGAGCGGAGGACGGAAACGGAGCAAACGCATGTCATCCTGAGCGGAGCGGAGGCGGAAAGGCGGGCGCAGCGCAGTCGAAGGACCCCGGCGGTTCCGTGTGCTACAGCCCGTGAATGAGCGGGGTCCTTCGACTGCGTTCCATCCCGCCTTCGCCCGCGACGGAACTCCGCTCAGGATGACACTCGTTTTTTGTTCAGCTTGCTACCAAAGCAGCGGTTGGCGCGGCCCGCCGCTTCTGCTCTCGTCCCTTGCATGAAGCTCCCCTCCCTTCTCCCGCTCCTCCTCCCCATAGTCGCTTTCGCTGCCGAGGACGGCTTCGTCCCGCTCTTTGACGGCAAGACCCTCGATGGCTGGGTGAACGTGAACTGCGCGCCGGAAACATGGACCGTGCGCGACGGCATGATCCACTGCGACGGCATCCCCACTGGCGCGCTGCGCACTCCGCGGCAGTACGAGAATTTCATCCTCGAACTCGAGTGGCGGCATCTCAAACCGGCCGGCAATGCGGGCGTCTTCATCTGGGCCGGCCCGCTCCCCGCTCTCGGCCAGCCCTTTCTCCGCGCCATCGAGGTGCAGGTGCTCGACCACGGCTACGGCAATACCGCGAACTACACCACGCACGGCGACGTCTTCGCGATCCATGGCTCGACGCTGAAGCCCTTCCCGCCCAGCCGCGGCATGCGCAGCTTTCCCACCGAGCAGCGCAGCAAGCCCTCGCCCGAGTGGAACCACTACCGCATCACCTGCGAGGACGGCACGCTCCGCCTCGCGGTGAATGGCAAGGAGGTGAGTGGCGGCAGCGACAGCGTCTGGCGCAAAGGCTACATCGCCCTCGAAAGCGAAGGCGGCCCGGTGGATTGGCGCAACCTGCGGATCAAGGAGCTGCCAGCCTCCGGCGCGAGCCCGGAGCAGACGGCCCCGCTCGCCGAGGAAGGCTGGAAGCCGCTCTACGACGGCCGCACCCTCCGCGGCTGGCGCGAGGCCGCAGGATGGAAATCCTCCGACTGGAAACTCCGCGCGACCGCCGAGGCGGAACCGCTGTGGAGCGAACGCGCGCTCGGTGACTTCAATCTTCAGCTCGACTGGGCGTGGGATGCCGCGCCCGCCGCGCTCGCGCCGCCGCTCGCGACGCCGCTCGCGCTCCGCGACGCCGACGGACGCGAGATCCCGCTGCCCGCGCTCGCCGCCGCGCGGGCGAAAGGCTGGAACCGCCTCGCCCTCTCGCGGCGCGGCGCGCAGCTCACGCTCACGCTCAATGACGCTCCCGCCGGCCAGCTCGCCGTGCCCGCCACGCCGCTCACGCCCGGCCTCCGCAGCGGCGGCACCGCGCTCTCGTGCTCCGGCCTCTTCGTGAAATGAACCAATCGCCATCGGATTCGCCCGCCGCGCTTGCGCGGTAGCCGATTGGCTTGGAAAGTGGAGCTCCCTTCCTCCCATGAGAGTCCGTCTTTTCTCCGCACTCCTCGCGCTCGCCGCGCTGGCCGTCGCGCGCCCTCTTTGCGCGCAGGAGGCTGCGCCGGATTTCGCCGCCGTCTTCAAGGTGCTCGATGAGCGCTGCCTCGAGTGCCACGCGCAGGACGACTACGAGGGCGGCCTGATCCTCGAAAACCACGCCACGCTGATGAAAGGCGGCGAGACGGGCAAAGCCATCGAGCCGGGGAATAGCGCGGAAAGCCTGCTGATGAAATTCGTGCGCGGCGAGGTGGAGAAGGACGGGAAGAAAAAGATCATGCCGCCCGGCAAGCGGCAGAAGCTCGACGCGGCGGAGATCGCGCTCCTGGCGAAATGGATTGACGCCGGCGCGAGGCCGCCCGTGCCCGGCTCCGAGAAACCGCGCGTGCTTAATGTCGCGAAAGTCGCGCCCAAGGTGCCTCCGCGGAACGCCGTGAACGCGCTGGCCTTCGCGCCGCAGACGAAGCTCGTCGCCGTCGGCCGCTTTCAAACCGTCGAGCTGATTTCCGCCGAGACGCACGCCGTCGTCGGGCGGCTGGAAGGGGCGCGCGGCAATGTCAACGCGCTCGCCTTTTCGCCCGACGGCGCACAGCTCTTCGCGGCGTCCGGAGAGAACGCGCTGACCGGCGAGGTGCGGCAGTGGAACGTGGCCGACCGGAAGCTGATCCGCACGATGGAAGGCCACCGCGACACGATTTACGCACTCGCGCTTTCGCCCGACGGCCAGACGCTCGCGACCGGCAGCTACGACGCGCAGATCAAGCTCTGGAGCACCGCGACGGGCGCCGAACTGCGCACGCTGCGCGGGCACAACGGCGCGGTCTTCGACGTCGCATTCCGCCCCGACGGGAAGGTGCTCGCGAGCGCCAGCGCCGACCGCACGTTGAAGCTCTGGGACGTGGCGACCGGCCAGCGGCGCGACACGCTCTCGGAGTCGCTCAAGGAACTCCACTCGCTCGCATGGAGCGCGGACGGGAAGCGCGTGGCGGCGGCCGGCGTGGACAATCGCATCCGCGTCTGGGACGTGAGCGCCGAGGCGCGGGAGACGGCGAATCCGCTCGTCTGGGCGCGCTTCGCGCACGATGCGCCGATCCTCAAAATCGCGTGGTCGGCGGATGGCGCGACGCTGCTCAGCGCGGCGCAGGATGACTCGCTGAAGGCGTGGGATGCCGGCGAAATGAAAGAACGGCTGCTCTTTGAAAAGCAGCCCGACTGGGTCTCGGCGATCGCGTTCGCCGATGGCGGAAAAACGGTCGTCGCCGGGCGGCAGGACGGCTCGCTCGGATTCTACGACGCGCAGACCGGCGCGAAACGTGAGGCGCAGGCCGCGAGCGCTAAAGCGGCCGCGCCGAAGGCACCGAAGCCTCCCGCAAAGCCTGTGCTGGAGCGGCTGGCGCCCCGCGGCATCCAGCGCGGCGGCGTGGCGCTGCTGCGGCTGGTCGGGAGCAATCTCGCCGGGCTGCGCTTCGTCGCGTGCGCGGACCCGGCGGTGCGCGTGGAATTTTCCGACGGCGAAAACGCGAACGAGGCCCTCCTCACCGTCCACACGCCGCCGACGCTGAAACGCGGCGGCTACGACATCTCGGTCGTCGGCGCGGATGGAAAGCACGCCGGCATGGTGAAGCTCTTTGCCGATGACCTCGTGCAGACCGACACCACGCAGGGCGACGCGATGCGCGAGGGCAGCTTCGCCTTTCCCGCGAGCATCTGGGGAGATCTCCCGCAGCCCGGCGCGACGGCGCGCATCCCGTTCGACGCCGCCGCGGGGCAGACGCTCGTCTTCGATCTCGCCGCGAAATCGCTCGGCTCAAAGGCCGACATCATCCTCAGCCTGCTCGACGCGCAGGGCCGCGTGCTCGCGAGCAACAACGACTTTGACGGCACCGGCGACCCCTTTCTCGCTCACACCTTCGCCTCCGCTGGCCGCTGCACGCTCGCGGTGCGCGACGCGCAGTTCGCAGGTTCGCGCGAGCATTTCTTCCGCGTCAGCATCGGTGAACTGCCGGTCGTCACCGGCGGCTTCCCGCTCAGCGTCCCGGCAAACCGCGAGAGCGAGGTGGAGCTGACCGGCTTTCACCTGCCCGCCGGCCGAAAGGTGAAAGTCGGCGCCGGAGCACCAGGCGAGATGAATGTGCCGCTCGATCCCGAGCGCTTCCGCACGCGCCGCGATTTCAAGGTGGTGGTCAGCGATCTGCCCGCCTTCTCCGAAAGCGAGCCGAACGACACGCCCGTGCAGGCCACCGCCGTGCAAGCGCCCGCCAGCATCGCAGGGCGCAGCGGGCGCGGCGGAGACGCGGACTTTTTCAGATTCGACGCGAAAGCCGGCTCCGTCTGGGCCATCGAAACCGAGGCCGCCCGGCGCGGCTCGCCGATGGACACGAAGATCGAAGTCCTGCACGCCGACGGGAAACCCGTCGAGCGCCTGCTGCTCCAAGCCGTGCGCGATTCCGCGATCACCTTCCGCCCGATCGACTCCGCGACCACCGACGCCCGCGTGGACAACTGGACCGAGATGGGGCTGAACCAGTTCATCTGGTTCGGCGGCGAGGTCGCGAAGATTTTCCGCATGCCCGAGGGGCCGGACAGCGGCTTCCAGTTTTATGCGACGGGCGGAAAGCGCACCGCGTATTTCAACACCACCGCCACCGCCCACTCACTCGACGAGCCCTGCTACGTGATCGAGCCGCACCCGCCCGGCACGCGGCTGGTTTCAAACGGGCTCCCCGTTTTCACCCTCCACTACGCAAACGACGACGACGGCGACCGCAAGCTCGGCACCGACTCCCGGCTGCTTTTCACCGCGCCCGCCGACGGCGCGTATCTCGTCCGCGTGAGCGACAGCCGCGCGTCCGGCGGCGAGCGCCACGCCTACCGGCTGGTCATCCGCGAGGCGCGCGCGGACTTCGCCGTGAGCTTGAATGGCACCGCGCTAATGATCCCGGCCGGCAGCGGGCAGTCGTTCACGCTCGCGGCGGACCGGCTCGACGGCTTCGACGGCGACATCACGATCACGCTGGAGAACGTCCCGGCGGGTTTCCACGCGCCGACTCCGCTTGTCATCCAGGCCGGCCATCAGGAGGCGCGCGGCTCGCTCTCCGCGGTGCCCGGCGCGGCGGCGGATGCGGACTGGAGCAAGGTGCGCGTGACGGCGACGGCGGTCATCGGCGGCGAAAAGCGGACGCACGACGTGAACGGTTTCGGCGCGGTAAAAGTCGGCCCGGAGCCGAAGCTCTACGTCGCGCTGGAGAGCGTCGCGCCCGGCGATTCGCTGGAAAAGATCAGCCCGCCCACACCGCTCCGGGCGCAGAATCCGGCGCAGCCTTTCGAGATCACGATCGCGCCCGGCGAGATCATTCCGGCGTGGGTGAAGATCCGCCGCAACGGCGAGAACGGCGACCTGCGCTTTGACGTGGAGAACCTCCCGCATGGCGTCATCGTGGATAACCTCGGCCTCAACGGCATCACGCTGCTGGCGGGCAAAGCCGAGGGCGAGATTCTCCTCAAGGCCGCGCCGTGGGTCGCCGAGCAGGACCGGCTATGCTTCGGCGTGTCGCGCGACGCGGGGAAACAAACCTCGCTGCCCTTGCTGCTGCATGTGCGAAAGAAGGCGGACATGAAAACCGTGGGCGCGAAATGACTGCGGCAAGCGAGAGGCCTCCGGGTGGAGCACGCGACCCGCGTGCCGTTCGCGGCGACCCGCCGCGAACATCCGGGAGCGCGTCATGGTCGGGGAGTGCGTCCGCCGGTGCGGGCGTTCTGTCTTGTATTCGGCGGGTCGCCGAACACAGCACGCGGGTCGCGTGCTCCACCCGGATTTGGATGCTCGCGCTTTGCGCCACCCCGCTCCACGCCGCGGAGATTTCCTACAACCGCGACATCCGCCCTATCCTTTCGGACAACTGCTTCGCCTGCCACGGCCCGGACAAGCACGCGCGCAAGGCCGACCGCCGGCTCGACATCGCGGAGGGCGCGACGGCACTGATCGACGGCGTGCGCGCCATCACGCCCGGCGACCTTGCGAAGAGCGACGCCGTCGAGCGCATCCAGTCTCGCGATCCCGACGAGCAGATGCCGCCGCCGAAGAGCGACAAGAAGCTCACGCGCGCGCAGATCGCGCTGCTCAAGGAATGGATCGCGCAGGGCGCGAAGTACGAGCCGCACTGGTCATTCATCGCCCCGCGCCGGCCGTTGCTGCCGGAGCCCGGCGTTCCCGGCGCGCGCGTCCGGAATGCGATCGACGCTTTCATCCTCAAGCGGCTCGAAAAGGACGGGCTGAAACCCTCGCCCGAGGCCGGCAAGACGACACTCATCCGACGCGTGACCTACGACCTCACCGGCGTGCCGCCGGCACCGGCGGAGATCGACGCCTTTCTCGCCGACGAGACGCCCGGCGCCTACGCCACCGTGGTCGAGCGGCTGCTCGCGTCCCCGCGTTTCGGCGAAAAGATGGCAGTCCACTGGCTCGATCTTTCGCGCTACGCGGACACGCACGGCTACCACCTCGACTCCGGCCGCGAGATGTGGCGGTGGCGCGAATGGGTGATCGAGGCGTTCAACAAAAACCTGCCGTTTGACCAGTTCATCCTCTGGCAACTCGCGGGCGACCTGCTGCCGGACGCGACGCTCGAGCAGAAACTCGCGACCGGTTTCTGCCGGAACAACATGATCAACTTCGAGGGCGGCGCGATCGCCGAGGAATATCTGGCGAACTACGTCTTCGACCGGGTGAACACATTTGGCACCGCCTTCCTCGGGCTCACGGTCGCGTGCGCGCAATGCCACGACCACAAGTTCGATCCGTTCACGCAGAAGGAGTACTACCAGCTCTACTCCTACTTCAACGCCGTGCCGGAAAACGGGCTCGACGGCAGCAAGGGAAACGCGGTGCCGGTCATGGATGTGCCCTCGCCCTCGCAGGAGGCGAAAATGGCGAGCCTGCGCCCGCTGATCGCCGACGCCGAGAAGCAGGTCGCCGCGCTCACGGCCCGCGCCGACGCCGCGCAGGCCGAGTGGGAAACGACCGCGCTCACGCCGCTGCCGCGCGACTGGACGGTGCTCGCGCCGACCGCGGCGAGATCGACGAGCGGCACGACGCTCACGGTGCAGCCCGACCACTCGGTCCTCGCGTCCGGCACGAACCAGGGGATGGATCATTACGAGATCACCGTGCGCACGAATCTCGCGGGACTGACCGGCGTGCGCGTGGAGGCGCTGACCGATCCCTCGCTTCCGCTCACCGGGCCGGGCCGTGCGGGGAATGGCAATTTCGTGCTCACCGGGATCGACGTGGAGGCGCAGTCGGTTGCCGACCCGGAGAAGACGCAGAAGGTGCGCCTCACCGGAGCGGGCGCGGATTACGAGCAGGCAAAATTTGAGGTGGAGAAAGTCATCGACGCGCTCGCGCACACCGGCTGGTCCGTGGATGGGGATAAGAAGCATGAGGCACGGACGGCGTGGTTCGCGGCTGAGGAGGCGTTCGGCTTTCCCGGCGGCACGGAGCTGCACATCCGGCTGGATTTCGCGTCGCCGTATCCCGGCCACGGAATCGGCCGCGCGCGGCTGGCGGTGACGGCGGACCCGGCGGCGAACGCGATCGGCAAGGTGCCGCTGGCGGTGGCGGAGGTGCTCGCCATTCCCGCGGAGAAGCGGGACGCGAAGCAGCGCGAAGCCGTGCAGAAGCACTTTCGCGAATCCATCTCGCCGATCCCCAAGCAGCCCGTGGCACAGCTCGAAAAGCTGCGCGGCACGCTGGCGGTGGTGCAGCGCGAGGTGCCGAACGTGATGGTGATGCAGCAGATGGCGAAGCCGCGCGAGACGCACATCCTCATGCGCGGCCAGTACAATCAGCCCGGCGAGAAGGTCGCTCCCGGCACGCCCGCCAGCCTGCCGCCGCTCCCCGCCGGTGCGCCGCCAAACCGGCTCGCGCTCGCGCGGTGGCTCATCGAGCCGCAGCACCCACTGACCGCGCGAGTGGCGGTGAACCGCTTTTGGAAAGAAATCATGGGCACCGGCATCGTGAAAACCGCAGGCGATTTCGGTGCGCAGGGCGAGTGGCCCAGCCACCCGGAGTTGCTCGACTGGCTGGCGACGGAGTTCACCTCGCGCGGCTGGGACGTGAAGCACATCGCGCGGCTCATCGTCAGCTCGGGCGCCTACCGGCAGAGCGCGCGCGTCACGCCGGAACTGCTGGAGCGCGACCCGGAGAACCGGCTCTACGCGCGCGGGCCGCGCTTCCGGCTGAGCGCGGAGGAGATTCGCGACACCGCGATCTCGCTCAGCGGGCTGCTCAATCCGCGCATCGGCGGCGCGAGCGTCTCGCCTTACCAGCCCGCTGGGATCTGGGAGGAGCTGTCGTCGCGAAAGGATTCCGTGAAATGGACCGCGCAGCGCTACACGCCGAGCCACGGGCCGGACCTCTACCGGCGCAGCATGTACACGTTTTGGAAACGCACCTGTCCGCCGCCGCAGATGCAGACTTTTGACGCGCCGGACCGCGAAACGTGCATCGTCAGCCGCGAGCGCACGAACACCCCGCTCCAGGCGCTCGTGCTGCTGAATGACCCGACCTACGTGGAAGCCTCGCGCCTCCTCGCTGAGCGCATGATGATGCAGGGCGGCGCGACTCCCGCCGAGCGCATCCGCTTCGCATTTCGCCTCGCCACCGCGCGACTCCCGGACGACCGCGAGACGGCACTGCTCGCCGCGCTATTTGAAAAACAAAAAGCCCGCTACAACGCCGATCCCGCCGCTGCGAAGGCGCTGCTCGCCGTCGGCGAGGCCCGCCGCAAAGCCGGCCTGGACAGTGCCGAACTTGCGGCGTGGACCAATGTGGTCAGCACCATCCTCAACCTCGACGAAACGGTGACGAAGGGGTGACCGAGGAGGGGAGGCGACGCGGGCATGTGTTCGGCGCTGACTGACCTTGGCGAGCGACAGCGTGGCTGCGCTCGTAATCAGGCGTGTCATCCTAAGCGAAGCGGAGGCGGAAAGGCGGGCGTAGCGAAGTCGAATGACCCCGGCGTTCACGGGCAGCGTCGCACAGAATCGCCGGGGTCCTTCGACTGCGTTCCGTCCCGCCTTCGCCCGCGACGGAACTCCGCTCAGGATGACAACGCTTTTAATCCCGGTCTCCTGACTGCGGCCGGGCGTCCGGCAGCAGAGCCACGAGCAGCGCGAGCGCGGCGGTCTGCGTGTTGAAATTGCGGGTCGTCGTGTCCTTCGCTCCCTCGTGCCATTCGATGGGGTACTGCCCGTCATCGGCCGGGCCGATGCGGATGAGCGAGGCGGTGCTGGCGCGGAGGCAGCGGTCGATCTGCTGCGCGGTTTCCGGGTGCAGACTGCGCGCGTTCAGCACGTCGCGGAGTTGGCCGAGGTAGCGTGCGCAGACGCCTTTGAAGAGCGCGGGATCCCATCCGCTCAGGCCGAGCTTTTCCACCAGCACACCGTCCGGCGTGGTGAGCCCGGCCTTGGCGAGCACGGTCCCGGCCACCTTCACCGCTTCGTCGAGGTAGCGCGCCTCGCCCGTCGCCTCCCAGAGCGCGGTGAGCCCGCCGATGTAGGCGCCCTGATTGTAGGTCCAGTAATCGCCCGTGTGCCCCGGAGTATCGATGATGCCGGTCCCGTCGTAGAGCGACTTCGCGTGCTGCCATTCGAGCGTGCGCTGCGCCCACTGGAGGTACGCGGGCTCGCGCGTGCCCTGATAAAGGCGCGCGGACAGGATGACGAAGAGGCTGTTCGTGATGGAGTTCGGCGTCTGCTTGTCGGCGTCGTTGCACCACACGATGCCGCCGTCCTTTTCCGGACGCCAGCCCGCGGCCATGTGCGCGTGGATGGCGCGCGCGGTGGCCAGATATTTCGGTGCGTGCGTGCGGTCGTGCATCTTCAGCCACGCGATGCCCCACCAGCCCGAGTCGTCGAGGTACTCGTTTCGGAAAGCCGTGTACGCCTCCTCCTTGGCGGGCTCGCCCGGCTGCGCGGCGGGCTGCGCCTTTTCCTGCCTGCGCTTCATCGCCTTCTCGTCCGCGTCGCTCCATTGGTTGCGGCGCTTGAGTTCCGCGACGATGCGCGGTGCCTTCACCCGCGGGTCCTTGTTGAGTTCGTAGAGCGTGTCGAGCGCCGCATCCGAGTCGGTTCGCCCGGTCTTGTTCATAAAGTCGATCAGCACCTCCACGGCATTCGCAGAGGACCACCACGGCGGATTGCGCCGGCCCTCGTAGTGCGCGCGGACATCATCGCCCGCGCGGTCCAGCCAGATGCCGAGCGTGGGCGACCAGTAGGTCCGGTTCAAAGTGCCAACGCCCTCCGCGACGCGCGCGATGAGTGCCTCGCGCGATGGAAGCTCCGGCGCGGGCTCCTCGGCGACGGTGAAAAGCGGGAGCAGAAGAAGACAGGCGAGGGTGGGGATTTTCATCGGGGAAACGTGGACGCAACATCCCACGGCGCGCCGCGTCAACGCGAGCGCAACCGGGAGCGACTGAGCTTTCCGACGGTTGCCTGTTGAAGCGGCCTGCACCACCTTTCGCCCCACATGCACGATCCGTTCTCGATCACCCGGCGGCATTTCTTTGGCCGTACGGCGAATGCCATCGGCGGTGCCGCGCTCGCGTCGCTGCTGAACCGCAATCTTTTCGCCGCGCCGGATCTGAGCACGCGCGGGGCGCTGCCGGCGCTGCATTTCGCGCCACGGGCGAAGCGCGTCATCTACCTGCACCAGTCGGGCGCGCCGTCGCATGTCGATCTTTTCGACTACAAGCCGGAGATGAAGAAGCACCACGGCGAGGAGCTGCCGGACACGATCCGGCAGGGCCAGCGCATCACGGGAATGACCTCGGGGCAGAAGGCATTTCCCGTGGCGGCGACGAAGTTCAAGTTTTCGCAGCACGGGAAAAGCGGGCTGTGGCTGAGCGAGCTGCTGCCGCACACGGCGAAGATCGCGGACGACATTTGCGTGGTGAAGTCGATGCACACGGAGGCGATCAATCACGATCCGGCGATCACTTTCATCCAGACCGGCAGCGAGCAGCCGGGGCGGCCATGCTTCGGGAGCTGGCTCAGCTACGGCATCGGGAGCGCGAATCAGAATCTGCCGGCGTTCGTGGTGCTGATCTCGCAGGGCACGGGCGAGCTGAACGACCAGCCGCTTTTCTCGCGGCTGTGGGGCAGCGGCTTTCTGCCGAGCAGCTATCAGGGCGTGAAGTTTCGCAGCACGGGCGACCCGGTGCTTTACATCAACAACCCGCCGGGCATCGATGCCTCGGGCCGGCGCGAGATGCTCGACGCGGTGAAAGGGCTGAACGAAATGCAGGCGGCTGCACTCGGCGATCCCGAGATCGAAACGCGCATCGCGCAGTACGAGATGGCCTACCGCATGCAGGCGAGCGTGCCGGAGCTGATGAGCCTGGAAAAGGAACCCGCGAGCACTTTCGACCTCTACGGACCGGAGGCGAAAACGCCGGGCACCTTCGCGGCGAATGCACTGCTGGCGCGGCGGCTCGTGGAGCGCGGCGTGCGCTTTGTGCAGCTCTATCACCGCGGCTGGGATCAGCACGGGAACCTCGCGGCGGCGCTGCCGAAGCAATGCAAGGACACGGACCAGGCGAGCGCTGCGCTCGTGCTCGACTTGAAACAGCGCGGGCTGCTTGACGAGACGCTGGTCATCTGGGGCGGCGAATTTGGCCGCACGGCGTACGTGCAGGGCGACATCAGCAATCCCGCCTACGGCCGCGACCACCATCCGCGCTGCTTTTCCATGTGGATGGCCGGCGGCGGCATCCGGCCGGGCCTGAGCTACGGCGAGACGGACGACTACTGCTACAATATCGTCCGCGACCCCGTGCATGTGCATGACCTGAACGCCACGCTCCTGCACTGCCTCGGCATCGACCACGAGCGGCTGACATACAAATTCCAGGGCCGCGACTTCCGCCTCACGGACGTGCATGGGAAAGTGGTGAAGGGCATCCTCGCCTGAGTGGGCGGACGATTTAACGTAAGCGACGATTTTTTCGGCGCGGGCTTGCGACCCCTCTTCCCGCCTCCTACACACACACGGCATGAATTCATCCCCCCGTTTCAAGCTGTTCCTCATGATGGCGCTCCAGTTTTTCATCTGGGGCGCGTGGCTGCCGCTGATCTTTGGCTACCTGCCGAGCCTCGGCTACACGCCCACCCAGCAGTCCTGGGTGCTCAATGCCTTCCCGATCGCGGCGATCGTCGGCATGTTTTTCAGCAACCAGTTCGCGGACCGGAATTTCGCGGCGGAGCGGTTCCTTTCCTTCAGCCACCTCGTCAGCGGGCTCGCGCTGCTCGGCCTCGGGTTCACGCGCGACTACACGATGTTCCTCACGCTGATGTCCGTGCATTGCCTGCTTTACGTGCCGACGATTTCGATCACCAACTCGATCGCCTTCGCCAACATGAAGGACCCCAGCCAGGAGTTTGGCATTGTGCGCATGGGCGGCACCATCGGATGGATCCTGGCGGCGTGGCCGTTCACCTTCATCCTCGTGGATTGGGTGAAAGTGGATGCGCTCCACCCTGAGGGAGCCGTAGCGTGGATCGGCGCGGTGCTCAGCTCCGGGCTTACGGGTGAGGCATTGAAGGGTGCGACGAAGTGGACCTTTGTCGTCGCTGGCGTCGCATCGCTGGCGCTCGCGGCTTTCAGCCTCGTGCTGCCGCACACGCCGCCGAAGCGCCGGGAGGAGGGCGCCGCCGAATCGCTGGCGTGGCTGGAGGCGATGAAACTGCTCAAGCATCCGTTCGTGCTCGTCCTGTGGATCGTCACGCTCATCGATGCCTTCGTTCACAACTCCTTTTTCAATTGGACGGGCACGTTTCTCGGGACCGCGGTGGAGAAAGGCGGCGTGGGCATTCCGGGCAATTGGATCATGCCGGTGATGAGCATCGGGCAGATCGCGGAGATCCTCACCATGTTCATCCTCGGCGCCACGCTCAAGGCGCTCGGCTGGCGCGCGACGATGGTGGTCGGCATCCTCGGCCATGCTGCGCGGTTCGCGGTCTTCGCGTTTCTCCCGCAGCACCAGTGGCTCATCGTCCTGGTCAATGTGCTCCACGGCATCTGCTACGCCTTCTTCTTCGCGACGGTCTATATTTTCGTCGATGCGCATGTCCCAAAAGACGCCCGCGCCAGCGCGCAGGGCCTGTTCAATGTGATGATCCTCGGCGTCGGCGCGCTCCTGGCGAACACGATTTGCCCGACGCTCATCCAGGTCACCTTCACGCATGACGGCGTGACGGATTTCCGCGGGCTCTTCCTCGTGCCGTGCGCCTGCGCGCTCGGCGCCGCCATGCTGCTCGCGCTGTTTTTCCACCCGCCCAAGATCGGCACGACCAACGGCGGATTCGCGGCGACTCCGCACTAAAACTGCGCACGCAGCCGCTCCGGCGTCGCGCCGGCTGCACGCAGGCCACGGAGGCTCGTGGCGTCGTCGCGCTTGGCGAGGCGGACGCCGTTCACATCGGTCATCAGCGCGCAGTGGTGAAAGGCGGGCGAGTGGAGGCCGAGCGCGCGGTAGAGCAGGAGCTGGCGGCAGGTGCTGGTGAGCAGATCGGCCCCGCGCACGACCTCGGTGATGCCCATCGCCGCGTCATCGACCACGCACGCGAGCTGGTAGCTCGGCATGCCGTCTTTGCGCCAGACGAGGAAGTCGCCGAACTCGCGCCCAGCGACCTCCGAATGCGGCCCGAGCACGGTGTCAGCAAACGAGACCGTCTCGCCATCCGGCACGCGAAAGCGCCAGTTCGTTTCGCCTTTGTGCTTTGGTCTTTGGCCTTTACCCCGGCAAGTGCCGGGGTAAACCGGCTCCTCCTCGCCCGCGTGGGGCGCCGTGAGCGCGCGGAGCACATCCTGGCGCGAGCAGGTGCAGGGGTAGATCGCGCCGAGCGCGCGCAGCTTTTCAAACGCCGCGACATACTGCGCCATGCGTTCGCTCTGCACATACGGCGCGTGCGGCCCACCCACGTCCGGCCCCTCGCTCCAGCGCAGGCCGAACCAGCGGAGATCCTCCAGCATCGCCGCGCTGAACTCCGGACGGCAGCGCGCGCTGTCGAGGTCATCGCTGCGCAGGATGAGCGTGCCGCCCGCCGCCTCGGCGCGCTGCCGGGCGATCCAGAAAGTCCGCGCGTGCCCGAGATGCAGGTAGCCGGTGGGCGATGGCGCCAGGCGTCCGCGGTAGCTGCGAGGACTCATCGTCTCGATGGGACGGAGCGCCGCCCGCAACGCGGCTCCGGGGCGCGGGACGGTGCCATCCGTCAGTCCCGTTCGCCGGGAATGTCCGCCGGGTAGCCGCTGATCGCGCGGCTGGCCTGCACGCCCGAGAGCGCGGCGCTTTCCACGCAGCCGACGTTGAGACCGTTGTGCGTCCAGTCGCCGGCGAGATAGAGGTTGTCGAAACCGGACTCGCCGGATCTGAGGCGATACTTCGTGCTGCCGGCGACGCTGAGCACGTAGCGCTCGCTGGGATCGATATTGATCCGGTAGTAGAGCCCGTCCGCGCGCTGCGGACCGGTGCCGCCGTTGGGGTCGAAGACTTTGCTCCAGTCGAGCGCTCCACTGGCGTCCACGACATTTGGCCACATCGGCTGGAGATACTGGCTGAAAAAGGCGAGCGCGCCGGCTCTGATCTTCGCGAGCTGCTGCGCGGGGTAGCCGGCGGCCGTCGCGGGCGGCTCGTTCGGATCGTCCTCGGACGGCCCGCAGAAGTACGCGAGGAACTGCGGCACCGTGCCGGACTTGTTATTCTGCGGCGTCCACGTCTCCGTCTTCAGGATCACGTTCTGATCCATCCACGAGTTGAGCGGATCCACATACGCATCGACGAGCGACGGATCCTTCAGCTCGCCCTTCGGATCCCAGCCGATGTCCGCGAGCTTTGGCAGCAGCCAGATCTGCACGGCCTGGGTGCGCACGCTTTTGATCCTCCCCACCATCTCACACCACGGCTGGCTCACCGCAGCCAGCTCGGTGCTGATCGCCTTCACGCCCGCGATGGAAATGCCGAGCACCACCGTGTCGAAATCCACCCCTGCGCGCAGCGTGCGCTTCTCCACCGGAGGCACGGCGCACCAGCGCGACTCGAAGCTGGGCTCGTCCGGCCCCGGCACGGCGCTGGCGAGCTGGTCGGCAAAGGGTTCGCTCGGCCAGACGTGAAAGATCTTTCCGTCGTCCAGCTTCATCGGCAGCAGCGCGTCGTAGTCCGCGCCCTTGAGCGTGGCCTGGCGGGACATGTCGATCGTGGCGACGGATTTCTTGTCCTCGGAAAGGCCGAGATTTTCCACGCGATGGAAGAACTCGAACTTCACGCCGCGCTTTTTCAGCGCGAGGTAGAACGGCGAAAACACCGTCTCACCCATGCCCGCGTCCATCTTGAAAACGTAGGCGCCCTTGTATCCGAAAAAGATGCGGAGGAAGCAGCGCAGCGCCACACCCGCACCCATGTTGGGCTTTCCCACAGCGCCGCTCGCGCCGTCCTCGTAGGCAAAGGCGAGGTCGTAGAGACCTTTGAGGACCGGGCTCTCCAGCGTGTGGAAGCGCGCTCCGTGCGCCTGCATCCAGGTGAGAAACTCCACCTCGTCGAGCGAGTCGAAGCCGCGGAAGATCACGCCGTCGGCGATCATCCCGCGCAGCGCCGTGACGCTGGCGTCGAGCATATAGACGAGGCGCGCGAGATTCGCGTCGGCCTCCAGCATTTCGACCGTGATCTTCTCGTGGAGGTTGTGGAGGAATTTGAAAAGGTCGTTGGCGACATTGAGCAGGTCGATGGCCTTCAGCTCCAGCGGATCCAGCGGCAGCGCCCGCACCGTATTGAGCGCGCGGTGGACGTGGGTGTGGGAGAAAACGAAGTGCAGGCCGTCGCGGAGCGCATCCGCCATCCGGTCGGCGAGTCCTTCGATCCTGCCAAAGAGGCCGCCGGGGGATTTCACATCCTGCACCGTGGTGGAGGGCGTCGGCAGCGCGTTCAGGATCGTGGAGTTCTCGTTGATGTTCACGACGATCCACTCCAGCGCCCGCCGGAAGGTGGCCCAGAGACTGGGTGGCGGCTGGCCGTCGCCGGGCTCCTGGCTGTCTTTGGGAAAGCGGTAGCACCAGAAATCCCACGGCCCCGCGTGGTGGTCGGCGACGACTCCCTCGGAGACGCCGGTGAAGGCGTCCTTCCACGAATCGAACGGCCCGTTCGGCCCCATCTCGCGGTAAGCCTTTCGGATCGTGCGAAAGGCATTTTCATAAAAGCCGAACCAGATGTGCAGGCCGTGCTCCTCGCTGCGATGGCCGAGATTCGGATCGAGGTTCCGCCCGCTCGCGCCCTTGCCGCCGAGCCGCCAGCCGAGCTGGTAGAGGGTCACCTCGTATTTGCCTTTGTGGATCGGATCAGTGAGCCACAGCGCCGCCGTGCATCCGCCGACACCGCCGCCGAGAATTGCTATTTTTTCTTTCTGCATGGGTTCTCCTTCGTTGATGGGAAAGACGGAACGCGCCGCCTCGCGATTCCGAGTGTGCCTATCGGATCGCCTGCCAGCGGGCAAGATCGGCGTGCGCGCCGAGGCGGGTGAAAAGGTCGGTCGCCCGCGCGCGTTCCGCCTCGCCATGCCGGAGCGCGCGGTGCGCGTGGATCAGCGCCAGATCGGCCGCCATCGAGAAGCGCCCGGCGGCGGCGAGCGCCTTCTTCCAGGACCGGTCCGCTCTCCATGCCTGCCCGCGCTGCCAGCGATAGAGGCCGGTCCACAGATGGGCGCGCGGCAAGCCGATGGGAAAGGCGCGTGCGAAGGCCCGCATCGTAGCGCAGGCCCGCCGCGCCTGCTGCATGAGCGGCGCCGCCGGCCGGCCCTCGCGCTGCGCCGCTGCCCACAAGCCGAGGAAAACCTCGGCCACGTACGAGCAGTCGAGGAGCGCGGTGAAGGACACCGGCGGCCCGGCGGCCAGCCGGTCCAGCGCGACCTGAGCCCGCTCGCGGGCGCGCTCCATCTCGCCCAGCCGGTAATGCGCGAGCGCCGAGCCCGCGTGAAATGCATTCAGCGTGAGCGCATCCCAGCCCGGCAGCTCCCTGTCGCCGAGCGCCGCCAGCGCCGCCGCCGGCCCCTCGGTGGGAAGCAGCGCGTGCGCCTCGTGCGTGCGCGCCCAGCCGAGCGTCTGCGCGTCTTCCCGCCGGGTGGCCGACCGCCGCAGTCGCGCAGCGGCCTCCCGCGCCGCCGGGTACTCGCCCCGGTGGAGATGGAGGAAGAAAAAATTAGTGACGCATTCCTCCGCGCGCCGGCCATTGCCGTACCGGCGGAAGGTTTCCAGCGCGAGCGCGAGCCGCTCCTGCGCCAGCGCGAACCGTCCGCGCCCGTTGAAAAAAATGCCCATGAGCTGCCCCACGTAGGCGCGAGAGACCGCGCTGCCCGCGAGCGGGAGCGACTCCTCCGCCAGACGGAAATACATGTCGCCGAGCGCGGGCGGCGGCAGCGCGCCGGCGACGATCATCATTCCGCCGTACATCTCCGCGAGCTTCGGCGACGGCCCGAGCGCCTCGGCGAGATTCAGTCCGTGGATGATGTGAAAAACGGACGTCACCAAGTCATTGGTGAAGTAGGCGATCTCGCCGAGCTGGGTGTGCGCCTGGACCGCCTCACTCAGCGCCTCCGGCGAATCCGCGCCGCCCGGCGCGCGGCCCGCACCGCGCACGCGGTTCCAAATCTGCCGCACGACCGCCGCGGGCAGCGCGGACCTTTTCATCCGCCCCGGAGCGGGAAGCGGATGCCCGACGATGCGCGACGCCTGCGAAAGCCACTCCCGGCTTTCCGCGATCTGCCCGAGGTGGTGATGCGCCTCGCCGATCTGACGGTGCCAGCGCCCGGAGTCCAGCGCTGACGGGCGCTGGTTGCCCATGCTCGCCAGCTCGATCGCCTGCTTGAGAAATGCGATGGCCTCGCGGCTTGCGTAGCGCTGCAACGCCTGGTCGCCGGCGAGGTCGAGATAGTGGATCGCCTGCGCGGGTGCATCGGCATGACGCCAGTGGTGGGCGAGCAGCGGAAAATTCGCGGCGTCGTTCCGCTCTGTGAAGACCGCCAGTTGCCGGTGGAGCTGCTGCCGGTGCGCGAAAACCAGGTGCCCGTAGGCGACCTCCTGAATGATGTTGTGCTTGAAGATGAAAGCGGGGCCGCCGCCGGCGTCGGCGTCGGTGCGCTCGGCGAGATTGAGCGCGACGAGGCGGTCGAGGCACGCCGGGAGATGCTCGCGGTCGTCCGGCACGGGATGGATCGCGTGCAGGATGCGCAGCGAAAAGGAGCGCCCGTTCACGCTGGCGACCTTGATGACCATTTGCTCGCGGGGTGAAAGGCGGTCGATGCGCTCGCTCACGACGCCCTGCACGCTGGAGGGGAAGCTCAGCCGCTGAAGATCGCCGGCATCGGGCGCCAGCTCGCAGCGCCGGTCCCCGATGACGAGATGCCCCGCGTCTCGCAGCGCGTAGGCGAGCTCCTCGGAAAAAAAAGGGTGCCCCTCCGCCTTCTCACGGATGAACCTCGCCACCGGCGGTGGCAGCGTCTCGACATCCAGCCGCTGGCGGACCAGCGCCAGCACCTCATCCCCGGCCAGCGGGCCGAGCGCGAGCCGGCCCCCGCCCGCGGCCTCGCAGAGTGCCGTCCATACCTCCGGCGCCGCCTCGCCGAGCGGGCGCGTGACGACCGTGAGAAGCACGCGCGGCACCTTCCGATGGATCTCCAGCGCGAGCAGCCACGAGGCGGAGTCCGCCCAGTGCGCGTCTTCGAGGATGACGACGATCGGCTCGGAGGCGGACGCATTTTCGAGAAGCTGGACGAGGATCCCGGCTGTCGCCTCGGCGCGCGCCTGGCCGCTGATCTCCGCCGTGATTTCATTCTCCGGCAGATGCACGCCGAACGCGGGATTGAGCAGCGGCGCGAGGCGCAGTGCTTCCGGCTCATTGGCGAGAAGCTGCAGCAGCCGGTCGGCGCGCTCAGCCTCGTCGGCGTCCGGCGGAAAGCCGGCCACCTCGGCGAATACCGGACGCCACGCGTGGTAGGCGCTCGCGCGCTCCAGCGAGTCGCCGCCGCCGGAGAGCACACGGAGGGCGGCCTCCGCGGCCATCGCGCGGAAGTCGGCGACGAGCGTGGATTTCCCGATCCCCGCGTCGCCCTCGATGAGCACCACGCCCGCCGCGCCGCTTTCCCTCAAGGCTCCCAGCCGCGCACGCAGGGCCGCGCGCTCATTTTTCCGGCCGACGATGCCGCCGCGGCTCGGGACGGATGCCGTGGTTTCGTCGAGCGGGCGGTAGAGCGCGACGGCTGCCGCCTTCCCTTTCACCTCGACCCGCCGGAGAAACTCGAAGCGGATGCTCCGCGCGGCGGCATGGCGCGTGGCCTCGTCGCAGAGCACGTCGTTTTCGGCGAGGCCCATCAGCCGCGCGCAGCGGTTCATGGTGTCGCCGACCATCGAGTACGCGCGCCGCCGCGTGCTGCCGATCGCGCCGCAGAAAAGCCGCCCGGTGGTCACGCCGATGGACGATGCCAGGCCGAGGTCGCGCAGCGTAGCGCGCACCGCCAGCGCGATGCGCACGGCGCGGATGGCGTCATCCTCGTGCGCCCACGCGGGCAGGCCGAGCGCGGCCACGAGCGTGAATCCGGCGTGGTCGTCGCCGAGGTTGTCCACGGTTCCCTCGTAGCGTTCGAGCACGGTCTGGATGGAGCGCATCACCGCCTGCGTGCGGTCGAGGCCGCGCGCCGGATCGTCGTCCACATCGGGCACATTGATGAAGAGCACGGAAACGCGGCGGAACTCCGCGAGCCAGCCCGCCTGCCCTGCGACGATGCGGTCGCGCACCGCCGCCGGCACATGGCCAAAGAGCGCCGCCACATCCCGCGCCCGCACCCAGGGCTGGAGCGCCGGCCGCATATCGAGCAGCGCGACCGAGTCCAGACGCGCGCCGCCGTCGGATCGGGCACTCACTTTCGCCGTGGCGGAAAGCAGACCCGCGATCTCCGGCGAGAGCGCCACGCCGCCGGGTTCGGCGCACGCGATGGCGGCGCGCGCACCGGTCATCGCGGGCCCGGCGAGCCGCGAGGCCCAGCGCCCGCCCACGCCGCCGACGACCATGTGCCGCAGCTCACCCGCGCCCAGACTCACGCGCATTGACAGCGTCACGCCGTCCGCCACATGCCGCGCGTGCATCTGCCGCTGGATGAAAAGCGCGCACTGCGCCGCATGCCGCGCGGTCTCCGCCAGCGTGTCCGCGGCGTCCGGCCAGACGGCCAGCAGGAAGTCGCCGGCGAAGTTCATGACGAGCCCGCCGTGGGACTCGATGAGATCGATGAGGTCCGTGAAGTAGGCATTGAGCAGCCGCGAAAGCTGCTCCACTCCCGCCGGGCCAGCTCCGTCCATTCCCTCCGTGAGCGTGGTGAAACCGGCGATGTCCGTGAGCAGGACAGCTCCGGTGAAAGCCGTCGCGCGGGCCGCAGAGGCGGGCGACGGATCATGGGTGAGACTTTCCAGCACCAGCGGCGGCACGTAGGCGGCAAGCGCCTCGGCGAGCCGCGCGTCCCCCCGTGTGGGCGGAGTGGCGGAGGCGGGCATGACGTTCGGCAGGCTAAGGTGCCGACCAGATCTCCCGCCCCGCCGTGAGTTCGAAATCGAAGTCGAGCATGAAGGCCGAATGCGGCTTCACCGTCACATCCGCCGCACCCGGCGCGAGGCCGATCTCCTCCGCCCACGGCACGCTGTCATGGCGCGGAATTTCGATTTCAAAGTCGCCGCTGAGAAACCCGCCGCCGCGGATGGCGCGCGGCACCGACGAGGCTTCGGCGATGGACTGATGGCAGGCGCGCGTGCTGTCCTCGATCCGCGGGAGCTGGCGCAGAAAGGCGAAATTCAGCAGATGCGCCGCGGTGACATCCGCGAGACTCGCGCCGATGAAAAGCAGCGGGTCGGTGATCCGCACGACCTCCCGCACGAACTCCTCGGTGGCGCCCATGACCTGCCCGAACGGCCGATCGAGAGCCAGCGGCGGCGCATCCGTGCGGCGGGCGGTGGCGATGGGCAGAATCTGCGCGCGGGCAGCGGGATCGAAGCGGTGGATGACTTCGCCGGCGGCGGAAAACTCCGCCTTTTGACCCATAGCCGACGGCATCGAGACGGTGCCGTACTGCTTGGGGAAGCCGTAGATGTCGCGGCCGGCGATCATCGCAGCGCTGGAGTCGAGCCAGAGGTAGGGCATGTGCCAGGCGAGCCGCGCGGGCAGCCATACGGGGCCGAGCTTTTCCTCCACGGCCAGGAGAAAGGAGACGTTCAGCTCATTCTCCCGGGAAGATCCGTGCGCCGCCTCCGCGGGCACGGCGGAGGTCAGGCGCTCCATGCACATGTAGGTGATGAGCACGGTCGAGGAGACCGCGCGGTAGCGCGTGTCGGGCGCAAGGTTCAAAGTGTTGTCGATCAGCGCCTGGATGCGCTGACGGCTG
>JANOBH010000035.1:0-8368 GCA_031411535.1 Chthoniobacter sp. | reverse complement strand
GCTCCGAATAAGACCTGCGGAGCCAAGCGCTCCTGCGCGCCCACGAGGCGCTCCAGCGCCCGGTCTTGGAGACTCGTTCCCAATCCATGTCCACCAAATCGGGTCATGCTCACGAGGAGAAAATATGGTCAATGTCACCGTGGGCGGTTAGCCTGCCCTTCTTGCCTTCCTGACCATGAAAACCACGCGTCTCTGTTCCGATGAAATCGGCACGGCGTCATGGAAGTCCTGGATTAAGTAATTTAAGATTGAAGCCTACATTTAGTTGAGTGACTTCGTCTGCCTCTATCAGAGAAAACCACGAACCAGCTTTTGATGCCGTTCGGGATTTAGACCATCCTCAATTGGAGTGCGTTGTCGGGCATTTTCGGGTTGGTTTTGATTGCCATCGAAGTTGTGAAGAAGATTGGTTGGCCGAAGTTTGCGGTCGCTGTTTTGGCCGCTCCGATGTTCTGGTGTTATTTCGTCGTCCTTTTCATCTTCCTCCCGTATCTCGTGTTCGACAGGATTCGGAAGGGCAGCAGATGATTTCTATTATGAGGTTTTTGTCGCCTAAGCGCTTCAGCGAACAGGCTCCGCGGTCGCTGAGCTTGGGGTCGTTAGCCGACTTTCCACCATCACTCGCATGATCGGAGCGGCCGTAGGTGCAGTTGTCTTGTTTCTTGTCCTCAAGTTCGCCGAGAAGGAGGGAGATTCGGAGTTTTCGACAGCAGCGCTGGCGAGCATTGCCCTTTGGCTCACGTCAGCACTTCTGTCCTTTATTATCCCAGAGCCTTACTTTCTATTGTTACTGCTTGTGATCACGATTCTGATTCTAAAGAAGTTTTGCATGATTGCGTGGTGGAAGGCATCTGCTTTCGCAGTCGTTTACTTGATCTCCCAGGTTCTTGTGGGGCTTGCGTTCCGCACCTAACATGAGCCGAGCCCAATCGCCTAACCCGCATCCTATGAACCGGGCACTACTGCTTCTACTCTCCTTCGCTGCCTCGGCACTCGCGCAGGTTTCTCCCGGGGCTCGGGGTCTCTACGACTTTAAGGACGACGACATCTCACTTGCGCTTCGCGTGCTCGCCCGCCAGGGAAACTTCGAGATCATCATCGCCAGCAAGATCACCGGCACCGTCACCCTGCGCGTGGATAAGAAGACTTCGCGCGAAGTCTTCGACATGATCGCGGCCACCAAGCACCTCGTCGTCACCGAGCGCGATGGCATTCTTTACGTCCGCACCAAAGGCTCGGCACGACCACCCACACATTACCCAAAATGACCGCAACGCCTATGCGCTGAGCCGGGAGCTGTAGAAGCGGCGCACGCGGAAGACCCTATGACCCGCTCAGCGCGAGGAGGGCGAGCATGCGGCCGGTTTTGCCGCGCTCGATGCGGTAGGAGTAGTAGCGGTCGGGATTCGCGCCGGTGCAGATGCCGCAGTCGGCGACTTGCGTGACGCCGGCGGCGCGGCATTGGGCGACGATGAGGGCGGCGAAGTCCGTCTCGTAAAGCGGTGGGCGGATGCACGGGCTGAGCTGCGCGACGATGTCCGCCGGGTCGCAGCCGAAGTCGGCGCGCATCCGCGCGATGGCGGCGTTGGCGATGCCGAGTTCGCTCCCCTTTTTCCCCGAATGCAGGAGGGCGATGACGCGGCGCACGGGGTCGGCGAGGTAGATGGCGCAGCAGTCGGCGACATAGACGCCGAGGGTGACGCCTGGGCTGGCGGTGATGAGGCCATCGACGCCGGGGACGGGCACGATGCTGCGCTCATCGACGGCGGCGATCTCGCGGCCGTGGACTTGCTCGCCGGTGACGAAGCGCCTCCCCGCGAGCCCCAGCTCGTCGCGGGCCGCGGCGTGCGAGGCATCGAGCCGCTGCAATGCGGACTCGCGATCCACTTTCACATCGAGCCCCGGAATGCGCGTGGTGAAGCCATGCGCGATGCCGCGGAGTGCGGCGAGTGCGGGGAAGGTCTCGACCAGCGGCGCGCTCACACGGCGGCTATTCCGCTTTCTTCGCGGGCACGGCTTTCGCGGCGCGGCGCTCGGCGAGCGGGTCCTTGAAAGTCTCGGTGTAAACGGTGTCGGTCCCGGTCGCGCGGTCGAACTCGGCCAGCTCCTTGTTGTAGGTCGCGCGGGACTGGATCTCGGTCGTCCGCGCCTTGGTGAGCGCCACACGCGAGTCGAGCACATCGAGCTGTGTGCCGGCGCCGGCGGAGAAGCGCTCGGTGGAAAGGCGCAGGGCTTCGAGCGCCTGCTCCACGTTCTTTTGCTGGCTGCGGATGGTTTCGCGCGCGGTCTGGAGATTGGCGTAGGACTGCTGGACCTCGAGTTCCACCTTCTGCACGGAGTCGTCGTAGTTGATCTTCGAGGATTCGAGCTGGGCGCGCGCCAGCCTCACTTTGCCGGCGGTTTCGAGGCCGTCGAAAATATTCCACGTCCCCGTGATGCCGTAGAACCACCCGTCCACGATCTGGTCGAGGTCGGAGCTGAAGCGGGAGTTGCGTAGCTCGTAGCCGGCCTTGGCGTCGATGCGCGGCTTGTAGCCGGCGAGCGCGACTTTGATCTGCTCTTTGCCGATGAGGATCTGCTGGCGCTGCACTTTGAGAAACGCGCGCTTTTCCTTGGCGAGCTGGATGGCGTTCACCAGGCCGAGCGGGCGCTCGGTGATCTGGAATTCGCCCACGCAGTTGAAGGTGGGTTTGCCCGTCGGACCCGCATCGAGGCCGAGCGTCTTGGCGAGCCGGAGCTGGGCGATCAGGTAGTTGTTCTTCGCGGCGATCAGGTCGGGGCGCGCATTCGAGAGCTCGACCTCGGCGCGGAGGACGTTGAATCGCGGGACCGTGCCGGCGTCGAAGCGGTTCTGCTGGTCCTTGAGCTGATCGCTGAGGAGACGGATGGACTCGTCCTGCACGTTGATGAGCGCGCGCGTGAGCAGCACGTCGTAGAACTGTGTGCGCGTCTGCGAGACGACCAGGTCCACGGTGTCGCGTAACTGGAAGTAGCTCGTGTCCTCGGTGAATTTCGCGATGCGGATCGCCGCGCGCACCTGGCCGCCGGCGTAGA
Organism: Chthoniobacter sp.; assembly: GCA_031411535.1. GTDB lineage: Bacteria > Verrucomicrobiota > Verrucomicrobiia > Chthoniobacterales > Chthoniobacteraceae > Chthoniobacter. The sequence goes on along the minus strand of JANOBH010000035.1, from coordinate 5,314 downwards.
GGACCTGCCTGGCCTCGAAGTCCACGAGCCACGATTTGTCACCGGTTCCGCTGCTGAAAAAATCGCTGCTGCCGCCGCCGCCGCCGTCCACCAACCGGCGGTCCTCCTGGCGGAAATTGCCCGCGGCTCCGATGTGCGGCAGCGCCTGCGCGCGGATTTCGACGATCTGTCCGCGCGTGCGCTCGATCTCCTGCACCTGCTTCAGGATTTCGGGATTCTGCACGAGCGCCGTCTGCACCGCGCGGTCGAGCGAGAGGGCGCCGGTGAGGACGTGCGATGCGCCCGTCCCCTCGCCTGCGAACGCGGTGAGGATCAAGCCGGGGAGCGTGACAGCGAGCATCACGGTCAGTGGGAAGTGTCTCATTTGGTCTGGCAGTAGGTGACGATTTTCTCGTAGATTTGCACCCACGTTTTCTGCTCATTCGGGTCGAGCGCCGCCATCATTTTCAGGAGATTGGAAATCATGTCGTCCCGCACCTCGGCCACGAGCGCCGCGCCGGACGCGGTGGCCTGCACGAGGATCTTCCGGCGGTCTTCCTTCCCATGCGTGCGCTTCAGGTGGCCGAGTTTTTCCAAACGATCCACCAGGCCCGTCGCCGCGGCGGTCGTGTGACCCATGCGCTGTGCGATCTCGGACATGCTGAGCTGCGCCTGCTCGCGCAGGAAACTCAGCAGGCAGTATTGGGAAAACGAGACGTTTCCCCGGGCGAGTTCCTTGGAAAGATTCAGGACGAAACAGCGCTGGAGGACGGTGAAAATGTCGGCGAGCCGCTCCGCATCCGCTCGCAACTGGGGTTCTTCTCGCAGGGTGACCATTAGGTTAAGGGCGTTTATCTTAAACGCGTCAAACCATGCGTCAACCGGGCGCTCCGCGTTCTGCGCCTGAACTGCCGCCCGCTCACTGCGGCTGCTGGAAAACCTGGTCGCCTACCTTCGGCGTCCCCTTGATCACATCGGCGATGGCGAACGGACGCCTGCGGATCGCCCCGGTCTTCAACTCGCCGGTTTCCACGTCTGCGGCGCGGCTTTTCAGCACGGCGCCAGGCAGCGGGCTCGGGTTCATGCCGCTGTCGATCAGCACGTAGCGCCCTTCCTCATCCACCAGCGTGATTTTCCCAACGAGCAGCGGCACGACTGCGATCGCGCGTTTTGCTTTCGGCGTGCGCCGGAGCAGGGCGCAGCCACAGACCTGCGCGACCAGCAGGGAGACGAAAATCAGACGGAGGACTCGGGCAGCCATGCGTCGCAGGATTGCGCCGCGATGCCGCGGCTGGCGAGCGAAACCCGGCCCGGATCGCACTTCCCCGGAGCGGCGCTCAGCGATTCCGCCCGCCGCGCTCGGAGGCCGCCACGACTGCCCGCACGGACAGGAGCATCGCCTGGCTCAGGAGGATAAAGGCGCCGCCAAAAAGCAGCGCGGTCGAGATCAGGGGGAGGAGCATTGCCTTTGAAAAGCAGCCGCGGTGCCGTCGCCCGTGCGCATGGCAGCCGCCCCGCTCCGCCGGCAGCGGGATTTTCTTTTGACCTCCAAAGACTTCGGCCTATCCTCTGCGCCTCATTGGTGAGGTGGCTGAGTGGCCGAAAGCACCGCTTTGCTAAAGCGGCATACTCGAAAGGGTATCGCGGGTTCAAATCCCGCCCTCACCGCCCTCTGTTTTGCGGGCTGCATTCGCGGTTCGGAGGACGGGTGAGGCGGATCTCGGGAGCGCGGGGTGTCCCTGGCGTCGGGATGGAAAACCTTGCGCGAATTGTCGGTGAGAATTTTACATCCGGTGCTGGCCGGCTGCCTTGCTTCGCCGTTCACTTCCTGCCTTTTCTCATCCCATGAGCACACCCGAGCCTCTCTTGCTTCCGGTCAAAGCGGTGATCTGCGCCGTCTATGGCACGCTGCTCGGGCGCGGCCCGGCTCCGGACGACGCGGAGGAGCAGTGGACCCTGCTTTGGCGCGCAAATTTCAAGCGCACGCCACGCATGTCGCTCGCCGATTTCAACAGCGCCGCCGACCGCGCGCTCCAAGCGGACGCAATGCTCGCCAGCGCCCGCGGCGTGGAAGTCCCTGCGCCTTACTGGCCGGCCGTCGCCGCGCCTTTGCTCCCGGAACTGGCAGGCCTCGCGCCGGACGCGGCGGCCGAGTTTCTCTACACCCACGCGCAGCTCCGCCGGTCGGTGCGGCTCATCGCCGGAGCCGGCACCGTGCTGCGCGAGCTGAGCAGCCGCGGCATCCTCCTCGGCCTCATCTCGAATGGGCACCCGCATTCGGCCGTCGAGCTTTCGCTCGCGCTCCATGCCCCGTTTGCGCCGGTCGAGTCCTTCATCCCGCCCGCGGCGGCCCACGGCGTCTTTCACGGCGGCGAGGCCGCGCGCGAGCTTGGGATTTTCACCCCGCCGCTCTGCTTCTGGTCGTTTTCACACGGCTTCGGAAAGCCGAATCTCCACGTCTTCCAGCATGTGGCCACGCGGCTGCGCGTCCGCGGCATCGGGCCGCACGAGGTGCTGATGGTCGGCGAAAACGAGGCGGGAGACCTGGAGCCCGCGAAGAAATTCGGCTGGCGCACCTGGCTGCACGCGTCCGACGCGGCCGGCAGGCAAAACGCCGGCGACTGGCCGCGCCTCGCTCAGACGCTCGGCCTCGCTCAGCCCGACTCAAAATAATCAGCCCCGCCCATGCACGACCTCATCCGCGACATTACCTTCAGCATCACCGCCGCCTGGCTGCTCGGACTTGTCGCGCAATTCCTCCGCCAGCCCGTGCTGCTCGCCTACCTCGTTGGCGGCTTCATCCTCGGGCCGGCCGGTCTGAAGCTCGTCGAATCCGCCGAGAGCATCGAGGCCATTGCCGAGCTGGGGCTCATCTTCCTGCTTTTCATGATCGGCCTGGAGATCGACCTGAAAAAAATCGCCTCCGCCGGGCGCTCGATCACCCTCACCGCATCCGTCCAGATATTCACCGGCGCGGTGCTCGGCGTCGTGTTCTTCCGGCTCTGCGGCTTCGGACTCGGATCGGGAAAATGGGACGCGCTCTATCTCGGCGTGGCCGGCGCGCTGAGCAGCACGGTCATCATCGTGAAGCTGCTCTACGAGAAGCAGGAGCTGGATACGCTCACCGGCCGCATCACTCTAGGCGTCCTCGTCCTCCAGGATCTCGCGGCAATCCTCTTCCTTGCGGTGCAGCCGAAACTCGAAAGCCTCAGCGCCAGCGTACTGCTCATGTCGCTCGGCCGCGTGGTCATCCTGGTCGCCGTCACCATGGCCGTGAGCCGCTACCTGCTGCCCGCCATTTTCCGCCACGTCGCCCGCCTGCCCGAGCTGGTGCAGGTCGGCGCGCTCGCGTGGTGCTTCCTCGTGGGCGAGCTGGCCGAGCGGCTGCATCTCTCGCGCGAAATGGGCGCGCTCATCGCCGGCGTCGCGCTCTCCACATTTCCGTACGCGCTCGATGTCACGGCAAAGGTCACGAGCCTGCGCGACTTCTTCGTCACGCTCTTCTTCGTCGGCCTCGGCATGCAGATTCCCATGCCGACCCCGGCGCTCGTCGGCTGGGCGCTCGCCTTCGCGGGATTCGTCGTCGTCAGCCGGTTCGCGACGGTTTTCACACCGCTCTACCTCATGCGCCAGGGCCTGCGGACCAGCCTCATCCCGGCCATCAATCTCAGCCAGGTCAGCGAGTTTTCCCTCGTCGTCCTGGCCCTCGGCGCGCAGGCCGGGCACCTCGGCAATCCCGCGACCTCCGGCATGGTCGCCCTCGCATTTGCGCTGCTCGCCGCCGTCTCGTCGTTTGGCATGGCAAAGTCCAACGTCATCGCCCGCGCCAGCATCCCGTGGCTGAAACGCCGCGGCCTGCGCGACCTCGACCACACGCACGACGACGCCCACGCCGAGGGCGGCCAGGGTCACGGCAGCTCGCGCATTCTCTTTCTCGGCTTTTTCCGCACCGCCAGCTCGCTGCTCGAGGAGATCCAGTGCCACGCGCCCGACCTCATCCCGCACGTCGCCGTCGTGGACTTCAGCCCCGTGGCCCGCGCCGGGCTCATCGAGCGGAAAGTCCGCGTCGTCTATGGCGACATCAGCCAGCGCGACACGCTCCTCCACGCCGGCGTGGAAAAGGCCGAGGTGATCGTCTGCACGATCCCGGATTCGCTGCTCAAAGGCTCCTCGAACGAGCGCCTCGTCCGACTGCTGCGCGGCTTGAATCCCACCGCGAAAATCATCGCCACTGCCGAAGTCCTCGCCCAGGCCAGCCTCCTCCTCGAAGTCGGCGCCGACTACGTCTCCGTCGCCCGCCTGCGCGAAGCCGACGACCTCCTCTCCGCCGTCCGCGCCGCCACCGAGGGCCTGCTCGACGAAAAACGCACGGCGCTGAAAACCGCGCTCGCCGGGCGAAACGAAGTGCTCGCGTGAGGCGCACCGCCGCCGGCCGACTCCCGCAGATCCTGCGCTTTGCGGAAAAAGAGCCGAGCGCGGTGGAGGTGGATGTCGGCTGGGCAGCGCCGCATCGGCCCGCGCTCGGCGGTCTCCCAAGCTTCGTCTAGGGAACCGCCGATTGAGTCCACGAAAGGGGCCGGAACCGCGCGTTCACTCTCACTGCCTCGGTCTTCATTTTTGTGTCTTCCGTGCCTTTCGTGGACTCCGCCATGTTTCATTCAGCGGTTCCCCAGGTCGGCCTGTGCGCTCTCGGGGCCGGTGCTCTGACCCGTGAGAACGCGGAGCCGAGCACGGGTCGGAAGACCGCAAGCGAGGAACTCGACTGTGCCGGCTTGGCGGAGGGCGGAAATGGCCTGCTGGATTAAGGCGTGGCAAGCTTCGAGTGCGAGGTTGTTCAGAATCGCCGTATAAAGTGTGATACGGGCCGACGTTAGGTGGTCGATGGCAAATTCGAACAATGAGGCGTCGGCGTGTTCCTCGTATTCCCTGAGCGTTTGGGCGGCACGCTTGGAGACAGCTTCGCAGCAGGCTACAGCCAGCGCCGGATGGAGTCGGCGAAGCGGTTGTAGAGGTAGCCGAGCAGCAGCAGGACGGCGCCGAGGACGAGGAAGCTGAGGATGCGGTAGAGCGTTTCGAGCTGCCAGACATCGACGATGAAGATGCGGCCGATGGCGAGGGCGAGGATGGCGAATCCGCCGATGCGATAGACTCGCTCGCGCAGGGCGAGGCCGGCGATGAATACGATGAGCGCGAGGAGCGCCCAGGCGACGGTGAGGCCGCTGCTGGTGTGATGCGCGGTGACGTAGCGCGTGATCCAGAGCCAGACGCTGGCGAGGGCGGCGGCGACGAGCACATTGCGGACAGCGAGGGGCAGTGCGGTTTCGCCGGCGATGCG
>JANOBH010000034.1:0-3347 GCA_031411535.1 Chthoniobacter sp. | reverse complement strand
GTGAAGTTGCAGCGTCCGCCGCCGGAGATGGCGATCTTTTTGCCCACGCGCTCGCTGTGCTCCAGCAGCACGACGCGGCGTCCGCGTTTCCCCGCCTCGATGGCGCACATGAGGCCGGCGGCGCCGGCTCCGATGATGAGGACGTCGGGGGAGGAGTCGGGAGTGGAGAGTCGGGAGTCGGGAGCCACGGAAATGCGGGCGGACGCTGCACCGCGAACCCGCGGCTCTCAACCCTCAACTTTCGACAATCAACTCCACGCGCGGGGCGTGCTCGGGATGCCACGGGTTGCGCGCGTAGTCGGCGGCAGTGATTTCCTCCGAGAGCTGCGCGCAGCGGGCGAGGAGCGCGGCGACGTCGAGGTCGAGGTGGCGCGGGGCGAATGGGGCGAGGTTTTTCGCGCCGAGCTGGAAGAGCCGGACGGCGGGGCGGAGGCGGCGGCCGTGCTTCGGGTGGAGCGGGTGGAGGTGCTGCTTTTGCAGGTGGACGAAGGCGCCGGCGATCTGGATGAGGCCTTTGTAAAAGAGCGCGTTGCCGTCGCGGCAGCGGAGCCAGAGATGTTCGAGGACATCGTGCGCCTCGTAGTACCGGCCGGAATTGAAGCTGGTGAAGAAGCCCGTGTAGTGCGGATCGAGCGCCGCCACGGGGCCGGGGCAGGGCTGGCCGATGAGGGCGGAGATGCGGTCGCTTTTTTTCATCGCACGGCGGGAGATCGAAAAACTATTCTGCGAGGCGTTGTGTGTGACAAGAAGCGATTGGCCCCAGAGGCGCCCGTGAAGGGCGCGCCGTGATGTCTCCCGGCGCGCTCTCGCTCATCGCACCGATCATCCTCGCTCTCGCCGTCTGCTCGGCGCTGTTTTCGGCGATTGAGACGGCGCTGTTTTCCCTCCAGCCGTACCACATCGAGCGGCTGAAGGCGCGGCGCGCGGACTTTGCCGCGGCGCTGGCGAGGATGATGGAGAATCCGCGCCGGCTGCTCAGCGTCATCCTCCTCGCGGATGCGTTGGTGAATCTGCCGCTGATCATCCTTTCGCTCTACCTGCTGCGCTACATGGAGGGGCCGGGCGTGCCGTTCTGGGCGGAGGCGCTGCTCATTTTCGCGCTCATCGTCTTTGTCTGCGATCTGCTGCCGAAGCTCGCGGCGCTGGCGGATCCGTATCGCTTTGCGCGCATCGGCGTGCGGGTGCTGCGGGTGCTCACGCCGGTCTTTGACCCGCTCGCGCGGGTGCTGCAGCGGGTGAGCGAAAACATCGCCGACACGGTGACGCCCGCGGCGCTCAAGACCGGGCACATTCTCAGCGAGGACGAGCTGGAGACGCTGGTGGAGCTGAGCGCCGAGGAGGGCGCGCTGCACGAGACGGAGAGCGAGATGATCCAGGAGATCATCAAGCTCGGCGACAAGACGGCGAAGGACTGCATGACGCCGCGCGTGGATGCCTTTGCGGTGCCGGACGACCTGCCGCACGAGGAGCTGATCCGGCTGCTCCGCGAAAAGCGTTTCCGCCGCGTGCCGGTCTATGGCGAGACGCCGGACGACATCGAGGGTGTGCTCGATGTGCGCGCGTTTTTGCTGAACACGGACACGCCCTACACCGAGCAGCTCGGCGCGCCGTCCTTTGTGCCGGAGACGATGAAGGCGATCGATCTGCTGCGCAGCTTTCTCAAGCATCCGCAGGGGCTCGCGATCGTGGTGGACGAGCATGGCGGCACGGAGGGGATCGTGACGCTGGCGGACATCATCGAGGAGATCATCAGCGACGCCGTGCCGCAGGCGGAGCACGGGCTTTACATCGAGAGCGTGGCGGGCGGCGGGCTGATCGTGAATGGCAGCGCGCGGCTCGACGACATCAACGAACTGCTCAGCGTGAAGCTCGATGAGGAGGGGATCGACACGATCGGCGGGTTGATTTTCAACCGGCTCGGGGTGCTGCCGAAGCCGGGGGCGGAACTGCAGATCGACGGGCTGAAAGTGACGGTGCGGCGGACCTCGCGGAAGCGCGTGGAGGAGGTGCTCATCGAGCCGGAGGCAGTGCCGCTGTCAGGGGAGGGCGACGGGATATGATCTGGATCGCAGTTGCGCTGTGCCTGCTGGTGTCGTTCATTTTCTCCGGGATCGAGGCGGGGATCCTGTCGGTGAACCGCGTGCGGCTGAGGCACCGCGTGAAGCTGAGGGACCGCTCGGCGCTGCGCCTGAACCGGCTGCTGCAGGAGCCCGAGCGTCTGCTCGTGACGGTGCTCGTGGTCACGAACCTGATGAATATTTTTGCGATCACGCTGACCACGCAGGAGGCTGTGGCGCGGTTCGGGGAGTGGGGGTATCCCGTGGCGTTCGCGGCGTTTCTGCCGGTCTATCTCTTCGGGCTGGAGCTGCTGCCGAAGTCGGGTTTCCGCCGCTTAGCCTACCGGGCGCTGGCGGCGCTGACCGGCCCGCTGCGACTCGCCGATCTGCTGCTCTCGCCGATGCACGCGGCGGGCTCGGCGATGTCGCGGATGCTTTTCCGCAGGCGGCCGGAGCCGCAGCGGAAGCTTTTCGTGGGGCGCGAGGATTTCAAATATCTGACGATCGAGAGCGAACGCACCGGGACGCTGACGAAGGTGGAGCGGCAGATGATTCACAACGTGGTCGATTTCCGCGCGGTGAAGGCCGGGGACGTGATGACGCCGCTCGCCGGTGTGCGGACGATCGGCGCGCATGCGGACATCGCCGAACTGCTCGCCGCCAGCCGGGAGACGGGGCTGGAGCGCTGGCCGGTGGTGGCGGACGGGGGCGAAATCGCGGGACTGGTGCAGGTCTTCGACGTGGCGCTCGCCGGGCGGACGGGCGGGCCTCTGGAGTCGTATCAGCGCCGCATCGTGAAGGTCGCCGAGAATGAGCCGGCCTACAGCGTCCTGCGGAAGCTGCGCGCCGCGCGGATCACGCTCGCAGTGGTGGCCGACGCGGAGGGCAGGCAGATCGGCGTCGTAGCTTGGGAGGACCTGATCCGGCGGCTGGTGACGGTCGCGGCGGAGGCCAAGTAGCGGGGCGCGCGCGAGGCGGCGGCGTTCCGGCGGCTGTGCTCCCTTTCAGTACCCGAAGCTCCGCATGTCCTCGAAAGGGTCCACCTTGAAGCCGCGCGGCCTGAGCGGCGAGGTGGCCGAGGGGCGCGCGTTTGGATTTGTGCCGTACGGCGTGAGCGGTGAGCGCACGCCGCCGGCCTGCGCGGCTGCTGCGTCGAGGTCTGCCGGCCCGGTGTAGGCGACGAAGGTATTGACCGGCACCGCCGCGATCCGCCCGCCGCCTTCCAGGCGCAGACGCTGCGCGATGAAGGCCGATGGATCCCAATACGTGGTGAAATCCCGCGGAAAGGCG
>JANOBH010000033.1:0-1586 GCA_031411535.1 Chthoniobacter sp. | reverse complement strand
CGGTGAGGAGCGCGGCCGCATCCCCGGTCTTCACAGGCGCACCCCTTCCGCGAAAGCCATGCGGGCAAACGCGTCATCGAGGGCGGGTTTCACCACGAGGTCGATGCGCTGCGCGCCGAGGCGGTCTTCCAGTCTCATCAGCAGGCGGAGCCGTTCGCGCAGGCCGATGCGCTGGCTCAGCACCAGCAGATCAATGTCGCCGCCGCGCCGGGCGTCATCCACTCGCGAACCGAAAAGATACACCGCTGCCGCGGGGTCAGCCTCCAGCACGGACTGGCGGATGCTCAGTTGCTGTTCACTCGTCAATCGCATGGGGCATAGACAACCGGAAGACCCAGGCGAGTCAACGCCTGAGCAGATGCAAAGCCGTGCCCAATCCATGTCCACCAAACCGGGGCAGGCTCAGGAGTTTCGGAACGAGGACGTAAACGAATGGAATTGCGGTTTCACATCCATTCCCATTTCCGCTCCCACGCGAGCGCGTCCACGCCCACGCCTTCGCCGTAGGTGTCGGCGTGCAGGCTGCGGGCGACCATGCCGAAGAAGCGCGTGATCCGGCGCTTGAACGGGAAGTGCGGGAGCCGGGCGATGAAGCGCCACAGCGGGCTGCGAGCGTAGGAGAGCGAGGCCATCCAGTCGGCGACTTCCGCCAGTTCCTCCGCGCGGACGGTGCCCTTTTCGACCCCGAGGCGGAGCAGTTCGTGGACGATATCGAAAAGCCGGTAGGCGCAGAGGATGATGGCGATCTTGCCGAGCTTCTCGCGGCTGAAATCGCCGGTGTCCCACGGGTCGCGCAGGTAGAGGGCATTCGCCCAGATGATCTGGCCGCGGGTGGAGATGGCGGGCGGCACTTTCGCCCGCCGCCACCAGATGCGCTCGAGATCGATGAGGGAGAAGCCGAGCGGGCGCAGGACGGAGTCGATCTGGGTGAAGAGCGGCTGGCCTTTGTAGATCTCGTTGAACGAGGTCTCCGCTTCGAGGACGAGGCAGTTGCCGACCGTGGCCGATGCGCCGGCGAGGACTTCGATCTCGTAGCCCTGGACGTCGAGCTTGAGGAAATCGCAGTGGGTGACGCCGAGGGCCACGAGTTCGGAGTCGAGGGTCGAGAGCTCGATCGGAATTCGCTTGGACGTGGTGAAGCGCTCGGCCTCCGGGAAGCGCGCGAGCCAGCGGTGGTTCGGCTCGAGGATGGAGGAGCACTCGGGGTTTTTGAGCAGGTTGAGTTCTGCGGTGCCATTGCGTGCGCCGAGGCCCTTGGGGATGACTTTCACTCCGCCCAAGCCTTCCCCTTTCAATCGCTCGACGAGCGCCGCCGCCTCGGCTGGGTCGGGCTCCACGAGGACGGTGGTGATGAGATGCTTAAAGGGATCCCACTGGCAGGAGAGGCCGCCGCGGGCGCCGACATCCACGAGGGTCAGGCGGGCGTCGTGAAAGAAACTCGGGAGGGTGGGATTCATGCGTTTGGGCGGGTGCAGAGCTGAACCACACGATCGGGAATCCCGCCGGGAGCGAAGATGCGCTCGGGGTGGGTCGGCGGGATGATGTGGGCGAGCGGATCAAAGCCGGGCGAGCGGAGCAAATCGAGC
>JANOBH010000032.1:0-3874 GCA_031411535.1 Chthoniobacter sp. | reverse complement strand
TTCTTCGTGGGCGTGGCGCACACGGGGTATCACGTCTTTCCCGGCTTTGTCGGAGACGTGATCGAGGCCCATTCCACGCGCCCGCTGGCGTCGGTGAACAATCTGGAGAAAAGCCCCTTCAATCCGCTCGCCACGGGGGGCGCTCCGCGCTGGACCGCGTCGGAATGGTATCGCTCCGGCATCGTCGGCATCCCGCCGAAGTGACGACGGGTGCCGCGTGAACGGACGCCGGTGGAGGCACACGGGGTGTCACCCTCGCCGCTTCGCACCCAAAGCGAACCCGCCGGTCAGACGCGTTCAAGCGCGCTGACCGGCGGGTTTGTTAAACTGGTTCTGGCTTTGGGTTAGCTGGCGCTATCCGTCACCGCGGCGGGCTCGACGGGCGTCGGAGGCGTCGTCGGAGGCGGGATCTGCACGACCTGGAAATTCGCCGTGGTCTGCTGGAGCAGCTGCGCGAGGCGGACGACGCCGGAGGGCGTCATCGCGATGCGGGTGTGGATCGGCATGATCGACACGCCGGGGCGGTCCGCGACGATGCCGGAAGTGAAATCAATATAGACTTCCTCCGCGCCGACGCTGACGAGCGCGTGGTTCGCGTAGCGGGCCGTGAAGTTCTCGTATTTGAGTTGGAGGGACTGTTGGTTCTGCGGTTGGTTGGACATAGGGCCGTCTGCTTTATCAGCCCGCCAAAGCATTGCAACCGCGCAAAACCCCCGGCGCGCACTTTTTTTCACCCCGTCCTTTTGCCTAACAATCGCGCCGACGTATCGCTTACCTCGCCGTGCCGCCGATGAACCACTCCCCAGTCATTTTCGGGCTCGCCGCGCTCACCTTTTTCGCTGCCTCCTCGCAGGCCGCAGACGACGGCATCGAGTACTTTGAAAAGCGTGTCCGCCCCGTGCTCTCGGAGCATTGCGGGAAATGCCACGCGTCAGACTCGGAGAAGATCAAAGGAGGTCTCCTGCTCGACTCCCGCGACGGCTGGCTGAAAGGCGGCGACTCCGGCCCCGCCCTCGTCCCCGGCGACCCGGAGAACAGCCTGCTCATCAAGGCCGTCCGCCACACCGACAAGGATCTGAAAATGCCCTCGAAGGACAAGCGGCTGCCGGACGCAGTCATCGCCGACCTCGTGGCGTGGGTGCAGATGGGAGCGCCAAGCCCCGCAGCGGGGAAATCCGAAATCCGAATGTCGAAATCCGAAACGACGGCGATCGACTACGATGCCGCGCGGAAACTGTGGGCGTATCACAAACCGGAACGGCCGGCGGTGCCGGAGCCGGGAACGCCCAACGCTCAACCTCCAACTTCCAACGTCCAAGTCAGCAACCCCATTGACCGCTTCATCCTCGCGAAGCTTGGCGAGAAAGGGCTCGCGCCCGCGCCGCCCGCTGATCCGCGCACGCTGATCCGGCGCATGACTTTCGACCTCACCGGCCTGCCCCCGACGCCGGAGGAGGTGGAGGCGTTCGTCCGCGAGTCCCAATCACCTTTCACCGATCACCAATCACTCCTCGCCACCACCGTGGACAAGCTTCTGGCTTCTCCGCACTACGGCGAGCAATGGGGCCGCCACTGGCTCGACACCGCGCGCTACGCCGACTCGCTCGACGCGCGCGGCGTCGGCAAGGAAGGCGACATCCTCGACGCGTGGCGCTACCGCGATTGGGTCGTGGGCGCTTTCAACCGCGACCTGCCGTACGACCAGTTCGTCACGCACCAGCTCGCCGGCGACATCCTCGCCGCGCGCGAGTGGGACGCGGCGAAAGTGACCGCCACCGGCATGTATGCCATCGGCAACTGGGGCAACGGCGACGCCGACAAGGAGAAGGTCTATACCGACATCGTGGACGACCAGATCGACGTCACGAGCCGCGCCTTCCTCGGCCTCACGCTCGCCTGCGCGCGCTGCCACGATCACAAATTCGACCCGCTCACCGCGCGGGATTACTACGGGATGGCCGGCGTCTTTTTCAGCAGCCGCATCCTCGCGAAATTCCAGGGCAAAGGCGACGGCGAGAAGCTCGCACGCTGGCCGCTGCTCTCGCCCGCGCAGACGGCGGAGCGCGCTGCCGCGCAAAGGCGGATCGCGGAAATCGACGCGGTGCTCACCGGCGGACTCGAGCCGCTCACCGTGGTGAAGCGCAACATTTTCAACAAACCCGGCCTGCACGCGTGGAACCCGAAAGGCGCGGACAATCCCTCGCTCGTCATCAACACCACCGACGCCGAGCAGAGCTTCATCACGATCAAGCTGGCCGCGAAATCCATCGCCCTGCACCCCGGCCCGAAGACCGCCGCGAGCGTGGCGTGGCGCAGCCCGGTGACCGGCACCATCCGCGTGAGCGCGCGGCTGCGCGACGTGGACCCGAACTGCGGCGACGGCATCGCCTGGGAGGTACGCCGCGCCGGGGAGAAGCTCGGCGGCGGCACAATGGACAACCGCGGCACGGCCGAATTCGCCGAGCGCGAGATCACCGTGAAAGCGGGCGAACTCGTGCAGCTCCTCATCCGCCCGCGCGGCGAATACACATGCGACTCCACGCAGACCGACTTCATCGTGCGCGGCGCGGACGGCGCGCAGTGGGATTTGCGCGAGGCGCTCGTCGGTGGCGCGACGCAAGGCCAGGACAACATCTGGTGGGTCTGCGCCGGCGAGGGCGCGCAGCTCGGCGGCGAGATCGCGGGCCGCCCGGCGATGGAGGAGGAAAAGAAGACGCTCGCGGAGAAAGTCGCGCGCGTGGAATTCGTGCAGGGCTTTCAGGATGGCGGCATCCCCGCCACGAAATACGACGGCTTTCACGACGCGCAGATCCACACGCGCGGACGCTACGACCGCCTCGGCGACACCGTGCCGCGCGCCTTCCCCGCGCTGCTGACGAAGGAGCAGCCGCCCATCGCCGCCGGCAGTGGCCGGCTGGAACTCGCGCGCTGGATCGCCAGCGAGGAAAACCCGCTGACCGCGCGCGTCATGGTGAACCGCATCTGGCAGCACCACTTCGGCCAGGGCATCGTGCGGACGCCGAATAACTTCGGCAAACTCGGCACGCCGCCCACGCACCCCGAGCTGCTCGACTGGCTCGCCACGGAGTTTGTGAAAAGCGGCTGGAGCGTGAAGGCGATCCACCGCGTCATCCTCACGAGCGCCACGTATCAGCAGTCCTCCACCGCCGCGCCCGCTGCGCGGAAAGCCGACGCCGAAAACCAGCTTTTCACCCGCCAGAACCGCCGCCGCCTCAGCGCCGAGGAACTGCGCGACTCGCTGCTCGCCGCCGCCGGCACGCTCGACCGCACGCTCGGCGGCGCGTCGCTCCGCGATCTCGCCGCGCCGCGCCGCACGCTCTACATCACCACCATCCGCAGCGACCGCGCGACCTACCAGATGCTCTTCGATGGCGCGGATCCCTCCGCCATCGTCGAGAGGCGCACCGACAGCGTCGTCGCGCCGCAAGCGCTCTGGCTGCTGAACCATCCCTTCGCCCTCGCGCAGACCAAAGCCCTCGCCGCCCGCCTACTGCGCGAGACACCCGACCACGACACTGCCCGCATCGCCTGGCTCTACGCCCGCCTTTTCGCCCGCCCGCCGAGCGCGGAGGAAGCGCAGATCGCCCTCGCCGCTCTCGCCCGCGGAAAGGCGGACGCGCCCGCCGCATGGGAGCAGCTTTGCCAGGTGCTCCTTTGCGCGAATGAATTCATTTATATCGACTGACGCCCCATGAATCCCCCGACTCCCATCTCCCGCCGCCAATTGTTGGGCCGCTTCGCCAGCGGTTTCGGCACGCTGGGTCTCGCGAGCCTGCTAGGCGACGAGTTCATCGCCCGCGCAGCCGCGGCTGACGCCGCGAACCCGCTCGCGCTCAAGCCCGCGATGTTTCCG
>JANOBH010000031.1:0-3914 GCA_031411535.1 Chthoniobacter sp. | reverse complement strand
GGCGGCGGCGGTTATCCGGCATGGGAATTCCTTTCAGCGACGCGGAGCTTGGCGCTGCGGGACCGCGGATTGGCGCGCTGCTCCGCTTCGCACGCGACGACGGGCTTGCCGGTGACGGCCTTGAAAATGAAATCCGGATTCGGACGCGGCGCAGGCCACTCGGGACGGTCGAGAAACTCGACGGTGTGCCCTTTGAAAAACTGCTTCACGATGCGGTCCTCAAGGCTGTGAAAACTGATCACCGCAAAGCGCCCCCCGGGCGCGATACGCCTGGAAAACTCGGCGAGTCCCGCAGCCAGCACATCCAGCTCCCGATTGACCGCGATCCGCAGCGCCTGAAAGACACGCGTCGCCGGATGCGTGCGGCCGCGCCGTGGGACGACCGACTCCACAGCTTCTGCAAGCTGCCGGGTCGTCGTGAACGGCTGGACCATCCGCTCGCGCACGAGTCGCGTGGCGATTTTTCGCGCCGCAGGCTCCTCGCCGAAGTTGCGGAAGATCCTTTCCATCTGATCCCCGGCCATTGTGTTCACAAGATCGGCGGCGCTGACCGGCGCGCTCGGATCCATGCGCATGTCCAGCGGCCCGTCATGCATGAAGCTGAAGCCGCGCTCGGGCGAATCGAGCTGGCGAGAGGACACCCCAAGATCGAGCAGCGCGCCGTCGATCAATCCGATCCCCAGCGCGTCCAGAGCCTCGCCGACCGCGCTGAAGTTGCAGCGCACCGCGCGGAAATTTTCTTCCCCGTCACCCAGCCGCTCCCGCGCGAATGCCAGCGCCTCAGGATCCTGATCGAGCCCGATCACCCGCGCGCCCGCCGCGAGCAGCGCCGCCGCATGTCCGCCCCCGCCGAGGGTCCCGTCCACGATGGTCCTGCCCGGCCCGGCTCCGAGCAGCTTCACTGTCTCCTCAAGCAGGACCGATTCGTGATATTCGTAGTCGCGCGGTTTCAAGGTTTTGGTTCTGGTGCCCGCGGGACGGCGGGTGGAGACTTCGGTCATCGCGATCATATGCCCATCTTGCGCTTCAGCGCCTCCTTCCGCGCCTTCTCCGCCTCTTGGAATTTCTCAAACTCTTCGACGCTCCAAATGTTGAACATGTTCAGTGAGCCCGACAGCCAGACCTCGCGTCCAGAGGGCAGATTCAGCAGCTCGAAAAAATCGTCCGGAATGGAAATGCGCCCGGTCTTATCGAGCGTGACCTGCTTCAAATCCGACCCGAGCGTATCGAGCATCTCGGAGCGCTCCCGCGGATTCGATGCATCCACCGTCCCGGCAATCCGCTCCACTTCGCTCCACGGCATCACCGCCACGCACCGCTGCGTGGCGCGCGCGGTCATGTACATCGTCACTTCCTCGTCGTACCGCCACGCCGATGGGATCGTGATGCGATTCTTGCCCTCGATCTTGTGGCAAAAATTCGCCGCGAACTTCGGGGCAGCAGAACTTTGGGTGGAGAGTGCCATGACGAGGAGTGGTTGAAGCAAAAATCCGATTTGCCCCGAACCGCCCCAATTCACTCCTAAGCGCCATCCGAAGTCAAAAACATTTTCTCGAAATGTTGCGCCTTTTTCGCGGTGATGCCGTTCGGCATCGCGCGTCCGCTCATCAGGATCGGTGACGTCTCCGCCATCGGAGGATCCGCAAGCCCGGTTGCCAACGGGCGATCCCACACTACACTCCCGCCGCGCATGAAGCCCACGCTCCTCCTCCCAGCCGTCCTCGCGCTATGGGCCTCGCCGTTTGTCCACTCGGCCGAGCCCGCGGCTGCCGCCACGGCGGCGTATCCGCAGGAGACCGGCGCCGCTTTCGCGCGGACGTTTCCGTATTCGATGATCGGCCAGCTTCAGTTTGCCAATGGCAGTTCCTGGTTCACCGGCTCAGGCACGGTCGTCCGCCCGCGCTCGGTCCTCACCGCCGCGCACAATCTCTGGGACACCGACGGCGGCTTCTCGACCGACATCCTTTTCCGCCGCGGCCTCGCGGGGCGCTCGGCGCTTTCCGCGCAGTACGCCAGCCGCATCTACGTCCTGTCCGGCTATCGCGAAAACGCACGCCGGCTCAACCCCGCCGACCCGCGCGCCTTTTCTTACGACAGCGGCGGCGTCGTCTTCCGCGATCCGGTCGCTGGCGGCTCGAATGCCGGCTGGTGGGCCAATCCCTCACTCCTCACAGGTAGCGCCCCGCTCCTTGTCCTCGGCTTCGGCGGAGAGTTTCACAGCGGCGACGACCTCC
The DNA here is from genome assembly GCA_031411535.1 of Chthoniobacter sp. GTDB lineage: Bacteria > Verrucomicrobiota > Verrucomicrobiia > Chthoniobacterales > Chthoniobacteraceae > Chthoniobacter. Next base: position 1,680 of record JANOBH010000031.1, on the reverse strand, counting down.
TCTCCGTCTCGCCGACATCCCCCTTCGCCCCTGTCGTCGGCGCGTTCTGGGACAACCGCTCCATCTACGTCGAGAGCGGCATGAGCGGCGGGCCCGTCTTCGCGCGCGACACGGACGGCAAGCTCTACCTCACGGGCGTCATCGTCGCAGGCTCAAATGAACCGCCGTCCGCCGGCATCCGCATCCTCGACCGCGCCGCCGCGGACTTCATCCGGCAGTATTTGAAATAGGAGCGCCGGATGGGAAACGGCACGCGCTTCCTGATCGTGATCGGCAGCCTCGCGCTCGCCGCGGCCATCGTCGTCTTTTTCTTCGGCGTCTCGCGGTCAGTCACGATTTCCGTCCCGCTGCCCGCGGCATCCGGCGGCGCGCCGACGCCGATTCCCGCAGCATCTCCGGCTCCTGGCGGTCCATCCGGCGCGGTGAAAGAGACACCCTCCTCTCCGCTCGCCGCCGGCATCGAGAAACTCCTCGCCCTCCTCGAAAGCGGCACCGCGACCGAGGGCGATCTCGATGCACTCAAACGCGCGCTCCTCGCCGCCGAGCCCGCCGCAGCCAGCGCCGCCATCCGCGACTTTCTCGCCACCGGGCGCGACGCCCGCACCGGCCTCGACTTCACCCTGCGCCCCGGCGGCGATCTCGCCGCGCCGACCATGCGCGTGCTGCTCATGGATGTGCTCGGCCGCATCGCCAAACGCGACGGCACCGGCGACGCCGCCAAGCTCGCGCGAGAGACGCTGGAGAAAAAAAACTCCGCTGACGAATGGGCCATCGCCCTCCGCAATGTGGCGTGGCACGAGCCTGCCGCGACCGGCTACCTCGCCGCCAAAGCGCGCGAGATGCTCGCCTACGCGCCGTGGCGTGCCGCACCGACGAGCGGCATGCTTGAAGCCTTCGACGTGATCGTTTTCACCAAGGACGCCACCTTCACCGCCGACCTCGCAAAGGCGCAGACCGACCCCAACGAACAGCTCCGCCACTCCGCCGACGTGGCGCTCGACCGCCTCGCCGCCGCCAGCCCGCTCGACGTGATGAGCTACCTCAATTCCCATCCCGCCACACTCGCCGAGCGCCCCATGCTCCGCGCCGATTACTTTGCCAAGGCCGATCTCGCCGTGCCCGGCCAGAAGACCGCGCTCGAATTTTACCTCGGCCGACCCGACATCGCCGTCGAGGAAAAGTCCAAGCTCCTCAAAGCCCTCGCCACGCCCGCCAGCTTCGTCTCCGAAAATCTCCTCACCCCGCCGCCATCCGAATTCGACGAAGGTGCCCGCGAGCGCGCCATCCTGCTGGCCCTCGGCGAATGGCTCACCGCAAACCGCTTTCCCAGTCTCCACAGCCAGTTCCTCACCCTCCAGCGCCGCCTCGCGCGGGAGTAAGGCGCTCCGCGAAGCACCATCGCTTCCGCCGCCGCGATGCGCGCCAAAAACCTGCCGTCATCCTGAACGCAGCCTTTGGTGGCTTTGCGACAAAGGCGGAGTGAAGGATGACGGCGTAATTTTCAACTACCGCCCCACGTAGATCGCCTCGTCCGGCCAATCCTTCTTGATGTAGCCAGCCTGCATGTTCACCGGCAGCACGTAGTTTCGCATCTGCCTCACCGGCGCGAGCACGCGCACAGTTTCCACGGCCTCGATCGAGTTTTCACCGTGGTTGCGCAGCAGGCTGGGGATGAGTTTT
>JANOBH010000030.1:0-5877 GCA_031411535.1 Chthoniobacter sp. | reverse complement strand
GCTTGTCTTCACGGCGGATGAGGCGTGGGAGTTCGCCGGCAACGCGACCTCGGTGCATCTCGAAAGCTTTCCCGAAGCCGATGCGATGCTGCGCGACACGGCGCTGGAGGAGCGCGTGGAAAAGCTGCTCGCCCTCCGCGGCGTTATCGCGCAGGCCGTGGAGCCTGCGCGGCAGGCGAAGCAGATCGGCAACGCGCTCGAAGGCGCAGTGACGCTCGCGCTCGCGGATGAGGGGCTGCTCGCCACGCTGCGCGGGAGCGAGGCGGATCTGGAGGAGTTCTTCATCCTCAGCGACCTCACGCTCACGGCGGGCGCAGAGACGAAAGCCATTATTATCCCGACCATGCACAAAAAGTGCGCGCGCTGCTGGCGGCACCGCGCGAGTGTCGGTGCCAACGCCGCGCACGCGGACCTGTGCGAACGCTGCGCGGAAGTCGTGGCGGCCCAGTGAAGCTGCTCCTCTCCATCGCGCTCCCGCTCTTCGCGCTTGATCAACTGACCAAGTGGTGGATCGTCGCGAACTTCTCGCCGTATGACGAGCCGCGCACGGTGATCGACGGCTTTTTCTACCTCTGCCACTGGCAGAACACCGGCGCGGCTTTCAGCATCGGCGCGGGGAACAACTGGTTCTTTGTCGCCCTCTCCGGGGTGACGCTCGCTGGGTTGCTGGTGTTTTATATCCGGGGCGTGTTTCGCGATTTGCTTTCGCGCATCGGCGTGGCGCTCCTCGTCGCGGGTATCCTGGGCAATCTCACCGACCGCCTTCGCTTTCAGCATGTCGTGGATTTCCTGCTCTTCTATTTGCGCGTGCCGTTCACGGACATCCCGATTCCGTACGCGAGTCCCTGGCCGGCATTCAATGTCGCCGATAGCTGCATCTTCGTCGCCACCGGCTGCTTCATCTACGCATCGCTGCGCGAAAGCGTGAAGCGTCCCGCGCCGGCGGACGCGTGACGGGCGGGCGGCCCGGATTTCGCCGCTTGAGCGGCCGGGATGCGGCCCGCTAGTCTGCCCGTCCCTATGAGCGAAACGACCTATACCTACGCGCATCCGGAGGTGCTCGTGACCACCGAGTGGCTCGCGGAGCATCTCGAAGAACCCAACACGCGCATCGTCGAGAGCAATGAGGACGTGCTGCTCTACGACACCGGCCACATCCCCGGCGCGGTGCATATCGACTGGCGGGACGATCTCCAGGATCCGCTCATGCGCGACTACATCTCGCCCGAGGCCTTTGCCGCGGTCTGCGAGAGAAATGGGATCGAGCCCGATACGACGGTCATTTTCTACGGCGACAAATCGAACTGGTGGGCGTGCTACGCGCTTTGGGCGTTCCGACTCTTTGGCCACACAAAGGTGAGGCTCGTCGATGGCGGGCGCGACAAGTGGGTGAAGGAAGGGCGCGTGATGACGAAGGAAAAACTGAAGGCGGCGCCCGCCGCGTATCCGGTGCCGCCAAAGCGCTTCGACGCGGAGATCCGCGCCTTCTACGACGACGCACTCGCGCAGAGCCAGGAGGGACTCCCGCTCATCGACGTGCGCTCGCCCGGCGAGTTCAAGGGCGAGGTCACGCACATGCCCGAGTATCCGCAGGAAGGCGTGCTCCGCGGCGGCCACATCCCGGGCGCGAAGAGCGTGCCGTGGAAGACCGCGGTGAAGGACGACGCGACGTTCAAATCGGCGGCCGAGCTTTACGGCATCTACTCGGTGGGCTGCGAATTGAAGCCGAGCGAGGAAATCATCGCCTACTGCCGGATCGGCGAGCGGTCGAGCCACACGTGGTTCGTCCTCACCTACCTGCTCGGATACGAGAAGGTGCGAAACTACGACGGCTCGTGGACGGAGTGGGGGAACCGGGTGCGCGCTCCGATCGAGCGGAGCTGAGCGGGAAAATGACGAATGACGGATGCCGAATGACGAAGGAAATCGGAATGTCCGAATGTGGTGCGAGCATTCGCGGAGTTTCGGGATTCAGGCTTTGTCATTCCCTCGTCATTCGTCATTAGGCATTCGTCATTAGGCATTCGTCATTCATGCACCCCTATCCGCCTCAGCTCACTGCCATCATCTCGCTCTTCGAGTCCCTGCCCGAGGAGGAGAAGCGGGAAAACCTCATCGCCTACTCGGAGCAGGCGAAGAAGCACGAGCCGAAGCCTGAGGAGACATTCGACCTCGAAGACGTGCGCAAGGATGAGGAATGCACGGACACCGTCGGCGTGTTTCTCCGCGTGGATGGCGAAAGGCGCGCGCGCTTTCGCGTCACCCTCGGCCCGCAGGTGCAGACGCTGACAAAGGCAATGACCTCGATCCTGTGCAAAGGGCTGGAGGGCTCCACGCTCGAAGAGATCATGGATCTGCCAGCGGACTTTGTGCCGAAGATCGTCGGCGGCCAGCTCGTGCGCATCCGCTCGCAGACGGTCTATTACATCCTCACCCGCATGAAGAGCGTGTGTAAGGTTTTCCTCAACCGGCTCCGCGCGGCGGAAGGTTGAAACCGTAGCTTTGACTCTAGTCCAAATGACTCTGGGCTGAAGCCCAAGCTACTTTGCGCTATGGCTCGATGGGTTCGATGTGGACGAGGACATCGGCGACGGCCGGGTGGGCCGCGCGGATGGCGTCTTTGACATCGTGTCCGATGCGGTGGCCGTCGCGCACGGTCAGGCCGGCGTCCACGCCGACATGGATGTCCACGTAGAAATCGAGGCCCATCTTTCGGATGCGGCACTTCTCGACATTCGCGACGCCGGAGACCCGCGCGGCGGTTTCGCGGACGCGATCTTCCCACTCCTTTGGCGGCGCGGAATCCATGATCTCATGCAGCGCAGGGATGAGCAGGCGCCAGCCGTTGAATCCGATCAGCGCACAGGCGACGAGCGCCGCCCAGTCGTCCGCCGGCTCCCAGCCCGGGCCGCCGATGAGCGCGATGCTGATGCCGATGAAGGCGGCGAGGGAGGTGATGGCATCCGAGCGGTGGTGCCAGGCGTCGGCCTGCACCGCGGTGCTGCTGATCGCCGTGCCGGTGTGGATGACTTTGCGAAAGAGCGTCTCCTTCACCAGCACGACGAGCACGACGACGGCGAGCGTGAATGGCGCGGGCGAATGATGCGGCGTGACGATTTCGCGCACGCTCTGGATGGCCAGGCCAACGGCGGCGAGGATGACGAGGAGTGCGACGAGGACGGCGGCGAGCGGCTCGGCCTTGCCGTGGCCGTAGGGATGTTCGTCATCGGGTGGCGCGGCGGCGACTTTCAGTCCGAACCAGATGGCCAGCGAGCCGAAGATATCGAGCGTGGACTCGATGCCATCGGCGATGAGCGCGTAGCAGTTGCCGAGGATTCCGGCAGTGATTTTGATGATCGCGAGGAGGGAGTTCACCGCCACGCCGAGCAGTGCGAGACGCGCGCCGGCGTGAAGCGAACTGAGGGTGAAAGGTTTTGTGTGCCCGGCCACGGCGCGGCATCGTAGGGGCACGATGTCGAAAGTCAGGGCGATAGTTTTTCACGAGCACGGCGAGCCGGCGGAAGTCGCGCGCCCGGAGGAGATCGGGATCGCGGAACCGGCAGCGGATGAGGCGCGGGTGCGCCTGCTCGCCGCGCCGATCAATCCCGCGGATCTCAATGTCATCGAAGGCAAGTATCCGATCCGGCCGTCCCTGCCCGGTGTGCCGGGAGTGGAGGGAGTCGGCACCGTGGAGGTGATCGGCAACTCGGTGAGCGGCGTGAACGCCGGCGACCGCGTGCTGCTGCCGCGTGGCTACGGCACATGGCGCGAGGCCGGTGTGGTCGCTGCGGAAAAGCTGATCGTCGTCCCGCCGGGCATCCCGCCGGAGCAGGCCGCGATGCTGAGGATCAATCCGGCGACCGCGCTGCGGATGCTGAGCGATTTCGTGGAGTTGAAGACGGGTGACTGGGTTTTGCAAAACGTCGGGAACTCGGCGGTCGGGCGCCTGGTGATCGGGCTCGCGCGCGAGCGCGGGCTGCGGACTGTCAATGTGGTGAGGCGGGAGGAGGTGATCGAGGAACTCAAGGCCGTGGGCGGCGACGTCGTGCTTCTGGATGGCGAGCATCTGCCGGCGCAGATTTCCCTCGCGACCGGCGGAGAGGCGATCCGCCTGGCGCTCAACGCGGTCGGCGGCGACAGCGCGGTAAGGCTGGCAAAGGCGCTCGCGCCCGGCGGCACGATCGTGACCTATGGCGCGATGAGCCGTCAGCCGCTGCGGATTCCAAACGGGCTGCTCATTTTCCAGGACATCCGCTGGCGCGGCTTTTGGATCTCGCAGTGGTATCGGAATGCATCGGAGGGGGCGACACGCGCTTTGTTCAAAGAGCTGTTCGGTCTCGTGAAACGCGGGGTTTTGCACGCGCCGGTGGAGCGCATCTACCGGCTGGACGATGCGTCTGCCGCGCTCACGCACGCGGCGCAAGGCCGCCGGTCGGGGAAGATTCTCTTCGGCGGAGAAGGATGGTTTTCCGCAAGCGCCGTAGAAATGTAAGGCCGCGCATGTCTCTCCACGCCGCCGCTCTCACCGCCATTCTCGACTCCGGACGTGTGCTCACGGAGCGCGAGGATCTGCTGACGTATGGCTTTGACGGGACTGCGGCGCTGCGCGGAGAAGCTGGCGTCGTGGTCTTGCCGCAGACGACGGAGGAAGTCGCGGAGATCGTGCGCTACGCGGCGGAGAACAGGGTCCCGATCGTCTCGCGCGGCTCGGGCACTGGCTTGAGCGGCGGCAGCGTGCCCACCGCGGACGCCGTCGTGCTCTGTCTGGTGCGGATGGATCGCATCCTCGAAGTGGATGAGCGGAACCTCACGCTGCTCGCCGAGGCGGGCGCGATCACGCAGAAGATCGCCGAGGCGGCGGACGCGGTCGGTCTGCTTTACCCGCCCGATCCGGGCTCGATGAAAATCTCCACCATCGGCGGAAACGTCGCCGAGAATTCCGGCGGGCTGCGCGGGCTGAAGTACGGAGTGACGCGGGATTACGTGATGGGAATGGAGGTCGTGCTCGCGAGCGGCGAGATCGTGTGGCTGGGCAACAAGTGCGTGAAAGACGTGGCGGGCTATTCGATGAAGGATGTCTTCATCGGCAGCGAGGGCACGCTGGGGATCATCACGAAAGTGCTGCTCAAGCTCGTGCCGAAACCCGCGGCGAAGAAGACGCTGCTCGCGACTTTCGCGCAGATGGAAGCGGCGGCGGACACGGTCTCGGCGATCATCGCGGCGAAGATCATTCCCTGCACGCTGGAGTTTCTCGACCGCATTACGATCAAGTGCGTGGAGGATTTTGCGAAGATCGGCCTGCCGCTGGATGCCGAGGCGATCCTGCTCATGGAGACGGACGGACATCCTGCCGTCGTCGAGGAGCAGGCGCGGCAGATGGAGGAAATCGCACGCCGTTCCGGCGCGGTGAATGTGCAGGTGGCGGCGGATGCGGCCGAGGCCGCGCGGCTGGCAACGGCGAGGCGCTCCGCCTTTTCCGCGCTCGCGCGGGTGGCGCCGACTACGATCCTCGAAGACGCGACGGTGCCGCGGAGCGAGCTGACGAAGATGATCCGCTTCATCCAGGAGGTCGGCGCGCGGCACCGGCTTCGCATCGGCACCTTCGGGCACATGGGCGATGGAAACCTGCACCCGACCTTTCTCACCGATGAGCGCGACGCCGACGAAATGGCGCGCGTGGAGAAGGCGATGCAGGAGATTTTCGACTACGCGCTCGCGCTCGGCGGAACGATCACCGGCGAGCACGGGGTCGGCCTCGCGAAGAAGAGCTTTCTGCCGGCGGCAATCGGTGACGCCAGTCTCGGGCTGATGCGGCAGCTCAAGCGGGCGCTGGACCCGCACGGAATCCTGAACCCTGGGAAAATCTTTGACTGAGAG